>CAVQWA010000102.1:0-7973 GCA_963717315.1 uncultured Gemmatimonadales bacterium
ATCATTTGTCTATTTATATCTTGACATTTATCAGCCAAGCGACTACATATGCATTGTCGCCAATCCACATTATGGCAATCCACAAATTGCGCACTGCTGGTAATGAGCCATGTCACCGCGCTTCATGCCAACCCAACGACTCGCGCTCAGGCAGGTGGAGAACCGCCTGAAGCCTTGGCGCGCCCTGCCGCGCGAGGTACCGGGGGGCGGCTGGATCAGGACCATCCGGGCGGCCCTGGGAATGTCGGCCCGGCAGCTCGCAGACCGGCTCGGCGTAACCCGGCAGGCCCTGGCATTCATGGAGCAGCGGGAATCCGAGGGGAAGATCTCGCTCGCCGCGCTCTCCAGGGCCGCCGATGCGCTGGAGTGTGACCTGGTCTACGCGCTGGTGCCGCGCACCACGCTCACGGACTACGTCGAGGCCGAGGCGCGCAAGTGGGCGACGGTGGAGGTGAACCGCATCGCGCACACGATGCACCTCGAGGATCAGGCGAGCGCAGCCGACGAGGTCGAGCACCTCATCGCGGAACGAACGGCCAGCCTTGTCGCCGAGCCGGACGAGCTCTGGGAGTACCAGTTCAGGGCAGCCAACCCGGATGGGAGTCCGCGTCCAACCGGGAGGAAGCGTGGACGGCCAGCTCGCTGACGGAGCCACGCCGCTGGACCTGGAGGAGGAAGCGGAACTCATCCCACGGCACATCTCGACGAGGGCCGAGCTGAACGCGTGGGAGCAGGCGAACATCGCGAAGGCGGTCGTGTGGCTGGGTGAGACGCGGAGGAGCGGGCCGGTCCTCTCGCTCGCCTTCCTTCGGGAGCTTCACCAGCGGATGTTCGGCGAGACCTGGCGGTGGGCGGGGCAGTTCCGCAGGACGGGAAAGAACATCGGGGTCCCCGCTCCGGAGATGCCGGAGCAGTTGGCCAGTCTCCTCGACGATGCGAAGTACTGGGCAGACCACGCCACGTACCCAGTCGAGGAGATCGCCACGAGACTCCACCATCGCCTGGCCTGGATCCATCCGTTCGCGAACGGCAATGGTCGCCATGCGCGGCTGATGGCCGATGCGTTCCTGGAAGCGAACGGACGGCCTCCATTCACCTGGGGTTCGGGCAGCCTGCTGATTGACGGGGCCACACGGGAAGCCTACGTCGAGGCGCTGCGCCAGGCCGATCGTGGGGATTACGGGCCACTGATGGCCTTCGTCCGGAGTTGACGGGAATCGAAGGACGCAGGTCGGACGTCAGTGACTGCGATCGCTGTGGCTTCGCCGCAGGACCACCGCCGCTGCCACGGCCCTGACGCCCGCGCTGGTCCAGGAGGGCGCGGTCCGGGCGACGTGCTCGTGGATCCATCCCGCATGCGCCGGTCCCGCCACCCGCATCAGGCTCGCGCCCGAGTGGAGCACGCCGAGAATCGCGCCCTGCGTGCGGGCGTCCACCTGGCGCGAGACGAGCCCCGTCATCGTCGGCTTGATGAAGGCCGCGCCGACGCTGTCGAACGCGACGCCGACCAGGCCGAAGTTCCTGGACCGGTCCGCCGGCCGCGAGACGTCGGCGAGGTAGGCCTGCGCGGGGGAGATGTTGCCGCCGGTGGTGCCGTCGAGGATCCGGCCCACGAAGAGGAAGGTGAGCGAGTGGGCGGCGCCGAAGATCGTGTAGCCCACGGCGCTGCCGAGCAGCCCGACCACGAACCCGCCCGGCGTGAACTGCCGGACGAGGGTCGGTATGACGGGAATGAGAATCCCGGCGCCCAGCAGGCCGAGGAAGATGGTGATGAAGATGAAGGCCAGGGCGGCCCGCGGGGCGGCGGCTGGGACGGCCGGGGCGGCTGGGGCGGCTGGATCGGTCATGGGGAATGCCAGGGGCGGGCTACTGGCGGGCGGGAGGCGGGCTGTGTAGCGTGGCGCTGTTCACTGGACCGTTCCCCTCTCCCCTCTCCCCGTGCCCCACACCCTTCAGTCGCTCCGCAGCCGGCCCAACTCCCTCGCCCCCCACTACGCGCGGTTCCGGGTGGCGGAGCGGCTGCTGCTCTCCGGCCACTCGCACCAGGCGTGGCCCGACGTGGGGTTCGAGGCGCAGCAGCGGGCCTGGCTCGACGCCGCCGAGCTGGTGGACAACAAGTGGGCGGCGGCGTTCGCGAAGGCCGACCGGGTGCGGGCGGGGTACCGGACACTGCTCGACGACCCCGACGGCGACTACGCCCTGGGCGAGAACACCTTCGAGCTGCTGCTCCGCTTCCTCTCCGCCCTGCCGCTCCGCGCGCGCCCGCGGCTCGTCACCACCGACGGCGAGTTCCACACCATCCGCCGGCTTGCCGACCGGCTGGAGGAGGCGGGGCTCGAGATCGCGCGGGTGCACGCGGAGCCGGCGGACACCCTCGCCGAGCGGCTGGCCGATGCGACGGATGACCGCACGGCGGCGGTTCTCGCGTCCGCGGTGCTTTTCCTGAGCGCGCGCATCGTCCCGAACCTTCGTGAACTCCAGACGCGGTGCGAGACCGTGGGCGCCGAGCTGCTGGTGGACGCCTACCACGCACTCGGCGCCATCCCGTTCACGCTGCCCGCGGAGGGACTCGGCGGCGCCTGGATCACCGGCGCCGGGTACAAGTACCTCCAGCTCGGCGAGGGGAACGGATTCCTCCGGATCCCGCCGGGTTGTGCCCTCCGCCCCGTCGCCACCGGCTGGTTCAGCGAGTTCTCGGCGCTCCACGAGCGGGAGGCGAGCGGCGGCGGCAGGGAGGGGGAGGAGCACGCGGTGCTCTACGGCGGCGGCGGCGACCGCTTCGCCGGCGCCACGTATGACCCGACCAGCCACTACCGGGGGGCGGCAGTGTTCGAGTTCTTTGCCGGACAGGGGCTGGTGCCGGGATTCCTGCGGGAGGTGAGCCGGCACCAGGTGGGCCGGCTCGCGGCGGCGTTCGACGCGCTCGACCTCGACCCGGCGGTGATCACCCGGGACCGCTCGGTGCCGCTCGAGTCCGTCGGCGGGTTCCTCGCCCTTCGCGCACCACGCGCCGCGGAGATCGGCGCGGCACTCAGGCAGCGCGGCGTGCTCACCGACTGGCGCGGCGAGGTGCTGCGCTTCGGGCCCGCGCCCTACTTGAGCGACGCGCAGCTCGACGCGGCCATTGCGGCGCTCCGCGAGGCGGCCTGAAGCGGCTCGCCGCACTCCTCCTCGCGGCGGGATGCGGCGGCCGGCCCGAGTCGGCGGCCAACCCACCCTCCGACTCCCTCGTCCTCGAGCGGCGGATCGCCTCCGACGAAGCGGGCGACCATCCCCTCGGGTACATCAGTGGGATCCTGGCTGACGGAGACCGGCTGCTCCTCATCCAGCCGCGCGAGCGGGACATCCTCGTCCACGACACCGCCGGGCGGTTCATCCGGCAGGTCGGCCGGGACGGCGCGGCACCGGGCGAGTTCCGCTCGATCACCTGGGCGGGCCTGGTGGACGACACGCTCTGGGTGAGCGACCCGGCACAGGACCGGCTCACCGCACTCGACACTGCCGGAGGCGTGCTCGTCGCGCGATCGGTGCGGGTGGACTTCACGGGGTGGCCGCGGAAGGCGCTGGTGCGGGCGGTCGTCTCGGGCGGGTTGGTGGCGGAGGGAGACTGGTCGTACGACGCGCTCGCCTCCGGCGCGCTTCCCGCGCTCGTGCCCGTGGGGGTCGCGTCTCGAGCTGCGGATGCCAACCGCGTCCTCGACCGGCTCGACCGGAGCGGCGAGGCTTTCGCGATCCTCGACGGGAGCGGTGCCGGGCTGGTCGGCCGCCAGCCCTTTGGCGACACGCCGGTGCTCGTCCTGGACGGCTTCGGCCGCGGCTTCGCCATCCTCCACCGGGAAGTGGCCGACACCGGGCCGACGCTTCGGGTGACGGTCCTGGCCGCCACGGGGGAGACGCTGTTCACCCGGGCACTCAATCCACGCCGCGTCCAGCTCACCGACCAGGCGTTCGACTCCGCGGCGAACGACCTGCTCGCCCGCGCCCCGAGGCGCGACGCCTCCGTCTTCCGCCGACCGCGATTCCGGCCCGCCAGCGGGCAGGCGTTCTTCGCGAGGGATGGCGCTCTGTGGGTGAACCTGGCACGAGCGGCCCTGCGCGGCGAGCAGGAGTGGGCGGTGCTCGAGGCCGACGGGAGCTGCCGCGGGCGCCGGCCGACACCGGCTGCTGACCGCCGTCAGCCGCCCGACCTCCTCACCCACGCCTCCGCCACCGCGCGCGCGAGGCCACCCTTCCCCGACTTGACCGGCAGGTAGTTCGCCCCGGACCGGCGCGCCCGCGCCTCGATCCGCTCCGAGTGCTTGTGGCCGAGGAAGCGGAGGTCCATCACCACCACGGCGTCCTCCGGGAAGGTCTCCGGGCCGAGCGTGCCCTTGTGAACGCAATGCACCTGGGGATCCTCGGCGCCGATCCGCTCCAGCTCCCGGCCCATCGCCGCCGCCACCGCCGCGCGAAGCTGGCCGGTGAAGAGGAACACCCGGCGACCGGTGAGGAGGTCCGGAGGCAGGGGCGGCTCGGGGGGCTCCTGCGGTTGGGGCGGCGCGGGAAGTTCCGCCGGCGGGGGCGGCCGGGACGGCTCGGGCGGCCGGAGGGCGTCGAGCTCGTGCTTCTGGCCCCGCGAGAGGCGCTCGAGGTCGGCGACGCGGGCCTCGAGTTCCTTCACCCGCGCCTGCGCCCGGTCGCGCGCCTCCTTGAGCTTCCCCTCCTGCGTGCGGAGCCGGCCGACCTCGTCACGAAGCCCCGCGAGCTCCTTGGCCTCGCGCGCGAGGGCATCGCGGGAGCGCTCGGTGTCGCGGAGCCGCTCCTCGAGGTGCAGCCGGGTGGAGTGGCCGCCATCATCGGCCTTCGCCGGTTTCGCGGTTTCCGCGAGCTGCGCATCCACGTCGTCCATGTAGAGCTGGACCGGCCCCGCGTCGCGGAAGAGGAGGTCGCGCCATCCGGTGGCACTCCAGTGCGCGTGCGCGTGCCGGAGCGCGTCCTCCCACGTGGCGAGTCCCGCCTCGCGGCAGCGGGCGTCGATCGCGCGGGTGACCGCGGCAAATCTCGTGTGCGCCCGGGGCAGGAAGTCCACGCGGGTGCCGGACTGCACCAGCGGCCAGAGGAGCTGCTCGACCCGGAGCGCGATCTCGGCCACCGGCACCGGCACCGTCGGGATCACCTCCGCCAGGCGCCGCACCAGCCCCGGGCCGGAGAGCTGGGGGTCGATGCCGAGCGCGTCGGACGCGACCGATCGCGCGGGGACGAGGAGGGCGAGGACGCCGCGGTCCCAGGTGACGGCGTTCGCGAGGTCCAGCGCGTCGCGATTGTCGAGCGCCGCCTCGCCCTGGATGACGGCCGCGATGCGCGGGGCGAGCGCCGCCCAGATGGCGCGGACCTCCGCCGGGTCGCGGAACACCCGGGTGAGGTCGGCGTCGGTGAGGAGCGGGGAGGCGATGACCTCGGCGAGCGGCGGCGCCAGCAGCGGCACCAGCCAGCTCGCGCCGGTTTGTTCGCGCATCAGCCGGCCGGCCCAGGCGAGGTCGGTGGCAGAGGGCGGCTTGGGCGGCTGGGACGGCTCGGCCCGTGCCCCCGGCGCCTCGTGCGCGTCCTGTGCCTCGTGCGCGTCGTGCGCGTCGTGCGCGTCGGTCATGGGGCCAAAGTTAGCGGCGCCAACCGGACCCTGCCGTTGACCAACCGGGAACGCAATCTATCTTAGCACTTAGATGACTCCCCGATTCCGGCCCGCCCCCGCCGCCTCCGAGCGCGACGACGGCACCGACCTGGCGCTCAAGCTCTGGGTGGTGCTGGCGCGCTCGTTCCGGGCGGTGGAGGCGCACGCCGAGGCGGACATTGCGCGCCACGAGCTGACGCTGGCCGAGTTCGGCGTGCTCGAGGCGCTGCACCACAAGGGCCCGCTGCGGCTGGGCGACCTGCAGCGGCGGATCCTGGTGTCGAGCGGCGGGGTGACCTGGCTGGTGAACCGGCTGGTGAAGCGGGGGCTGGTGGAGCGGCGGCCGTGCAGCGACGACAAGCGGGCCCGCTACGCGGCGCTCACCCCGCGCGGCGAGGCGTTCGTGAAGCGGATCTTCCCGGAGCACGCCGAGGCGATCCGGGTGGCGGTCGAAGGGCTGAGCGAAACCGAGCAGCGGATCGCGATCAGCCTGCTCCGGCGGCTGGGACTCGGCGCGACGGCGAGGGCGGGGGGAGAGTAGGCGGGGAACGGGGACCGGGCCCCTCCCCGCCTCCGGCGGTTACCGGTCCCCGTTCCCCGTTCCCCTACTTGATGCCGTTCCTGATCGCCTTGAGCACCATCTCCGCAAACCGGTCCACCTCGTCCGGCGTGGTGTAGACGCTCGGGGTCACCCGGATGCCCTCGAACTCCGGGTGCACGATCGGCGTGGTGACGATCCGGTGCTCGGCCAGCAGCCAGGCGCCGAGCTTCGGCCCCTCGATCCCGTCCACGTGGAAGAGCGCGATGCTCGCCGCGTCGGTCCCCTCGAGCGGGGTGAGCACCTTCACCCGGTCGCTCTCGGCGAGGAGCCGCCTGGCCCACCGGTTCCGGAGCCAGCGGAGCCGCGCCACCTTCCGCTCGGCCCCGATGCCGCGATGGAAGGCGATCGCCGCGGCGATGGCATTGTGGTTCGCGGCGGGGTGGGTGCCGATCTCCTCGTACTTCCGGATGTTCGCGTCCATCTCCGGCGGTGCCGCCATCTGCGGCCAGAGCCCGGGGATCTTCTCCCGCCGCACGTAGAGGAACCCCGTGCCGATGGGCGCGAAGAGCCACTTGTGGAGGCTGGTGCCGTAGTAGTCGCAGCCCAGCTCGTCGCGGGTGAAGGGGAAGTGGGCGAAGGCGTGCGCCCCGTCCACGAACACCGCGATCCCCTTCGGCCGGCAGAGGTCCACGATCGGCCGCACCGGCAGGATCTGCCCGGTGAGGTTGGTGATGTGGGTGACCTCGACCACGCGGGTGCGGGGCGTGATCGCCTCGGCGAACCGGTCCACCACCACCCGGGCCGACGGCGGCGGCACCGGGAAGGAGATCTCCCTGAGCACGATCCCGTCGCGCCGCACCCGCTGCCGCCAGGCGGTGAGCATCCGCGGGTAGTTCTGGTTCGCGACCACGACCTCGTCGCCCCGCTGCAAGTCCAGCCCGAAGATCATGTTCTCCAGCGCCTCGGAGGCGTTCCGGGTGATCGCCATCTCCTCCGGGTCGCAGCCGAACTCGACTGCCAGCTCCCGCCGCACCGACTCGAGCCGGGGCTCGAGCACCCGCCACATGTGCTCCACCGGGAGCTCGTTGCAGAACCGCAGGTCGCGGATCATCTGCTCCAGCACGTGGGTGGGGCTGGGGCTCACGCCGCCGTTGTTGAGGTTCACCATCGTGCGGTCGGCGTCGAAGGCGCGCTGGATCTCGGCCCAGTACGTCTCGTCCTCCGCCACCGCGGCCGCCGGCCGGCCACCGGCGATGACCGCGGCGCGCTCGAGCCGGCGCATCGCGTCCGCCGCGAACGCCGGCGCGAGCGACGCGGCCCCGAGCGATCGCAGGAATGCCCGCCGGTCGGTGCTGCCCGCGCCTCGTGACTCGCGACTCGCGACTCTCATGGCACCGCCTCCGTGGCCAGGCCCACCGCATCGAGGATGAAAGCGTACCGGAACGCCTGCTCCTTGAGCCGCTCGTAGCGTCCCGAGCTGCCGCCGTGCCCGCTCTCCATCTCCATCCGGAGGAGGAGCGGGTTCCGGTCGGTCTTGAGCGCGCGGAGCTTCGCCACCCACTTGGCCGGCTCCCAGTAGTGCACCCGGGGGTCGTTGATGCCGCTCATCACCAGCATCCACGGATAGGCCTGCGCCCGGACGTTGTCGTAGGGCGAGTACTGCCGCATGTACGCGTAGGCCCCGGGTTCCGCCGGGTTGCCCCACTGCTCCCATTCCTGGGCGGTGAGCGGGATGGAGGCGTCGAGCATCGTGTTGATCACGTCCACGAACGGCACGTCGGCCAC
>CAVQWA010000103.1:0-23354 GCA_963717315.1 uncultured Gemmatimonadales bacterium
ACCTCACCGCGTCGGTCCTGCCTCGCCTGGCCACCGACGGCTGGGTGGAGGACGGCGCCGCGCGCGGCTGGGACCCGGTCCAGGCGCGGGGGGCATGGTGGGAGGAGGCACGCACCGACCGCGCGGCGGCGCGTCGCGCCCTGCTCGACCTCGCCGGGGCCGGGTTCGCCCACCGGACCGCCGAGCATCCGGTGCCGACCGGGGGCAGCGTCCTCGAGGGGATCGGCCTGGTGAAGGCGTTCCGCGGGCGGCGGGTGGTGGACGACGTGAGCGTGCGCGTCGCCCAGGGCGAAATCGTCGGGCTGCTCGGGCCGAACGGGGCGGGGAAGACGACGACGTTCTACATGATCACCGGCCTCGTCCGGCCGGACGCGGGGGAGGTGCGGCTCGACGGTGCGGAGCTCACCGGGCTTCCGATGTACCGCCGGGCCCGCGCCGGGCTGGGCTACCTCGCCCAGGAGCCCTCGATCTTCCGGCGGCTCACCGTGGAGGAGAACATCCTGGCCATCCTCGAGACCCTCCCGCTTTCCCGGGCCGATCGGCGGGCGCGGCTGGAGACCCTGCTGGACGAGCTCTCCATCCGCCACCTGCGGGGCAACAAGGCATACAGCCTGAGCGGCGGTGAGCGGCGCCGGCTCGAGATCACCCGGGCGCTCGTGACCCAGCCCAAGTTCATGCTGCTCGACGAGCCGTTCGCGGGGGTCGACCCGATCGCCGTGCATGACATTCAGAGCATCGTGGCCGGACTCCGGCATCGGGGGATCGGCGTGCTCATCACCGACCACAACGTGGAACAGACGCTGGACATCGTGGACCGCGCATACATCATGTTCGAGGGCCGCGTGCAGGCGTCCGGCACGGTGCGGGAGCTGGTCTTCGACGACCGGGTGTCCCAGGTCTTCCTCGGACCGACCCTCACCGCCCGGCTGCGGGCGCGGATGGAGGCGGCGTGATGCGACAGGGACTGGGGCAGCACACCGGGCTCCGCCAGGAACTCCGGGTCAATCCCCGGCTGTACCAGGCGATGGACCTCCTGTACATGCCGATGATGGACCTCCAGCAGCACCTCAAGCAGGAGCTGCTCGGCAACCCGTTCCTCGAGCTGGTCGAGCCCGAGGAGGAGGAGGGGACCACGGAGAAGACCGCGGAGACCGAGAAGGCCGAAAAGGAGAAGGAGGACGAGGTCGATTGGGAGGAGATCCTCCTGAACGGCTTCGAGGTCGGGGGGCAGCGGGAGCAGTTCGAGTCGCTGGAGTACGCGGAGCCGGTGACGGTCGAGACCACCGACCTGATCGACTACCTGCGCGACCAGATCCAGATGCTCGAGCTCACCCCGCGTCAGCGGCTGCTGAGCGAGGAGTTCCTGGGGAACATCAAGGAGGACGGTTACCTCGCCGCCACCCTCGAGGAGATCCTGGCCTCCGTGAACGAGCTGGTGCGGAGCCACGCCCGCCGCGCCGAGCCGGAGCCCGGCGGCCTGGACGACGAGGAGGAGGAGGCGCCGCCGCCCCCCGATGCGGACCTCCCGCTCTACACGATGGCCGAGGCGGAGGCGATGCTGGCCGTCATCCAGCATCTCGACCCCCCCGGCGTGGGGGCCCGCGACCTGCGGGAATGCCTGCTGCTCCAGCTCCACCAGGAGGGCGACACGGAGTCGCTCACCGTCCGCCTGGTGGACCAGGCGTTCCCCGACCTGATCGCGCACCGGTGGAACGACCTGGCCCGCCGGTTCGGCGTGCAGCCCGGCGACGTGCAGGCGGCGGCCGACCGCCTGGCCCGGCTCGACCCGAAGCCGGGGCTCAAGCACTCCGCCGGCAACGAGGGGTACATCACCCCCGACCTCGTGGTGGAGAAGGTGGACAACCGGTACCGGGTGTTCCTCAACGACCAGGGGATGCCGCGGCTCCGGCTCTCGCGCACCTACCAGGAGATCGCGCGGGACAAGAAGAAGATGACCCAGGAGAACCGGGAGTTCATCACCTCCAGGCTCAACAGCGCGAACTGGATGATCCAGGCCATCGAGCAGCGCCGCCAGACGATGCTCAAGGTGATGAACTTCATCGTCGACCGGCAGCGCGAGTTCTTCGAGAAGGGCATCGAGTACCTCAAGCCGCTCACGCTGCGCGAGGTGGCCGAGGTGATCAACATGCACGAGTCCACGGTGAGCCGGGTGACCAACGAGAAGTACGTCCAGACGCCGCGCGGCGTCCTCCCGCTCAAGTTCTTCTTCTCCAGCGCGCTGTCCACCGCCTCCGGCGAGGACGCGAGCGCGCGCTCCATCCGGGCGAAGCTGGAGAAGATGGTGGCCGAGGAGGACCCGGCGAAGCCGCTCACCGACCAGCAGATCGTGCACCTCTTCCAGGAGCTGGGGATCAGGATCGCCCGGCGCACCGTCGCCAAGTACCGCGACCAGCTCGGCATCCTCCCCGCCCGGATGCGGAAGCGGGTATGACCCTCGCCGCGCCGGGCGGGGCCGCGCCCCGGGTGAGCCTCCTCGTGCCGGCCAAGGACGAGGCGGAGAACCTCCCCGAATTCCTCCGGCTCTGCGCCGAGGCGTTCGCCCCGGAGCCCGAGCCGTACGAGGTCGTGGTGGTGGACGACGGCTCGCGGGACGGGAGCGCCGACGTCCTCCGCGGCCTGGCGGCCGTCCACCCGTTCCTGCGCGTCGTGACGCACCGCCGGCAGCGCGGGATCGCCGACGCGCTCCGCTCGGCTGGGGAGGCGGCCCGCGGCGAGGTGTTCGTCTTCTACCCCGCCGACCTCCAGTACTTGCCGGCGGACGTCCCCCGGCTCACGGGACCGGTGCTCCGCGGCGAGGCCGACGTGGTCACCGGCAGCAAGCAGGGGAAGTACGAGAAGGCCTTCGTCTCCGGCGTCTACAACCACCTCTGTCGCTGGCTCTTCGGCGTGCAGGTCGAGGACCTCAATTCCGTCAAGGCCTGGCGCCGGGACGTCCTCATCGGCGTTCCGCTCCGGCCCGACTGGCACCGGTACATGGTGGTCGTGGCCGCCGCGGACGGATTCCGCCTCAGCTCGGTGCCGGTGCCGCTCCACCCGCGGCGCGCGGGGGTGTCCAAGTTCAACTGGCGCCGGATCCCCGTCGGCGTCCTCGACCTCCTCTCGGTCTGGTTCCAGCTGCGCTTCGGGCGGAAGCCGATGCTCTTCTTCGGCCTTGCCGGCGCGGTCCTGTTCCTGGTCGGCTTCCTGGCCGGCGTGGTCGCCCTCGTGCTCCGGTTCGGCTATGGCATCGGCTTCCGGCCCCTGCTCAACCTGGTCGAGACCATGGTCATCAGCGGCATCGCACTCTTCGGGTTCGGCTTCGTCGGCGAGATGATCGCGGGGATGCGGGAGGAGCAGCGCGAGTTCCAGCGGCTGGTCGCGCGGGGCGAGCGACAGGGCAACGACCCGTCCTGACCGGTGCGCGTCGCCTTCGTGACTCACAACTTTCCCCGGCGCCCGGGGGACCTCGCCGGCGCCTTCCTCCTGCCGCTCGCCGCGGCGCTTCGCGCCAGGGGCCATCAGCTGCTGGTGGTCGCGCCCAGTGACGGCGGCCGCGGG
Source organism: uncultured Gemmatimonadales bacterium (assembly GCA_963717315.1). Classification (GTDB taxonomy): domain Bacteria; phylum Gemmatimonadota; class Gemmatimonadetes; order Gemmatimonadales; family GWC2-71-9; genus JAICEH01. Next base: position 3,559 of record CAVQWA010000103.1, read on the forward strand.
GGGGAGGACGAGATCGAGGGCGTGCCGGTCCGCCGGGTGCGCTACGCCGCTCCCCCACGCGAGACCCTCGCCTACAGCGGCCGGATGGCGGAGGCACTCTCGAGCCCGGGGGCGGCGCTGGCGCTCGCCGGCATGATCCGGGCGCTCCGGCGGGGCGCCCGGGAATGGCTGGCCGGCACGCGCGGTGTCGTGCACGCACACTGGTGGGTTCCCGCGGGGATCGCCGCGCCCCGCCGCTGGCCGCTCGTCCTCACCTCGCACGGGACCGACGCCCGCCTGCTGCCGGGGTCGGCGCTGGCACGCCTGGCGGCCCGGCCGGTCTACCGACGCGCCCGGGTCGTCACCGCGGTGTCGACCCACCTGGCCGCCCTCATCGAGGCCGCGACCGGGCGCCGGGTGGACGTGGTGCAGCCGATGCCGTTGCCTCCCGGGGGCGGGCCCGCGCGCGCACCGCGCGGCCCATCCCCCGGTCAACTGGTCCTGGTGGCGCGGCTCACGGCGCAGAAGCGGGTGGACCTGGCCATCGAGGCGCTCGCCCTGCTCGTGGGGCAGGGGGTGGAAGCCCGGTTGCGCGTCGTGGGTGACGGGCCGGCCCGGCGTGGGCTCGAGCACCTCGCCGCCTCCCGCGGGCTGGGCGCCGCCGTCGCCTTCGAGGGCCAGGTGCCGACCTCGCGGGTCGCGGCCTTCCTGGCCGAGGCCGAGGTGGCGCTCTTCCCGGCGGTGGGCGAGGGCTTCGGGCTCGCTGCCGTCGAGGCGCTGGGGCAGGGGACACCGGTGGTGGCGTGCACCGACGGTGGAGGAGTCCGGGACGTGCTGTCGGAGCCGGGAGCGGGGCAGGTCGTCGCGCCGACCCCCGGGGCCATCGCAGGAGCGGTGCGCGGCCTGCTCGGGAATCCTGCCGCTCGCGGTGCGGCCGCGGCGGCCGGGAAGGCCTGGCGGGGCCGGCTCGAGCCCGACGTCGTGGCGGGCGAGGTGGAGCGGTGGTACGCGGAGGCGCTCCGTGCGTGACCGCCGCTGGATGTGGCTCGGCGCGGCGGCGACGGCGCTCGTGGCGGTGTTCGTCTGGCGCACCTTCGCGGCGAACTGGGCCCAGTTCCGGTCGCAACCACTGGCGCTCGACGTCCGGCCGGGCTGGATCGCCCTGAGCGCCGTCCTGGTCTGGGCGATGTACGGCCTCCTCATCGCCGCCTGGCGCGGGATTCTCGCCTCCTGGGGCCGGCCGCTCGGGGTGTGGGAAGCGGCCCGGATATGGGCGCTGTCGAGCCTCGGGAAGTACATCCCGGGGAAGGTCTGGGCCGTGGCCGGGATGGCGGTGATGGCAAGGCAGGCGGGAGTCGAGGCGTGGGCGGCCACGGGCGCCGCGATCCTCATGCAGGTCCTGGCGGTCGGCACCGGCGCGCTGGTGGTGGCGCTGGCGGGCACCTCCGCCCTGGAGGCGGCCCACCCGGGGGCACGGGCGGTCCTCCTGCTGCTGGCGATCGTGAGCGCCGCGGGCATCGGGACCGTCCTCTGGCCGCCGGTGGCGCGCCGGCTGCTCCGGGCGGAGGGCGCCGAGGGCGCAACCGCACCGGGGCCGGGCACGATGGCCCTCGCCATCGCCGCCAACGCCATCGCCTGGGCCGGATACGGCGTGGCGCTCTGGTGCCTGGCCCGCGGGATGCTCGGGCCGGTGGCGCTCCCCATCGGCGCCGCGGTCGGCGCCTTCGCTGCGAGCTACCTCGCCGGACTGCTGGCGCTCTTCGCGCCCGGCGGCCTGGTGGTGCGCGAGGCGCTCTTCATCGTGCTGCTCCAGCCGGTGCTGGGCCTGCCGCGGGCCACCGCGCTGGCGCTGGCCTCCCGGCTCCTGCTGACGGTCACCGAGGTCGGGGTCGCGCTCCCGTTCCTCGCTTCGAGACGGAGTGTCCGTGCCGAGTCCCGAGAGAGCTGACGTCGGTTTCGAGCCGCGCCGCCCACTGCTCCTGGCGGTCGCGCTTTGCGCCCTCACCACCCTCGCCCTCTGCTGGCCGATGCTCGCGGGGCAGTTCCTGGTGAGCCCGTTGAGCGACCAGTACTCCGCCGGCTACGCCTTCCGGGCCTTCGGGGCGGAGATGTTCCGCGCCACGGGCCACATCCCGCAATGGAACCCCTATCTCTTCGGCGGCATGCCGTTCATCGCGGCGATGCACGGCGACATCTTCTATCCCACGGCGTGGCTCCGCTGGATCCTGCCGGTGGACACGGCGATGAACCTCGGGTTCGCCCTTCACCTGCTCCTCGCAGGGGTGGCGATGTACGCCCTCCTCCGCGCGCTCCGGTTCGGTTTCGGCGCGGCGTTGACCGGCGGCGTGGCGTACCAGATGACCGGGATCGTCGCCTCGCTGGTGCACCCGGGCCACGACGGCAAGCTGTTCGTCTCCGCGCTCGCCCCGCTCGTGTTCCTCGCGCTGCACCGGGCGGTGGTGGGGCGGCGCCCCGGCGCGTACGGCGTCCTCGCCGTGCTGGTCGGCCTCTGCATGGTGAGCCCGCACTACCAGCTCACCTACTACCTGCTCGTGGCAGCGGGGCTCTGGACGCTCTGGCTCGTGTTCCTGGCGCCGGGCCGGCCGGCGGGGAGCCCGCTGGTCCCGCTCGGCCTGGCCCTCGGGGCGGTGCTCCTCGGGCTCGCCATCTCGGCGGTGCAGGCCCTCCCGTTCCTCGAGTACATCCCCTGGTCGCCACGGGGCGAGGCGGGTGCGAGCCGCGGCTGGGACTACGCCACCTCGTACTCGCTCCCGCGCGCCGAACTGATCACCGCCGTGCTCCCCGACTTCAACGGCGTCGTGGAGCGCTACTGGGGCGAGAACCCGCTCAAGCTCCACACCGAATACCTCGGCGCGGTGGTCGTGGCACTGGCCGCGTTCGGCTGGGGTGAACGGAAGCGGCAGCCCGCGCTGCTCGCCTTCCTCGGCATCGGCGCGTTGTTCCTGCTCATCGCCCTCGGGCGCCACACGCCGGTCTATCGCGCGTGGTACGAGGTGATGCCGATGATGAAGTCGGTCCGCGCGCCGGGCATGGCGTTCCTGCTGGTGGCACTCCCGGTGGCGGTCTGGGCGGCGGCGGGCGCGGAACGCCTGCTGCGCGGGGAAGTCGCGGCGCGATCCCTGGCCATCGCCTTCGGGACGCTCGCGGGGCTCGGCCTGCTTGGCGCCGTCGGACTCCTTCAGCCGGTGGCCGAAGCGGTGGCGGACCCGGCCCGGCTGCGGGCCGCCATCGAGAACGCCGACGCCCTGAAGGCGGGCGCGCGCGGACTCCTCGTCCTCGCCGTCCTCGGGGGCGCGGTCGCGTGGGGAATCACGACCCACCGCCTCGCCGGGGCGGCGGCGGTCGGCGCGCTGGTGCTCGTCACCGCGGCCGACCTGTACCTGGTGGATCGCCGCTTCTTCAAGTTCTCCGCGCCGGCGGCCGAGCTCTACGGGCCCGACGCCATCACCCGCCGGCTGCAGGCGACCGAGCCGCCGTATCGGGTCCTCGACCCCGGGGTCTACCCCCATTCGTACCTGATGGGGCTCGACATCCCCCAGGTGCTCGGGTACCACGGAAACGAGCTCCATGCCTGGGACGAGCTCCTCGGCGGGAAGAACGTGTGGGCCAACCTGAACGCCGGCCCGCCCTTCTGGGACCTGCTCGCCGTCCGCTACCTGATCCTCCCGGGGGAACAGGCGGTGCCGGGGTTCACCCGGGTCGAGGGACCGGTGGCGGTGACGCCGGGGGGCAGCGCCGTCCTCTACCAGCGCGACAGCGTCCCGCCGTGGGCGAGGGTCGTTCCGGGCGCCCTCAAGGTGCCGGAGGCCCAACTCGTCCCGACGGTGGTGGATCCGCGCTTCCCGAAGGACCGCGTGGTGCTCCTCCCCGACACGACTGGGCTCACCCCGCCGCCGCTCGGTGACGGCCTTCCGGCGCCGTCAGGACGCCACGCCCGCGTCACCCGATGGGAGCCGGGCGCGATGGCCTTCGCGATCGAGGGCGAGGACCCAGGGCCCTCGTGGCTGGTGGTGGCCGAGAACTGGTACCCCGACTGGCACGCGGAGGTGGACGGGCGGCCGGCGGAAGTGCGCCGGGGGCAGGGGGCCTTCCTCACGGTGGAGCTTCCGGCCGCGGCACGGGAGGTCACATTCCGGTTCGCGTCGGACAGCTACCGGCTCGGCAAGCTGGTGAGCTGGGTCGCGCTGGCCCTCGCGTTCCTCGCGGTGGCGGTGCCGGCCGTGCGCGCGCGGAGGGCCGGTGCCTGAGCGTGCGCTGGTCATCGTACCGACGTACAACGAGTCCCGGAACCTGCCCCGGATCGTCCCCGAGATCCTGGCGCAGGACCCGCGGCTCGAGGTCCTCGTGGTGGACGACAACTCGCCTGATGGCACGGGCGCGCTCGCGGACGACATGGCCGGCCGGAACCCGAGGATCCACGTGATTCATCGTGCGGCGAAGGAGGGACTCGGGCGGGCCTACCTCGCCGGGTTCAGCTGGGCGCTCGAGCGGCCGTTCGAGTACGTCTTCGAGATGGACGCCGACTTCAGCCATGACCCGAAGTTCCTGCCCAGGTTCCTCGATGCGATCGAGCACGCGGACCTCGTGATCGGTTCCCGCTACAAGACCGGGGTGAACGTCATCAACTGGCCGATGTCGCGGCTCCTGCTTTCGTACTTCGCCAATGTCTACGCGCGGGTGGTCACGGGGATGCCGCTCTCCGACGCCACCGGCGGGTTCAAGTGCTTCCGGCGCCGCGTGCTCGAGGCGGTGAACCTCGACCGGGTCCGCTCCAACGGCTACGCCTTCCAGATCGAGATGAGCTTCCGCGCCTGGAAGCGGGGGATGCGGCTGGCGGAGATCCCGATCGTCTTCGTGGACCGGGTGGAGGGCCAGAGCAAGATGAACAAGCGCATCGTCCGCGAGGCGGTCTGGATGGTCTGGTGGCTGCGGCTCCGGGCGATGGTGGGGAAGCTGTGATGGTCCCGTTCTTCAAGATGACCGGCTCCGGCAACGACTTCGTCGTGCTGGACGGCCGGGAGACGGCGCCGGAGGAATGGTCCGCGGAACGGATCCGCGCGCTCTGCGACCGCCGGATGGGCGCGGGCGCGGACGGCCTCGTCATCCTCGCCCCGGAGGACGGGGCCGTCCGGATGAACTTCTACAACTGCGACGGCGGGCGGGCGGCGATGTGCGGCAACGCCGCCCTCTGCAGCACGGCGCTCGCCGCCCACCTCGGTCTGGGCGACGGGATGGGGATGACCCTGAAGACCGACGCAGGGCATTTCCGCACCCGGGCCGGGGCCGGGCCATGGACCGCCGAGCTCAACCTCCCGGCGTTCCCGGCGCCGGCCGCCGTGCCGGGCATTGCGCCCGAGCCGGGCGAGGCGGACATCGCACTCGCCACCGTCGGGGTGCCGCACCTCGTGATCCTGGTGGCCGACGTGGACCAGGTGGAGCTCGGCCGCCGTGGCCGGGAACTCCGCCACCATCCCGCGCTCGGGGACGCGGGAGCCAACGCCAACTTCATCAGCGCGCCCCGCCGCGGGGATGGGGCCTGGCGGATCCGGACATTCGAGCGCGGCGTGGAGGGGGAAACGCTCGCCTGCGGCACCGGGACGGTGGCGGCGGCGGCCTACGTGGCCCGGAAGGGCCTCGCCCGCCTCCCGGTGCGGTTCAGGAGCCGGGGGGGGCCGATCCTCGAGGTCAGCGCCACGATGGAGCCCGACCAGGTGACCGACGTCTGGCTTTGCGGGGAGGGCCGGCTGGTCTACCGGGGAGAGTGGCTGGAGGCCCCGACGGGAGGGGGCTGACGTGGCCAATCCGACCGTCCCCGGCGGCGCCGGGCCGCCTGATCGCCCCCCAGCCGATTCCGGAGGCCCTCCGGCCCCCCGAGGCCACTATGGTGGTCGGGGCCTCGGAGGGCAACTCGGCACTCTGGACCTTCGTCGGTGGTCTTCTGGGGCTGGCCACGGGGCAGCTCATCGGCCGAGGGTTCGACTGAGCTGGCAGTCGGCGGGGACAAACACGGTAATGCCTTTCCCAACGGTAGCTTACAGCGGCGGCGGCCCCCGGGGACGATCCCCGGATTCCACACTTCTCCACCGATGTACTTAACATAACATATCTTATACGACGTTCTCAAGAGGCGCCCTGTCGAGGCGATGCGGCGTCACTGGCGCCTTCCCCATCCCGAACAAGAAGGCCCCGGACGCACCGTCCGGGGCCCCCGATCCCTCCCGATGGCGGCGGGACGCCGCCACGCTCCCGCTCAGTTCGAGGCGCTGGCCCCGCTCGCCGCGATCTCGGCCAACCGCACCTTGGCCTCGGTCGCGTAGGCCGTCCCGCCGTGCGAGTCCACCACCGCCTGGTAGGCCGCGATCGCCTTGTCCGGTTGGCCCGCCGCCAGCCAGGCCCGACCGGATTGCGTCAGGTACTCCGCCTCGAGGTAAGGACTGGTCGCGGACTCTGCCGCGCGCCGGTAGGCCTCGGCGGCTTCCGGTTCCTTGCCGCTGTTCTCCAGCGCCGCGGCGAGGAGCCCGTTGGCCGGGGCGACGAACTTGGCGTCCGGCCCTGCCGCCAGGAAGTCCTGGAGTCCCACCACGGCCAGCTCCTGCTGCCCACTGATCAGCCGGACCTGGTTGAGCGAGATCACGGCCTCCTGCGCCGCGTCGGTACCCCGGAACCCTTCGGAGATTCGCTGAAATTCCCCGGCGGCCCGAGGCAGGTCGCCGGACTCCGCGATGGCCCGTGCCGCACTGAGCTGCTGCGAGGCGAAGAGCTCCTTCCGCTTGGCACTGGTCGTGACGTACCAGCCGGCGAGCGCGGCCAGCAGGAGCGCGCCCCCCACCAGCAGCAGCAGCTTCTGGTGCCGTTCGAGCCAATCCATCAGCGTACCCGCGGGCGCCGCGGCGCCAACCACCGGCACGGTCCCTTGCTTCGATGCCATTCCCCATCCTCGTCCAGTTGCGGGCTGACTGCCACAGCCCAGAAGTATCGCCGAGGGGCCGACCTGGAACAAGGAGCCCCGACCCGGAGCGCCCCGAGCCGTCGAACCAGGCGCCTGTGAGTGGGAGATGCCCCCGGCAGGAATCGAACCTGCGACCAACGGTTTAGGAAACCGCTGCTCTATCCGCTGAGCTACGGGGGCGACCCGCGCAATCTAGCGAAAGCCATACCTCCGGCCCAGACCAACCGCCCGTTTCCACATCTCCACACGTGGGGCTTTTCCACAGTTGAGAATGGCGCACCGAAACTTGGTACCTAACCGGAGATGAAGCGCCTATCTATCTATGTCAAACGTACTTCCAAATACGATCTCATCCTCATTCTCGGTGCGGACGACGTGAGACACCCTCGCCAGTGACGGCCCTCGCCAGAGGGCCGCCTCGAGCTCCGCCAGCGTCCTCGGCGTCCCCTGTGCCACCACCTCGACGGAGCCATCGGGGAGGTTGCGGACCCGGCCTCCGAGCCCCAGCGCCCTTGCCCGTTGGCGAACGAAGTAGCGAAAGCCGACCCCCTGCACCCCCCCTTCCACGACAAATCGCCAGGTGGTCATCCTGCCGCAGCCCGCCGGCGGCGGTACCAGGCGGCGTATCCGCCGACCATCAGGATCAGCACCGGCAAGAGGTACAGGAAGGCCCGGGTCGAGTAGGCCTTTACCGCGGCCTCCCGGAGTGCGGCCTCGTGCGTGCCCAGGAGCCACCCGATGTACAGGAGGATGGCGCACCAGATCCCTGCCCCGAGGCTGGTCCAGAGCACGAAGGGCCGGAGGGGCATGCGGGCGAGGCCGGCCGGCACCGAAATGAGTTGCCGGATCACCGGGATGAGCCGCCCCACGAACGTCGAGATGGCGCCGTGCCGCCGGAAGAAAGCCTCCGACCGGTCGAGGTTCGCCGGCTTGACGAAGAAGTACTTGCCGTACTTCCGGAGGAACGGCTCCCCCAGCGTCACGGCGAACCAGTAGTTGAAGAGCGCGCCAAGCAGGCTGCCGCCGAGCCCGGCGGCGAAAGCCCACCCGAGGGCCATCCGGCCCTTTGCCGCCAGGTAGCCGGCCGGCGGCATCACGAGCTCGCTCGGGAACGGGATGAACGAGGACTCGATGAACATCAGGATCGAGATGCCCGGGTACCCGAGTCGGAGGATCGTCTCGGTGAGCCAGTGGATCGCCTGGTCGAGCACGATTACTCCCGGAAGCCGAATTCGCCGATCAGGGGGACGAACCGCACGTCGCCGAGCACCGCCTGCTCGACCCCCTGCTCCGTCCGGCGGACGAGCGTGAGGACCTGCGCGTCGCGGTCGCCGAGGGGGATCACGAGCCGTCCCCCTACGGCCAGCTGTTCCACCAGCGGGGCCGGGACGTCGGGCGAGGCGGCGGCGACGAGGATGGCGTCGTACGGGGCGAACGCACGCCAGCCGAGGGTGCCGTCCCCGACGAGGACCGTGACGTTGCGGTACCCGGCGGCCTGGAGCGTATCGCGGGCCCGCTGGGCGAGCTGCGGCAGCCGTTCCACGCTGAAGACCGTTTCGGCGAGCCGGGCGAGGAGCGCGGTCTGGTATCCCGATCCCGTCCCGACCTCGAGGACCTTCTCCCGGCCGGTCAGCGCCAGCACCTCGAGGTAGCGGGCCTGCACGAACGGCTGCGAGATCGTCTGCCCGCCGCCGATCGGGAGCGCCGAGTCCTCGTAGGCCCGGTGGCGGACGCTTTCGGGCACGAAGCGGTGCCGCGGCGTTTCCGCCACCGCCTTCAGCACGGCGAGGTCGCGAATGCCCTTCCGGCGGAGCGTCTCGACGAGCTCGGCGCGATACCCGCCGTACCCGTCCCCCGGGGTCACGCCCCGAGTCGCCATCCGCTCACGGTCTCCAGCAGCCGGTGGCTGGTCAGGTCCATGTGGAGCGGCGTGACCGAGATGAAGCCCTCGGCCACGGCGGCATGATCGGTGTCCTCGCCGCCGGTCCAGGTGATCGTGCCGCCGCCGATCCAGAAGATCTCGCGGCCCCAGGGGTCGCTCATCCGGGTGAGCGAATTGGAGAAGAACCGGCTGCCGAGCCGGGTCACCTTGACGCCCTTGACCTCGGTGGCGGGAAGGTTCGGGAGGTTCACGTTGAGGATCATCGCCGGCGGGTACTCGGTGGCGATGATCTGCCGGATCAGAGCGGTGAGGCTCGGCCGGTAGGTCTTCATCAGTTCCGGGTCGTGGCCGGCGAAGCTGATTGCCACGCCCGGCACCCCGAGCGTCACGGCCTCCATCGCGGCCGAGACGGTGCCCGAGTAGAGCACGTCCTCGCCCATGTTGGGGCCGTGGTTCACCCCCGACAGCACGAAGTCCGGCCGCTCCTCCAGCAGCGCGCCGAGCGCCAGGAGCACGCAATCCGTCGGGGTGCCGTCCACCTGGAAGGCTCCATCCGGCCGCCGGGCCGGACGGAGGGGACGGTGGAGCGTGAGCGAGTGGCTGGTGCCGCTCTGCTCCCGGTCGGGGGCCACGACGGTGGCGCGTCCGACCTCCTGGCTCGCCTCCGCGAGGAGCGCGATGCCGGGGGCCAGGATGCCGTCGTCGTTGGTGATGAGGAAGTGCATCGGGCGTGAAGGATAGCCGGACGCGGGCGGGGTCGGCTACCGCCCGTCCAGCGCGGCCCGGAGCAGCTCCAGCTGGCGACGGAGATCGCGGGCGGTCTCCACGGCCATCGCGCGGTGGGCCTGCGCCTTGAGCTCGCCCGAACGCTTGTACTGGTCGAGTCGCTGGCGCGCGCCCTCGATCGTGTACTTCTCGGTGTAGAGGAGGTGCTTCACCAGCATGATGAGCTCGACCTCACGGCTCTTGTACACCCGGTTGCCGGAGCGGTTCTTCGCCGGGTTGAGGAAGCGGAACTGGCTCTCCCAGTACCGGAGCACGTGGGGCTTGAGGTCGGTGAGGGCGCAGACTTCCCCGATCGAGTAGAACTCCTGGATGGGTCTCGGTCCGCTCATCGCCACTGCTCCGGCTTGAGGTCGCGTTCCATCAGCTCGTCGACCGCCTCGGCCGGGCGCTGCTCACCCCGCAGGATCGCGGCCACCTGGGTGCAGATCGGCAGTTCCACGCCGTGCCGCGCCGCGAGGCGCACGGCCGCGTCGGCGGTGTTCGCGCCCTCGGCCACCATCCGGTGCTCGCGGACCCAGGCCGCCGCGGATCCGCCACGGCCGATGAACTCCCCCAGCGAGCGGTTCCGGCTCAGGCCACCGGTGCAGGTCAGGATGAGGTCGCCCATGCCGGCCAGCCCGGCGAAGGTGAGCGGGTCGGCGCCCATCGCCACGCCGAGGCGGGTCATCTCCGCGAGGCCGCGGGTGATGAGCGCGGCGCGCGGATTGTGCCCGAGGCCGAGGCCCTCGAGCATCCCGGCGGCGATGGCGATGACGTTCTTCAGCGCCCCGCCCAGCTCGACCCCCGTGACGTCGTGGTGGGAATACACCCGGAAGCGTGGCCCGGCAAAGAGCGCCTGGGTGCGCGTGGCGGCGTGCGCGTCGGCCGAGGCGGCCACCACCGCCGTCGGCTCGCCCTGCGCGACTTCCCTCGCGAAGCTCGGTCCCGACAGGATCGCAACCGGGCGGCCGGGGAGGCAGTCGGCGATCACCTCGTGCATCAGGGCGAGCGTGTCCTGCTCGACCCCCTTGGTGGCGCTCACCACGAGGGCGTCGTCGGCCACCACTCCGGCCAGCGGCCGGAGGACGCTCCTGGTCACGTGGCTCGGGCTCACCGAGAGCACCACCCCCACGCCACGGACCGCCTCGGCCGCGTCCGCGAACGCCCGCAGGCCGGGGGGCAGGGCGAACCCGGGGAGGTAGACCGGGTTCTCGTGGCGCTCGTTCACCGCCTGCACCACCTCGGCCTCCCAGGCCCAGAGGCGTACGGGCACGTCCCGGGCCGCCAGCTGCCCGGCGAGCGCCGTGCCCCAGCTTCCCGCGCCAAGCACGGCCACCGGCTTCACGCTCGCCCCTCCCCCTCACCCGGATCCGAATCGGGGCCACGCCTCCGGCCGAAGCGGTGCTCGGTCCCCGCGCGCAGGCGCGCGATGTTCGCGCGGTGGAGCCACACGATGCCCAGCGCGAGGAGGAGGTAGAAGGGCAGCAGGCCGCGCTGGTCGGGATGGAGGAGCCACACCGCCGGCACCAGCGAGCACGCGGCCACCACTGAGCCGAGCGAGACGTATCCGCTCGCGAAGGTCACCACCGCCCAGACCGCCGCGGCGGCCAGGACTGCGAGCGGGGCCAGGCCGAGCATCGCGCCGGCGCCCGTGGCCACGCCCTTCCCGCCCTTGAAGCGCACGAAGACGGAGAAGACGTGGCCGACGACGGCGGCGATTCCGCAGGCCAGCCCCACGCCCGGTGCGCGAGTGCCGCCGCCCACCGCGGCCGCGAGGGCCGTGGCCGGCACAAGACCCTTGGCGATGTCGAAGAGGCCCACCGGGACCGCGACCCTCCAGCCCGCGGCGCGATAGAGGTTCGTCGCGCCGAGGTTGCCGCTGCCCACCTGCCGCAGGTCCACGCCGCGGAGGAGGCGGGCGGCGAGGTAGCTGGTCGGGATGGCCCCCAGCAGGTACGAGGCGGCGAGGGCCGCCGGCAGGGGCAGCGTCACGGGCGGGCCGCGCGACCCGAGCGGCGCCGCAGGCGGAGCCGGATCGGCGAGCCCTTGAAGCCCCACGCGTCCCGGAAGCCGTTCACCAGGTAGCGCTGGTAGGCCTCCGGCACCTCGTCCGGGCGGTTCGAGAAGATGGCGAACAACGGCGGGGCGGTGGCCACCTGGGTGGCATAGAGGAGCTTCACTTCCTCCCCTTCCGACTGCGGCGGCATGTTCCGGGCGACCAGCTGCTCGAGCACCCGGTTCACCTCGGCCGTGCCGATCCGCTGCTCTCGCGCGTCGGCCACCTCGAGGATGAGGTCGAGCAGCAGCCGGACCCGCTGGCCCGAGAGGGCGGAGACGTAGACGAACGGCACGTCCCGGAGGAAGGGCGCGCGCGCCGCGACCTCGTCCTGCCCGCGCCGCGCCGTGTTGGCGTCCTTCTCCTCGACCAGGTCCCACTTGTTGACCACGACGATCAGCGCGGCGCCTGCCTCCCAGGCCTCGTTGGCGATCCGGAGGTCCTGCACGTGGACCCCGATCGTCGCGTCCACGACCAGCACGCAGACGTGGGCCCGCTCGATCGCGCGCTGGGTGCGGAGCGTCGAGTAGAACTCGACGTCGTCGTCCACCCGGGCCCGCTTCCGCAGGCCCGCCGTGTCGATGAAGGTGAGCGTCCGGCCGTGGTAGCGGAGGTGCGAGTCGATCGCATCCCGGGTGGTGCCGGCCTCGGCACTCACCACCAGCCGGTCCTCGCCAAGCAGGCGGTTCACCAGCGAGGACTTCCCGACGTTCGGCCGCCCCACGACGGCGACGGCCACCGCTTCGGCGCCCTCCGCCTCGGTGCGCTCCGGGAACCGCCCGACGATGGCGTCGAGGAGGTCCCCGCTCGCCTTGCCGGTGGCGGCGGAAACGGCCATCGGCTCGCCCAGCCCGAGCGCCCAGAACTCGTGGTGCGCCTGCGAGACGGGCAGGTCGTCCAGCTTGTTCACCGCGAGGAGCACCGGCCGGCCACTCTGCCGGAGCCGCTCGGCGACATCCTCGTCGGCCGGATGCAGCCCCTCCTTGCCGTCCACCAGCAGGACCACCACGTCCGCCTGCTCCAGTGCCAGGTCCACCTGGCGGCCGATCGCGCGGTTCATCGAGTCCCTCGACCCCGGGAGGAGCCCGCCGGTGTCCACCAGCCAGAAGGAGCGCCCATTCCACTCCGCGTCGGCGAAGTGCCGGTCGCGCGTGGTCCCCGGCTGGTCGGACACGATCGCCCGCCGGCCGCCGACGATGCGGTTGAACAGCGTGGACTTGCCGACGTTGGGACGACCAACGAGGGCGACGGTGGGCTTGGTCACGCGGCCACCGTCGCCTCGAGGGCGTCCACGAAGGCGTGGGAGAAGCGCACCGGCACCGGCACCTGCCGGGCGAGGTCGTGCGCGTCCAGGTTGTCCATGAAGAGCATGTCGTCGTTCACGGACTCGGCGGGCAGCAGGGCCAGGTCGAGGTCGGTGCGCCCCTCGAGGGCGGCGAGAAATGCGCTGCCCGGCAGGAGCCCGGCGGTGGTCACGCGCGGGCCGAACAGCGGGTTCTCCAGCTCGATCAGGTCGAAATGCGCCCCGGTGGCCTCGGCGAGGGGCACGAGGACCTGGGGCATCAGAGCGGCCATGGACGTCCCGGTCAGGACGCCGATCCGCCTGCCGGCCCAGTCGCCGAGCCCGGCTGCGCCCTCGCGGATCCGGCGCTGCAGGTACCGCACGCTCCCCACGCCGTTCTCGACCTGGTCGAAGGTGCCGTACGTCTCTTCCGCCGGCAGCGGCAGCCGGGCACGCAGGTAGAGCTCGTCAGCGCCATACGCCCAGGTGTCGTCCCGCGCCGCCCGGCCCCGCGCCGCGCGGGCCTCCACGACCTCCACTGCGGCGCGGCACTCCGCCTCGGTGGGCTCCCGCACCAGGGAGTGCTTGCTGTACTCGGTGAGCCCCACAGGCACCACCGAGACGCTGAGCACCTGGGCCCCGAACGACCAGAGGTCGTCCAGCGTCCGCTCCAGCACCGCCCCGTCATTGACGCCGGGCGACAACACCACCTGGGTATGGAACTCCAGGCCGTGGTCGGCGAAGTGACGCAGCTGGGGCAGGATCTCCGGCGCGGTGGGGTTCCGCAGGAGCCACCGCCGCACCACCGGGTCGGTGGCGTGCACCGACACATAGAGCGGCGAGAGCCGGTACTCGATGATCCGTTCCGTGTCCCGCGGCTTCAGGTTCGTGAGGGTGGCGAAGTTCCCGTAGCGGAAGGAAAGGCGGTAATCGTCGTCGCGGATGTAGAGGACCTCCCGCAGCCCGTCGGGCAGGCCGTCCACGAAGCAGAAGTCGCAGCGATTGGCGCAGCGCCGGATCCGGGGGGGCTCGACGTCCACGCCGAGCGGCGTCTCGAGGTCGCGCTCGACCTCGTAGATGACCTCCTCCCCGTCCGGGCGCCGGGCGTGCAGCTCGAAGGCATCGTCCGCGGTGAGGAACTCCCAGTCGAGGAAGTCCTCGAGCTCCCGCCCGTTCACCGTGAGGAGCTCGGTGCCGGCGGACAGCCCGAGCTCCTCCCCGATGGAGCCGGCGTGAACCCTTGTGACCTTGATCATCTGCTTGAGCCGTAGTCAGCTAAGCAGAAAATATGTACGGAGTTACGACTTTGTGGAAGGGCCGGATCTCCCGAGCTCAAAGGCCGCGGAGCAGCTCGTCCGGTGGGATCAGCCCGGCGAAGGGCTCGTACAGTCGGGCGAAATCGGTGTGGGACAGGTACGGCCGCGCGACCAGGGCGAAGGCGGCGAGGAGGGCGACCCGCGCCAGCGGCTTCGGGGCCACGCCGGGAAGGAACGCGGCGGCCACGTCCACCGTGTCGCCGACCTGCCGCTTCACCCAGCCGACCATCCAGGGCATGCCGTCCAGCACCTGACGAAGGCGGCGGCGCGCCAGGCGGTACTCGGCACTCTCGGTGAAGGGCTCCTCCTTCGAACGCCAGGTGAGGCGGGCGACGGCGACCCAGGTGCTGAGCGGGAGGCGGCGGAGGGCGGCGAAGAAGGCACGCACAAGCGGCGTGGGATCACCCACGAGGTCCACCCGCGTGCCGGTCTGGGGGTCTTGCTCGAGCATCGGCAGGCCTCCGTGCGGTCGGGCCGGGGATGGCCCTCGCATCAACGTCGCGGCCGGGACCGGCCCGCGCAAGCCTTTTCCACTGGCCGGGCGGCCAGCGGCATCACGCGCCGCCGCGCTCGAGCTGGAGCGCGAAGTCGTCGGGGAGCTCGCTGGAGCGAATTCCCGTCGCAGCCCGGCCGACGTCGTACTCGACCCGCTTGTGCCGGGCCGAGATGCCGCCGGTGGTGAGTTCCACCAGGGCGTAGCAGGCGCGCCAGTCGCCGTCCTTGGGCCGCCCCACGCTTCCGGCGTTGAGGAACTGCACCCCGTCCACCACCCGGTGCCACGGCCGGTGGGTGTGACCGAAGGCGATCAGGTCCCCCGCCCTCGCGCCGGCGTGCGTCGCCATCTTCCGGCAGAACTCGTCGGAACGGTCCTCGGTCCAGTAGAGCGTGTTGAGCGTCGGCGTGCCGTGGACCAGGATCAGCCTGGGCCCCGGGAGGTGCCCCCCCGTGGCCACCAGGTCCAGCCGGAACGGGAGCGCCCCGAGGTGTGCCTTCGTGGCCGCCGAGACGTGTGCCCGGGTCCAGGCGTAGCTCTCGTGGCTCAGTGCCTCCTGGCGCGGGTCCTCGTACTTGCAGCCGCAGTGCTGGTAGTCCGTTGCCACGGTGCTGTCGTAGTTCCCTGCAACGCCGGCGATCCCGCGGTCGCGCAGGAGTGCCACGACCTCGTCCGGCCACGGGGCGTAGCCGACGAGGTCGCCGAGATGATAGGTCGCCACCGCTCCCTCGCGCTCGGCGTCCGCCAGGACGGCCTCGAGCGCGGGGAGGTTCGCGTGGATGTCGGGCAGCAGAGCGATCCGCACCGGGGGAACCTAGTGCCGTGGCCTGGTGGCGCGCACGAAGGCACTCATCACCGCTCCCTCGAGCGCCACCGCCTGGGCATCCGCGGCCGGGTCGAGCCCGCCCAGGATGGCGCGGACGTCGTCCCCGCCGTAGACGCGGGTGGGCTCGACCCCGGGCGCCTCGAAGCCGGCCTCGGCGAGCAGGCCGAGGTACTGCGCCTCGGTGAGCGCACCGGCCACGCAGCCGGTCCAGAGCGCCACGCTCCGGCGCAGCGCCTCGGGCAGGTCCTGGCGCAGCACGATGTCGGAGACGGCAAACCGCCCGCCGGGCCGCAGCACACGGAAGGCCTCGCGCAGCACCCTCCCCTTGTCCGCGGCGAGGTTGATCACGCAGTTGGAAATGATGACGTCCACCGACGCGTCAGGCAGCGGGATGTGCTCGATGTCGCCCTTCAGGAACTCGACGTTCGTGGCGCCCGCCTTCCGCTGGTTCTCGCGCGCCAGGGCGAGCATCTCGTCGGTCATGTCGAGGCCGTAGGCCTTCCCTGCCGGGCCGACCCGCTTCGCCGAGAGGAGCACGTCGATGCCGCCGCCGGAGCCGAGGTCGAGCACCGTTTCCCCCGCACCCAGCTCCGCGAGTGCGGTGGGATTGCCGCAGCCGAGCGACGCGAGCACCGCAGTGTCGGGGAGCTGTCCGACCTGGACGGCGTCGTAGAGGTCCCGGGTGATCGGGTCGGACGAGGTGGTGGTGCAGCAGGCCGGGCCGCAGCAGGCCGCGCGGCCGGTGGTGACCTGTCGGGCCGCCTCGGCGTAGCGGGCGGAGACTTCGGACTTGATGTCGGGGGTGGTGCTCACGGCTTCGGCTCCCGGGTATGGTCGGATGACGCCGCAGCAACATATCAAGATGTATTGATTTGTCAATGGGTGGCCGGAGGGCCCGACCGGTCTTAGGCTTCCCCGATGGCCTGCCCCTCCAGCCGCCGAGGTTCGCTCGTGCCGCGTTCGAGACCGCCATACCGCCTCCGGGACTTGCTGGGCCTCATCGTCGTCCTCGGCCTCGCTTCCGGCCCCGCCGCGGCCCAGGACCATGGCCAGGGGCTTCAGGTCAAGTACGTGCGGGACAGCGAGGAATACGCCGCCCTCGTCCGCCAGGTCTACCGGGTGGCCGCCGGCGTCCTGCCGGAATCGGTCCGCCGCCTCCCCCGGGGTGCCGCGTGGGCCGTGGTCCTCGATGTGGACGAAACCGCCCTGGACAACTCGGTCTACGAACTCGAGCGGGCCACCTACGGCATCCCGTTCAACGACCCGTCGTGGGCTGCCTGGGTCGACCGGCGTGAGGCGGGCGCCGTGCCCGGGGCGGCCGACTTCATTCGGGCGGTGCGGGCGGCGGGCGGCCGGGTGGCGTGGATCTCCAACCGCGACGAGGCCGGGCGCGAGGCCACCCGGGCCAACATGGAGGCGCACGGGATCTGGGCGGCGGGCGACCTGCTCTGCCTCCAGCGCGCCGCCGACACGGCCTACACCAAGGCCCGGCGCCGCGCCGAGCTGAGCGCGGGATCGGGCTCCTGCGCCTGGGCCGGCGTCCGGCCGCGGGTGGTCGCTTTCGTGGGGGACGCCACGGGCGACTTCCCCGCCGCCGACGAGGCGATCGCTGCGGGCGGGCCCGCGGGCGACGAGGCCTTCGGCACGCGGTTCTTCCTGCTGCCGAACCCGATGTACGGGCGGTGGGTCACGCGGGTCACGCGGGGGCCGATTCCCCGCCGCGTCGTCCCCGCCGGCCAATCACAGCAGAGGTGAGGGGCACCACCCGGAGACGCAGGTGACCACCGCGCCGCTGATCCTGTCGCTGGCCCTTGCGTTCACCGGCACCCCGGTCGCCATCCGGTTCGTCCCCGACGAAGCGGAGGCGGCGATCGCGATCCTCGAGGAGCGCGCCACCGGGCGCGCTCCTCGAGGATCGCGATCGCCGCCTCCGTCGGGGACGAACCGGATGGCTGGTGAACGCAAGGGCCAGCGACAGGATCAGCGGCGCGGTGGTCGCCTGCGTCTCCGGGTGGTGCCCCTCACCTCTGCTGTGATTGGCCGGCGGGAGGGAAGCGCCGCAGGAGATCGGCCCCCGCGTGACCGGCGTAACCACCGCCCGTACATCCGGGTTCGGCGGCGGGAGAAGCCGTCGCCCGCGGGCCCGCCCGCAGCGGTGGCGCGGGGAAGTCGCCCGTCGCATCCCCCACGAAAGCGACCACCCGCGGCCGGACGCCCACCAGGCGCGACCCGATCCCGCGCTCGCTGCGGCGCGGCGCCGGGCCTGTAGGCCGTGTCGGCGGCGCGCTGGAGGCAGGGCGCGTCAGCACCCGCAGGTCCCGTGCGCCTCCATGTTGGCCCGGGTGGCCTCGCGCCCGGCCTGGGTCGCGGTTGGAGATCCACGCCACCCGGCCGCCCGCCGCCCGCACCGCCCAAATGAAGTCGGCCGCCCCGGCGCGCGGCGCCCGCCTCACGCCGGTCAACCAGCCGCTCACGACGGGTCATTAGAACGGGATGCCGTAGGTGGCCCGCTCAAAATTTCGTAGACCGAGTTGGGGCCGGTTCGGTCCACATCGAGGACCACGGCCCACGCGGCACCCCGGGGGAGGCGGCGGACCCATTCCGCGGCGCGGCGGCCACCGGCCACCTGGCGGACGAGGGCGCGTACTGCTCGCTGTCCCGCACGTACTAACCCTCCCTGGCCATGGTTCTGGGCCGCGGCGGGGCCGGGGCGAAGACCGACAACGATGAGGCCCGGCAAGTCCCCAGAGGCCGTGGTCTCAACGCGGCACGAGCGAACCTCGGCCGGAAAGTCTGACCGGTCGGGCCCTCCGGCCACCCATTGACGAATCAATACATCTTGATATGTTGCGGCGTCATCCGACCATACCCGGGACGCCGAAGAAGCCGTGAGCACCACCCCGACATCATCGCCCGCTACGCCGAGGCGGCCCGACAGGTCACCACCGGCCGCGCGGCCTGCTGCGGCCCGGCCTGCTGACCACCACCTCGTCCGACCCGATAGCCGGGACCACGACACCGTCTAGGTCGGACAGCTCCCCGACACTGCGGGTGCTCGCGTCGCTCGGCTGCGGCAATCCCACCGCACTCGCGGAGCTGGGTGCAGGAGGGGGAAACGGTGCTCGACCTCGGCTCGGCGGGCGCGGCATTGGAGCGCGTCTCTCGGCGAAGCGGGTGAGCCAGGGCCGCGCCTCGACATGACCGACGAGATGCTCGCGCCGCCCGCGAGAATCAGCGGAAGGCGGCGCCGAGAACGTCGAGTTCCTGAAGGGCGACATCGAGCGCATCCCGCTCCCTGGGACGACGCGTCGGTGGACGTCATCATTTCCAACTGCGTGATCAATCTCGCGGACAAGGGGAGGGTGTGCGCAACTCCGTTGTGCTGCGGCCGGCGGTTTGCCGTCTCCAACATGGTGCTGCGCAGGACTCTCCGACGTGGCGTATATGGACCGGCTGCGTGGCCGGTGCGCTCACCGAGGCGCAGCATGTGCTCGCCGAGGCCGGCTTCGAGCGGCCGGGTCGAGCCCGCCCGCGTCTACGGCGGGGCGAACGTCCGC
The DNA here is from genome assembly GCA_963717315.1 of uncultured Gemmatimonadales bacterium. Taxonomy (GTDB): domain Bacteria; phylum Gemmatimonadota; class Gemmatimonadetes; order Gemmatimonadales; family GWC2-71-9; genus JAICEH01. The sequence continues at coordinate 22,685 of CAVQWA010000103.1, forward strand.
GCCATCGGGTAAGTTGGGCGGGCTCGACCCGGCCGCGGACGCAGGCGGTGGCGTGGTGATGAGTGCCTTCGTGCGCGCAGCAGGGCCACCAGCACTAGGTTCCCCCGTGGGACTGGCTCCTGCTCGACATCCACGCGAACCTCCCCGCGCTCGAGGCCGGTCACGTGGCGGCGCCGTCGCGAGGGAGCGGTGGCGACCTATCGGTCTCGGCGACGTCGGCTACGCCCCGTGGCCGGACGAGGTCGTCGGCGGCATTCCTGCGCGACCGCGGATGGCCGGCGTTGCAGGGAACTCGGGCGGCACCGTGGCAACGGACTGCCGGCGGTTCCGCTGCGAGTCCGAGGACCCGCGCCAGGAGGCACTGAGCCACGAGAGCTACGCCTGGACCCGGCACGTTCTCGGCGGCCCAGCTCGGGGCGCTCCCGTAAAGTCGTGGCCGCGGAGCCAGGGGCCAGGCTGACTGTAGTTGTCCGCGCACGCCGACGCTCGACACGTCTACTGGACCGAGGAGCCGCTCGACGAGTTCTGGAAGTGGCGACGGCACCACGAGCGCGAGGGCGGGGGACCTGATGGCCTTCGGTCACACCCACCGCCGTGGCACCGGGTGGTTCCTCAACGCCGAAGCGTGGGGCGGCCGAGGAGCAACTGGCGCGCCTGCTACAGCGATACC
>CAVQWA010000104.1:0-36350 GCA_963717315.1 uncultured Gemmatimonadales bacterium
GCCCCCCGCTCGACCGGCGCGTCCCCGCGCGCGCGCTGGGCTTCGCGGGGCCGGAGCCGAACGTCGCGATGGTGCAGCCGGGCCGGGGGAAGCTCGAGGCCTCGGCGCTCTTCTGGTGCCTCCAGCTCGGCCACGAGGCCCGGACCCTGGCCGCCGACGTCATCCTCCTGTCCGCCGAGGAGTTCGGCTTCCTGACCCTCCCGGCGGAACTCGCGACGGGTTCGAGCATCATGCCGCACAAGCGGAACCCCGACCTCTTCGAGCTGGCGCGCGGGGAGCTCGCCGCGGTGGAGGGCGACCTCGCCGCGGTGCTGGCCATCCGCGGCGGGCTCACCTCGGGGTATCACCGTGACTGGCAGCTCCTCAAGGAACCGTTGATGCGCGGCGTCGAGCGGACCCGGGGCGCGCTCCGCGCGCTGGCCTGGGCGGTGCCGCAGCTGGGCGTGGACCGGCGTCTCGCGCTCGCGGCGCTCGATCGCGGGGCACTTGCCACCGACGAGGTGATGCGGAGGGTGGAGGCCGGGACCCCGTTCCGGACTGCCTATCGCGAGGTGAAGGCCGGGCTCGCCCGGAGCGAGGCGTTCCCGCCGGTCAGCCCCGCGGAGATCCTCCGACGGCGCGGCGGACGGGGCGCCGTCGGCGATCCCGACCTCCGCGGTGCCCGGACCCGGCTCCGGGTGCGGGCGGCGTGGCGGGTGCGGGAGGAGCGCCGTTTCCGGGGCGCGATGCGGCGGCTCGCCGGGCGGCCGCGGTGACCGCCGATCGCCGGAAACGGCAGCTCAAGATCCTGGAGCTGGTGGCCACCCAGGCCATCCGGACCCAGGAGGAGTTGGGCACGCGCCTGGCGGAGGAAGGGTGGGAGGTGACCCAGCCGACGCTGAGCCGCGACGTCCAGCAGCTCGGGCTGGTCAAGATGGAGGGCGCGTACCGGCGCCCGCCGGCGGGGGAGCAGTTCACCCCCGACAGCGACGAGCGGCGCATCGCCGAGGGGATGCTGGGGGCCGACCCCGCCGGCGACGCATTGGTGGTGATCCACACCCCGCCGGGCGAGGCGAACCGGGTGGGCGCCGCGCTCGACCGGCTCGCGTGGTCGGGCGTGGTGGGCACCATCGCGGGCGACGACACGATCTTCGTGGCGGTCAGGGACCGCGCGGCCCAGCGGCGCTGCCTGAAGGTGCTCGAGGGGCTGGCGGGCGGGGAATGAGCAGGATGGGAGAGGGGAGAGGGGAGAGGGGAGACGGCGTCTCCCCTCTCCCCTCTCCCCTCTCCCCTCTCCCCCTCACGGCCGTCGCGGCTCGAGGATGTCCTGGATTCGCGCCAGCACGTCGGCGTAGTGCACCCGCGTCGCCCGGTCGGTGGTCCGGGGGAGGGCGGCGCGGATCTCGCCCCGGAGGGTTTCGAGCTCCGCCCGGACGAAGGGCCGGATGTCGCTCTGCCCGACCATCACGTCGGTGAAGGTCGCGAACTGCCGGAACCGGGGCGGGATCGGCGGCAGCTCCTCGGTCATCAGGTACCGCATCCGCTCGACGTATCCCCGCTGGAGGTTCCGGCGGTACGCGTCGGCGGCGCGCCCGCCCGCCAGTTCGGTCCAGACCCCGCGCCGCACGTCGCCGAGCATGCCGCCGAGGCCGTACGCTTCCCGTCCCACCGCCGCCTCGGACTCGATCAGCCGCTGCAACCGGCGCGGCTCGAGCACGTTCGCCAGCACGCCCACTTGCCGCTGGCGCAGCCGCTCCACCGCGCCGGTGGCATGGTCGATCCGGACCAGCGTCTCCCGGTCGATCAACCAGGCCGGCGTCCGGAACGCCTGCCGGACCAGGAAGTCCATCGCCTCCCTCTGCCGCGCGCGCGGCACCACCGCGTACACCGGGCCCGCCTGGTCCATCGCCTTCCGGGTGTAGGTCACCCCGCCGACGATGGCGGTCACGTGGCCCATGTAGCGGGTCCACTGCGCCAGGACCTGCTCGTACAGCTCGCGGAGCTGCGCGTAGTCGGCGCCGGGACGGTAGGACCAGGTGCGGAGCTCGGGCAGGATCCGCTTGAGGTTCTCGGTGCCGTAGCCGCTCGCCTTCACCCCGTCGTCGCCCAGGTCCTCGGTCTGCGACGTCGGGTCGATCGAGCTCGGGTCGCCGAAGCGGTAGACGTCGTCCCCCTCCCGCTCCCGGACCCAGCCGTCGAGCGTGCGCTTCTCGTCGTCCGGCGAGGCCGGGCCGATCACCGGCCGGTAGCCCCACCGGATGGCCCAGAGGTCATACGGCCCGATCGCGGGGCGCAGGGAGACGCCGCTGTCGCCCGGCTGCGCCACGTAGTTGAACCGCGCGTAGTCCATGATCGAGGGTGCGGTGCCCATCCGCCGCGTGAACGCCGCCGAGCGTAGCGAGTCCACCGGGTAGGCGCTGCTCGCCTTCATGTTGTGGGGCAGTCCCAGGGTGTGCCCCACCTCGTGGGCCGCGACGAAGCGGATCAGCTCGCCCATCACCTCGTCGTCGAAGTCGAGCTTCCGGGCCGCCGGGTTCACCGCCGCCGTCTGGATCAGGTACCAGTTGCGGAGGAGGTTCATCACGTTGTGGTACCACCCGATGTCCGACTCGAGGATCTCGCCGGTCCGGGGGTCGGCCACGTTCGGGCCGTAGGCGTTCTGGATGTCGGAGCTGTAGTACCGGATGACGGAATACCGCGCGTCCTCCGGGCTGAACTCCGGGTCCTGCTCCCGGGTCGGCGGGTCCTTCGCCACGATCGCGTTGCGGAACCCCGCCTCCTCGAAGGCGCGGTTCCAGTCCTCCACCCCCTGCTTCAGGTACTTCCGCCACTTCACCGGGGTGGCCGGGTCGATGTAGTAGACGATCTGCTTCACCGGCTCCACCAGCTCGCCCCGGAGGAACGCGGCGGTGTCCGTCGGCTCGAGCCGCCACCGCCGGACGTACCGGCGGGATTCGGCCCGCTGGACGTCGCGGCCGTAGTCGGTCTGCTCGATGCGGAAGAAGCCGACCCGCTCGTCCCAGAGCCGCTGAGCCATCGGCCGCTCCGGGAGCAGGATCATCGAGTGGTTCATCTCGAGCGAGATGGAGCCGGTGCTCTGGTTCGACGGGGCCTTGCCGGCCTCGTAGGTGAGCACCACCCGGGTCTCGACGTTCCGCGGGAAGCTCCGCACCGAGGAGAGGAAGGTGCGGGCCTCGTCGAGCCGGCGGACCTGGAACGCCTCCCGGCGCCCGGCCCCGATGGAGAGGAGCGCGACGTCCTTGAGGAACAGCGCCCCCGCGTCCACCACCAGCGACGCGCTGTCGGCGCCGAACGCCAGGATCGGCAGTGCGGCCACCACCGGCTCGAAGTTCGACGCGCGCACCGCGAGCGAGATCGGGAGCGAGTCGTCCGCCACGTTCACGTAGGTCACGGTCCGGAGCAGCACGCGGTTCCCCTGCCGCTCCCAGCGCACCACCTCCTGGTTCACCTGCTCGCCGCCGTAGCCGATGCCGGTGGCGGTGCGGGCGATGCGGCTCACCACGAGCATCTCCCGGCCGAGGCGGGCCACCGGGATCTCGAAGTAGAGCGTGTCGGTGCCGAGCCGGTGCACGTGGATCAGCCCGGAGTCGGTCACCGCCTTGGCGGTCACCACCTCCTTGTACGGCTTCGGCCCCGTGCGCCGGGCCTCGGCGCCGGCCCCGCCCGTGCCGGGGCGGGGCGTCGGCGTGGTCTGGGGACGGGCGGGGGCGCAACCGGCGAGCAGCGCCACGGCGAGCATCGCTCCGCCCGGGGCGAACGGACGACGGACCATCTGGGCTCCTGGGTTGACGGTTCGGATGGGCTGGCGGCGGGGCCGGCCACAGGGAACATTCACGATAGTCTCAATCGGGACCCGGCGCGAGCGGTGGTAAGTTCCGCCATGGACCTGGCCGCTCTCCTGGGGAAGCGCGAACTCGTGGTGGTCACCGGCAAGGGCGGCGTCGGCAAGACGGCGGTCGCCGGGGCCATCGCGCTCGCGCTCCATGGCGGCGGCCGCCGCGTGCTGGTGCTCGAGGCCGACCCCCGCGAGAGCCTCCATCAGCTGCTCGGCACCGCGCCCTCCGCCGGGGAGGTGGTGCCGGTCCGGCCCCGCCTCTGGCTCCAGAACCTCCAGCCGCGCCGCGTGGTCGAACGGCTCGTGCGCCGCCGGATCCCGATCGCCCCGATCGCCAACGCGTTCACCTCGAGCCCGATCTTCGGGCACTTCGTGGAAGGCTCCCCCGGGCTCAAGGAGATGGCGCTGCTCGGGCAGGCGGTGGAGCTGGCGTCGGGCGTGGTCGGACCCGGGGTGGACACCGTCGTCCTCGACGCCCCCGCCACCGGTCACGGGCTGCAGCTGCTTGCGGCGCCCCGCCTCGTGAGCGCCGCGATCGGCGGCGGGCCGCTGGGCGAGCTCGCGGCGCAGGTGGACGCCCTGGTGGCCGACGCCGCACGAAGCGCCATCGTCGCGGTGGCGCACGCGGAAGAGCTGCCGGTGCAGGAGACGCTGGAGCTGCTCGCCGCGCTCCGGAGCCGCGTGGGGCGGGAGCCGGCGCTGGTCGTCGCGAACCAGGTCTATCCCCCGGTGCCGGCGGAAGCCGCCGGCCTCGACGGCGCGCTGGGCCCCGCGCTCGACCTGTGGCGCCGCCGCCGCGCAATGAACGAGCGCGAGCTCGAGCGACTGCGCGGGGCCTGGCGCGGGGCGTTCGTCGAGCTCCCGCTGCTGGCCGAGGTTCGGGGTCCGGCGCTCGCGGCCGCGCTCGCGACCCGGCTCGAGGGGGCGACGTGAGCCTCGGCCCGCTGGACCGACCCCTCGTCGTGGTGGTGGGCGGCGGCGGGGTCGGGAAGACCACCCTCGCCGCGGCGCTGGGCGTGCTCTCGGCCGGGGCCGGCACCGACACCCTCGTGATGACGTTCGACCCGTCGCGCCGGCTCAAGGACGCGCTCGGCGTGGGGGAGGAGGCGGGGGACCGCGAGACGCCGGCCCCGCTCGACGCCCCGGGTCGCCTCGACGTGAGCCTGCTCGACGCGCGCGCGACGTTCGACCGGCTCGTCACGCGGTACGCGCCCTCGCCGGAGGCGGCGGAGCGGGTCTTCCGCAACCGGTTCTACCGCGACCTCGCCGGCTCGCTCGCCGGGATCCTCGAGTACATGGCGGTCGAGCGCCTCTTCGAGGTGGCGAGCCGCGACGCGTATGGTCGCGTGATCCTCGACACGCCCCCCACCCGCCAGGCCCTCGACTTCCTGGAAGCGCCCGACCGCGTCGTGGGGTTCCTCGACAGCGGCGCCGTCAAGCTGGCCCTCGCGCCGTGGTTCGACCGCGCCGGCCGGTTCCGCCGGCCGCCGGGCTTCGCGCTCGCGCAGAAGGGGGTCGAGGCCGTGCTCGACCGGATCATCGGCGCGGGGCTGCTGCGCGAGATGGCGGAGTTCTTCGAGGCGTTCGCCCCCCTCTACGGGGGGTTCCGGGAGCGGGCCCAGGCGGTGCGCGCCCTGCTGCGCCGCCCCGACACCGTGTTCCTGCTGGTGAGCGGCCCGGGCGAGGCGCGCGTGCCCGACACGATGCACTTCGCGCGGCGCCTGCGGGACGGGGGCCACCACCTCGGCGCCGTCGTGGTGAACCTGGTGCATCCGGTCGTCCCACCGGTCCCGCCGGAGACGCCGCCCGCAGTGCGCGACGGACTGGCGCTCCTCGCCGCCCTGGGCGAGCGGGACCGGCGCGGGCTCACTGCGCTCCGCGGCCTCCTCGGCACGTCCCGGGCACCCGTCGCCCTGCCGCTCCAGGCCGACCCGCCGGCGGACCTCCCGGCGCTCGCGGCCCTCGGCCGGGACCTCCTCGCCCGCCTCGACGGCGCCTCCTAGCCTCTCCCTCTCCCCGCTCCCCTCCCACCTCGCGGTCCTCAGCAACCCTTCACCCGCGCTTCACCGCCCCTTTACCGCATTGCGGCATTCCACCCTTGACTTTTTGCCGCACTGCGGCAATACTGGGCCCATGCTGAGGAAGGATGTGATGGTTCGGCTGATCAAGCGGTACGGCGGCGGCAGCCGCAAGCTGTACGACACCGAGGAGAGCCGGTACGTCTCGCTCGACGAGGTGGCGGGCCTGGTGCGGGCCGGGCAGGAACTCCGCGTGGTGGACAGCGCCACCGGGGAGGACGTCACCGGCCAGGTCCTGGCGCAGGTGATCTACGAGGGCGAGAAACAGGGCATCCGGCTCCTCTCGCCGGAGCTCCTGCACGACGTGATCCGCCGCGGCGAGGCGGCGCTCCAGGCGAAGGTGGAGCAGTTGCAGGCCGGCGTGGACCGCCTGGTGAAGGGGTCGGTGGACCGCCTGCCGCCGGTGCGGGACCTTCGCGGAGAGTACGAAGCCCTGCAGCAGGGGCTCGCGGACCTCGAGTCATCCCTCGCGGCGCTCGAGACGGAACGGAGTGGGGCTGCCGGGCCGAAGGGCCGGCGGAAGCGGGCAGGGTCCGCCTGACCGCCCGCGGGGACAAGCAATCAACCGGCCGCCGACGCGGCCTGACGGAGGAGGAAACCATGGCACGCAAGACGATGAAGCAGACGGTCGCGGTGAGGGAAGCCGCCCAGGACATCTACCTCGCGGGACTCGGCGCCGTCGCGACGGCGGGCGAGGAGGGCACCAGGCTCTTCGAGGACCTCGTGAAGAAGGGCCGCGCCCTCGAGAAGACCGGCCGCGCAAGGGTCGAGCAGGCGCTGGACCGGGCGCGCGGGCTCCGGGGCGACGCCCGCAAGGCGGTCGCGAAGGCCACCGCTCCGCTGGATGAAGGGATGACCAGCGCGATGCACCGGCTGGGCGTTCCCACCCGTCGCGAGATCCAGTCGCTCACCCGCCGGGTCGAGGAGCTGACCCGCGTGGTCGAGAAGCGGGGCGCGCGCGCCCAGCGGACCGCCAAGCGGGCGCCGAAGCGGGCGCGCAAGGCCGCGGCGAAGTAACGCCGGCCATGGCCACCGACCGGCCGCGCCGGCGGAGCCAGGGCGTGGGCCTCGCCCTCGCGGGTGGGGGGCCGGGGGGCGCGGTCTACGAGATCGGCGCCCTCCGCGCCCTGGAGGAGGCGATCGAGGGTTTCGAACCGAATCACCTGGACGTCTACGTCGGGGTGAGCGCCGGGGCCTTCGTCGCCGCTTCGCTGGTGAACGGCATCACGCCGTCCCAGATGGTCCGGTCGCTCGTGACCCGCGAACCCGGCGTGCATCCCTTGACGCCCGGGACGTTCTTCACCCCGGCGTACGCCGAATGGGCCCGGCGGGGTGCGGCGATTCCGCGCCTCGTGGCGGACGCGATGCTGCAGTTCACGCGCGCCCCCGAGGACCAGATCCTGATCCGGTCGCTCGCCCGGCTCACCCGCGCCCTGCCGCTCGGGCTCTTCGACAACGAGCCGCTCCGGCGGTGGCTGGCCGAGGCGTTCAGCCACCCGGGCCGCACCGACGACTTCCGGCAGCTGGAGCACAAGCTCTTCGTCATTGCCGCCGACCTCGATGCCGGCCGGGCCGTCAAGTTCGGAGAACCCGGGCTCGACCACATCCCGATCTCCACGGCAGTGCAGGCCAGCACCGCGCTTCCCGGGCTCTACCCCCCGGTCACGGTCGAGGGACGGCACTGCGTGGACGGGGTGCTGCTCCGCACCGTGCACGCCTCGGTGGCACTGGAGCAGGGCGTCAAGCTGCTCCTGTGCGTGAACCCGATCGTCCCGGTGGACCTCGACCGCGGCATCAAGCGCGGGATCATCAAGCGGGGGGCCCTGGTGCGGCGCGGCCTGCCGACGATCATCGAGCAGACCTTCCGCACCCTGATCCACTCGCGCCTCGAGGTCGGCATGCGCCGGTACGACGAGCTCTACCCCGACGCGGACGTCCTGCTGTTCGAGCCCGAGCGGGACGAGTACCAGATGTTCTTCTCGGGCATCTTCACCCTCGGCTCGCGGCGGCACGTGGTGGATCTGGCGTGGCTCGCCACCCGGCGCGACCTGCGCCGCCGCGCGCCGCAGCTCGACCCGCTGCTCCGGCGCCACGGCATGCGCCTGCGGCCGGAGGTGCTCGAGGACGTCACGACCACGATCTGGGAGGGGGTCGGGATGGATCCGGAGGGCCGCCGGCGGCCGGTGACCCGGGGCCTCGACGAGGCGCTCGACCGGCTGGAAGCGGCGCTCGACGTGGCCGGCTGACCCCCCGCGCCGGCCTACGGCGCCGGAGCGATGCGGAGTTCCACCTTGCAGGCCGGGCAGGACGTCACCAGCGGCCAGCGCACCGGCCGCCACCCGGTCCCCGCGAACCACCGCCCCGCGCGGCCGCACGCGGGACAGGTGCCTTCCACCCCGCCGATGACCACCGCGGTGCCCGCCCGCCGGGCCGCGATGGCCAGCCCGGCCACGAACACCGCCACCCCGAAGAAGTGCACGCCCGGAACCGGCAGGAGCGCGAGGCCCAGGGAGCCGAGCACCACGAAGAGCGCGGCGCGGCGCAGGCGCTCCCCGAGGCTCCGCTCCACCAGGTGCACCACGGCCATCGCGGGCGGGCCGCCGTTCGAGGCGCGCGCCTCGGCCGCCAGGCTCCCCGGCGTGGGGGTCACCCCGTCGGATGTCTCGTGGCCGCCGGGGCGCCTCGGGCCCACGCGATGAAGTCCGTCGCCGCCGGCGCGAAGCCGGAGGCGCGGAGCAGCAGCGCCACCTGCCCGCGATGGTAGTGCCCGTGCATCGCCACGTGGAGCAGGATGTCCCGCAGGGTGGAGCGGAACGCCCTCCCCTCGCTGTTCACGTAGGCCACCTCCTCGGCGAGACGTCCCGCGTCGAGTCCCGCGACGAATGCGTCGAGCGCGCGGTGCGTCCGCTCGGCCCAGGCCACGCACTGCTCGATGTCGAGGTCGGGCCAGACCGGCAGGGCGGAGGCACGCCCCTCGACCCGGGCGAGCCACGTCTCCTCCGCGCCGAGGACGTGGGCGTAGAGCTGGCGGGCCTGGGTGGGCTGGCCGTTGGAGGCGCGGAGCGCGCCGAGCGTGCCGGCGTCGGCCCAGCGCAGGTGGGCGAAGAGGGTGCGGACCAGGTCGGGCATCGGAGCCTCGCGGCGGACGACTGCCGGCAATCTGGCCGCGGTGACGGAGCCGCGGCAACCGGGGGCGGCCGAGGTCACCGGCCGACCCGGACGGCGAACCCGTCCGGGTGGAGCGTGAGTAGGGCGGGGCGGCCCTGCAATTCCGTCGTGGCGGGGTCGAGGGTGTGGAAGGTGAACGCCAGGCGGTCGGGAGCAAGCCACCGGGGCGCGGACCCGCCCCAGCGGCCGCCGCCATCGAGCGCCCATTCGAGCTCGAGTCCCCCGGGCGTGACCCGCCACACCTGTACCCCGCTCTCGGTGTAGGCCGCCACGAGGTCCGCGTTCGCCGCCGCGAGCCGCGCACCGTCCGGCGACAGCTCCGGCCGGCCGAGCAGCTCCGCGGTTCGCCCGGTCCGGCCGTCCACGGCCAGCACGCCGGCGCCTTCGTGGAGGTCGACCAGCACGACGTGCTGCGCCGCGCGGGCGATCCAGCCGCCATAGCGGTAGCGCACGAATTCCTCTCCCTCCCCGGAATGGTCGGCGAACCGGGCGATCACCGTGTCGGCCGCGCGCAGCTCGAGCCGCGACCCGGAACGCCGGGCGCGGCCCGCCGCCTCCGCGACCAGTCCGGCCTCCACATCACGCAGGCAGCGCGTGGGGTCGTCCGCGGGCCCCGGGTCCGTGGCCCGGCAGCGGGCGTACGGATCGTCGCCGGCGCGAGCCGCGTCGGGCGTGGGCGGGGAAGCGCCGCTCCGGGGGGCGCACCCGCCGAGCAGCGTGAGCGCTGCGAGGGCCGCAAGGGGTGACAGGCGCACGGGACCGCCTTTCAGTACTGCCGGGAGCGGAAGCGGAATGCGATGCGGTCGGCGCCGGCGACGAGCGAGACGCCGGCCCCCGACCGGCTGTCCTCGGCGTGGAACTCGCGTCGCGCGCCGGAATCCGCCGAGCGCGCGACCGCCGTCCAGGTGTCCGGCAGCCAGTCCTCGAGGATGCCGCGCAATCGGTCGAACCGCCGCCGGACGTCGGCGGAGTGCCTCGCCGCGTACACCACGCAGGCGAAGATCGCGTCCCGCACCTCGCAGTCGAAGGTGCCGGGCAGGTCCTCGAGGGACTCGTAGACCCCGACCGGATCGCCGGGGAAGGCCTTGCCCCGCAGGGTCGCGAAGCTGTCCGCGCTCGCTTCGGCGAGCCGGTCGAGCGACGACCGCCACGCCGCGCGGTCCGTCCGGATCCGCAGGCAGCGGCGCAGGCTCCGGACCCGCTCCTCCCCGCCGAGATGGATGTCGTCGCCCCGGGTCTGGCGCGCCTCCCGCTCGATCGCGTCGACATGCCGGCCGCGCGCCATCCCGCCGTCCACGATCAGCTGATAGGCCCAGCAGTCGGCCTCCTCCTCGTTCCTCGCGGACGGCAGCTTCCAGAGATGACCGAGGGCGTGGTGCGCGCACTCGTGCAGGTAGACGAACAGCCGCATCGGCCCGGACGCCGTCCCCAGCGCCTTCTCGTTCCAGAGGATGACCGGACGGCCTTCCCTCATCGTGGCCGTGCCGGCCCAGCCGAGCTGGTTGTTCACCACTCCCTCGATGCTTCGACCGCGGCGGTCAAGGCACCCGTCGTACGGGACCTGGCCGCGGAGCGTCCCGGGAAGGCCGAGCGCGGCGAGCGCGCCCAGCACCGTCGCGAAGGGGCGCGACACGTCAGGCCGCTGGTGCCACCCGGTCCGGCGGATGGCGGCGGAGTTCGGGGTTCTCGATCACGCGGAGGCCTCGCGGTCCACCCAGCGCGGCGGCCAGCAGCGCGCTCGCCACGCTCGCCGCCGGCACCGGGCTCCACCGGGCGGGAAGGAAGCGCGCCACGGCCAACCCGAGCCGCTCGCCAGGTCGCGGCTCGGGCCGGTCGCCCGCCAGGAACGAGGGCCGGGCGATCGTGACGCCGGGATAGCCCAGGCCTGCCACCGCCGCCTCCACCTCGCCCTTGACCCGGCTGTAGAAGATCCGGGAGCGGGGATCCGCCCCGAGGGCGCTGACCAGCAGGAAGTGACTGGCGCCCTGGGCACGCGCAAGCCGCGCGAGGGCGACCACGTAGTCGTGATCCACCGTCCGGAAGGCCGTGCGGCTTCCCGCGGCGCGCAGGGTGGTGCCCAGGGCGCAGAGGACCGCGTCCGCCCGGCACGCTTCCGGAGCGGACTCGAGCCGGTCCCAGTCCACCTGCCGGACCTCCACCCCGTGCGCGGAAGGCCCGAGATCCACGGGACGGCGCGCCAGCGCCCCCACGGGGGCGAAGCGCGGGTCGGCAGCGGCGAGCCGGACGGCGGCGTGCCCCACGAGGCCAGTGCCGCCGGCGACGAGGAGGGAGGGCATGGGGGAATGGTAGCGGGCGCCCACCGGAGGCGCACCCGCGCGCTATTCGGTGAGGTCCAGGAGCCGGCGGCGCAGCGGGTCGGGGTCGTCTCCGCCCTCGAGGAGCAGGCGCTCGAGATTCTCGCCCGCGATCGCGATGCCCTGGCACTTGGTGCAGCGCCGGAACGGCACCTGATCGAGTTCGTAGGGGCGGAGCGTGGGGGTTCCGTCCCTCGGGCAGGCCTGCCAGCCGGTCGATCCTCCCGGCTGGTCGATCCGCCGGCCCCAGCGCATCACCGTGCCGGGTCGCTCACCGCTGACCACGGCGGCCAGCTCGGTCCGGTCGCACCAGACGTCGCCGCAGACCGGGCACCGGTCGAGCACCACGCCCGACCGCTGCTCCGGGCGCATCGCGCTCCCGCAGGACGGACAGGCCAGCGGGGCGCTCACGTGAAGAGCTCCACTTCGTCGCGGGGGCGCCCGATGCGGCCGAGGTGTGTGTCGCGGAAGGCGGTCGGGTACTTGAGCCCGAAGCCGATGACCCGGTCGAGCCCGATGTGCGCCAGCCAGATCAGGCTGGCCGAGTCCTCGCCCGCCAGTCCGAAGTCCACCGCCGCGGCATAGAAGAGCAGGGGACCGACATACGAGTGCGCCGCGTTGTAGAGCGCCGCGCCGAGCCGCGGACCGACCAGGTACCCGAGGAGCGAAAGGTCCGGGACGAGGAAGAGGATCGCGAACGTGGCCCAGTTTCCCCCCGAACGGGCGTAGAGCAGCAGGGCGAGAACCAGGATGGCGCCGCCCTCGAGGCGGAGCCAGCGGCGGACGTTGCCGGTGACGGGTTCGGGCATGTGGCAGGGTGCTCCGGGAAGCGCGTGGCTGCCTCAAGGAGCAGTCCGGGATGGTCCCGGTCAAGGCCGCGGCCGGACCCGGCCGTCGGTCCCGGCCAGGAAGGCGTCGACCGACCGGGCAAGGCGCTCGATCCGCGCGGGGCCGAGGTCGAGGTCGAGCGGAAGCCGCTCGCCGGCGAGCGCCCATTCGACGTCCGTCCACCGGCTGACGACCTCCGCGCCCTGCGTGCGGGCCGACTCCACCCACAACGCCCGGGCGCCCGCCTCCCACACGAGCCGGAGGCGCAGCTTCGGGCCCGCGTATTCCGCGAACCCGTTCTCCCCCGCCCGGGCCGGCCGCTCCAGCAGGGTGAGCCGGAGCCCGCGGGCACCGGCCACCGCGCGAAGCCGCTCGAGCGCTCGCTCGAACGCGTCCGCGGCGGCTTCCGTGCCGTTCACGGGGCCGGCTCCTGGAGTGCTCGCCGGAGCCCGCCCCCGAGCACCGCCAGGCCGAGGAGCTGGATGAGGTGGAAGATGCCGTTGTGGTCGAGGGGCCATCCGATCTCCACCGAGCTCCGGCCGACGGCCTGCACCACGCCGGCCGCAAGGCTGAGGGCGAAGGCCAGCGCGATGGCGCCGGCGCCGGGTACACGCCGGCGGAGGCACAGCGATGCGTAAATCGCGAGCGCGCCGAGCAGCGCCACGGCCTCGTAGACCACGAAGACCCGGAAGTCGCCGCCCCGCCAGCGGGTAGCGAGGTAGAACCCGGCCGTGACCAGGAGCATCACCGGCAGGGCGCGGCGCGCCGCAGCCAGGCCCTTCCAGTCGGCGATCGCGCCCACGACGAAGAGCGCCACGCTGCCTGCCAGCGCGAGGTAGAGCGGCTGCCAGAGGGCATCCACCGTCGCGGCGGCCAAGGACAGGCCGTGCGCGACGGCCCCGAGCATGGCGCCGGCGGCGAGGAGGGCGAGCGCGGCGAGCCACACTGCGCGCCGCGCGCCCGGCGGCGTGACCCGGCGCAGGTGCAGGATCAGGCCCAACGCCGCAAGGGCGATGAGGACGTTGGTGGCGCCGGTGGTGCGCTCGGTGAGGATGGGATGGAGCGGTGGCAGTGGCGCCTCCGGCGCCGGGGGTCAGCGGATGCCGGTGTCGAACTGCAACTCGACCTCGTTCACCTGCCCGGCGAGCACGGTGACCTCGCGCGATTGGCTGCCGGGCGCGATCAGCGGCGCGTCAGACCCGGGCACCACCCGATAGCTGCCGCCGGTCGGCAGCGCCACCCGGAAGCGCCCGTCGGCGCCGGAACGGAAGGACGACACCGGGTGGCCGTCACGCGTGACGGTGAAGCTTGCGGCGAACGGCGCGTCACAGGGAACGCCGGTCCGGCAGGCCGGCTCGGTCGGTCCCCGGGTCACGATGCCGATGAGGAGAGTCCCGTCCCCGACCACGAGGTTGAAGTCCCCCTCACACGCCGATCCGGCGATGGCGAGGGTGGCGAACAGGGCGACGGCAAGCGAGCGGGGTGACGGCATCGGGCCCTCCAGCGGGCACCCGGGAATACTACCCGGCCGGGGTGTCGACCGACAGCCGGCTGCGGCGGATCATGCCGTACAGGCGGTGCTCCAGTCGCCCAGGTCCCATTCCCCTGCAGTGAGCACGGCGCACGCCCGGTCGGTGGCTTCGCATTCGGCGTGATGCCGCGCCGGGAACTCGTCCCGGCAGGCACAGGTCTGGGGCGTGCACCCGCGCATCCCGGGGATCGCGTCCCACGCCGCGAGCCCGCCGGGCGGCGGGGCGAGCCCGGGCAGGTGGCGGCAGGCGCCGTCGTCCACCGGGATCGGCAGGCCCTCGGGGAGGTGCTGCAGGTCGTCCGGGCGCACCGTGATCCGGGGGTCAGGCCAGGAGGGGGGCGAGGTCCCGCTCGATCTCCTCCGGCGTGTCGGTCGGGGCGTAGCGCGCCAGCACGGTGCCGTCCCGCCCGACAAGGAACTTCGTGAAGTTCCACTTGATCGCGCTGGTGCCCAGCAGCCCGCCCTTCGCCGCCTTGAGATACGCCCAGAGCGGGTGGCTGCGCGGGCCGTTCACCTCGACCTTGGCGAAGAGGGGGAAGGTCACGTCGTAGGTGAGGGAGCAGAACTGCCTTATCTCCGCCTCATCCCCGGGCTCCTGGTGCCCGAACTGGTCGCAGGGGAAGCCGAGCACGGCAAAGCCGGCCTTCCGGTGGCGTCGCCACAGCGCCTCGAGGCCCTCGTACTGCGGCGTGTAACCGCACCTGCTCGCCACGTTCACCACCAGCAGCACCTGGCCGCGCCACTCGCCCAGGGTAGTGGTGCGGCCCTCGATCGTGGTGAGGGGGATCTCGTGGATGTCCTGTCGCGCGCGGGGCCGGCCGGCCCCGCGCCTCGGGTTGGCCTTCATCCGCCCACCTCCTCCGGCTGGAGTTCCTGGGGTACGACCGTGGCTTCCGCCCGCCAGAGCCCCGGATAGTCCACCACGAAGCCGTCGGGGCGGACGGTCAGCCGGCGGTCGAATACGCCAGCGGCGGTGACGTACCGGTAGGTCCCCACCGTGAGGCGCTCGTAGGCCTGGATGATCGGCTCGAGCGTGAGCTCCGGCACCCTCAGCCAGGCCGCGCGCGACGTGCCGGTACCGCCGGTTTCGAGCGCGAGCCGCCGCACCGGGATCAGGTTCGTCGCCGGCGTGAACGAGAGGTCGATGTCCTCGCAGCCCTCCAGCGCCGGCTGGGCCTCCCCGTCCAGGCTCCAGGCGCCTCCCCGGCCTGCGGTCGCCCGGAGCCGCACCGGCCGGTCGCCGATCCAGCCCGAAACCCGGGCCGAGCGGGTGTGCCACCGAGCGGAGAGACGCACCTCGTAGGTGAGGGCGCAGGGTCCGGCGTCCGAGGCGAACGCCGCGACGCCCTCGAGGCGCCAGCCGTCCGTCCCGCGGAGGAGGCGCGCCGCGTCGTGGCCGGGCACGTCGAGCCGCCGCCAGAGGATGGTCGCGTCGGTCATCGGAGGTCCATCTCGTACCGTTCCTCCACCAGGGGGACTCCCCAAGGAGCGCCGGACCGGCGCCCGACCAGCCGGAACCCCCGCGCGCGGTAAAGGTGCGCCGCCGCACCCAGCAGGTCCACCGTCCAGAGCGTCACCCGACGGTAGCCCTGGTCGCGGCTGAAGTCGAGCGCCGCCTCGAGCAGCCGGCGGCCGAGGCCGCCGCCGCGCGCGCCCGGTGCCACCAGGAACCAGCGGCGCGGCGCGGTGTCGTCGGTGCCGGCCACGATCTCAGTCCTCGATCGCGCGGGCCATCACCAGGTCGCGCTGCCGGTCGGTCCCGAGGAGGAAGGGCTGATCACCGACCACCGCGAGGCCGCATTTCCGGTAGAACGCCATCGCGCGCGCGTTCCGCTCCCAGACCGCGAGCCAGATCGTCGCCCCCCCCTGGGCGCGCGCCCTCGCGGAGGCCTCGGCCATCATCCGTCCCGCGAGTCCGCTCCCCTGCCACGGCCGGTCCACGTAGAACCGCCAGATCTCGACCGGCGCCGGTCCCGCCACGCACGCCGGTGCCTCTCCGCGCCGCAGCTGGACGAAGCCCGCGAGTGCGCCCCCCTCCTCGGCCAGCATCGTCACCACGGCCGGGTCCAGGATCTCGGCCCGCTGCCGGTCTCGGCCGTACACCTGGCCGACGTAGAGCTCCATGTCCTCCGCACGGTTCCCGGCGCCGAAGGTCTCACGGAAGGTCCGTTCCGCGAACTCGGCCAGGAGCTCGGCGTCCGGTTCCGCCGCGATCCGGAAGTCGAAGGCCATCGGCCGGGCTCAGCGCGCCCGCGGCCTCGTCCGCGACGACCAGTGGATCGCACGGATGAGCCACCCCGACGGGGAGCGGGTGAGCACCATCAGCTCCGCGCCGCGTGAGTCCACCGCCCGGCCGTTGAAGCTGCCCTGCGTCTCGCTGGTGGACGCGGCCCAGGCCACCTCCCCGGCCAGCGTGACCTGCACCGGGTCCCGGCGGCTTGGCACCGCGCGGGTGAACTCGATGTCGGCCGGGAGGTGATGGGAGCGGTACTCCGCCAGCGTTTCCCGGCCCCCGGCCTCGAGGATCACCGCGTCGGGCGCGAGCAGGCGCAGGGCGGCGGCGGAGTCGCCCCGTGCGAGGGCGTCATGATAGGCGGCGACGGCACGCGCCACCGCGGCGGAATCGTCCGGCGCGGCCTGGGCGGCGGCGCCGGTGGCGATCGCGGCGAGGAGCAGGAGGCAAATCCCGGGGGTGCGCATGGTCATCGGCGGCTCACGTGGATGGTTCTCTCGGCGGTGGCGTGGACCTCACCGGCGGCGTCGGTCAGCTCGACGGGGAACACCCGGTGGAGCCTGGGCGCCGCCTCGAGCTCGAGCCGGATTCCCTCGAGTACCGCCGGTTCCAGCCGGAAGGTGGCATGCAGGGTGGTTCGCCCCGGCCGGCGGAACCGGATGGCGGCGGCCTCGTCCCACACCACCCAATCCCACCCGAGGTTCCGGATCTGCATCACGATGTGGATCGGGTCCCCGGCGCCGTGGATGCTGCCGCCGAAGGTCGTCCCGACTCGGGGACCCGGGCGGCGTCGCTCACCGTCCCCCGGAGCGCGCGTGGGCCCTCGGCTCGTCGCGGTAGTAGGAGTTCCGCACCATCGAGTTGGCGTAGTGCTGGATGTGCGCCCTGAGCTCCATGGCGAGGTCCTGCCGCAGCGAGTCCGAGGTCACCGGCGTCGCCTCCGTGGCCTCCCTCCGGTATGCGAGGAGCTGCTCCGTCCCGTCGGGGTCGCGTTGCAGCACCCCCTCCCGTCGCACCAGCCAGAACCGCCCACCGTCGTGGAGCACGGCCTCGCCCGGCGCGGAGGAGAAGAGCGACCGGCCGTGATAGGGCACGGGTCCCGGTTCCACCCCCGCGTAGTCCAGGATCGTCGGGAAGATATCCACGTGCTGGGTCACCCTGGCCTCGTCGAGCGGCGGCAGCGAACCGCCCGGGTGGAAGAGCAGCAGGGGAACCAGGAACCTCCCGAGGAACGTGTCGTACCGCGGCGCCCGGTGACTGGGCGTATGGTCCCCCGTGAGGATGAACAGGGTCTCGCCGTACCACGGCTGCCGGCGTGCCGCCTCGAAGAACCGGCGAACCGCCAGGTCCACGTAGCGCACGCTCTGGTGGATCTCCTCGGTGCCCTCGGGCAGGGAGTCGCGGTACTTCGCCGGAACCCGGTACGGCTGGTGCGTGCTGATGGTGAAGATGGTGGTGAAGAAGGGCCGGGGGTGGCGGCCCAGCTCCTGCACGACGAACTGCATGAAGGGCTCGTCGTGGAGCCCCCAGTGCCCGTCGAAATCCCGCGCCCGCCGGTCCTCCGGATACCGCTCCAGCGGGTAGAAGTCGCGGATCCCGGCGAGCGCGGCGAGGGCGTCGAAGTACATCGTGCCCTTCGGGGCGCCATGGAAGAAGCTCGTGTGGTACCCGGCCCGCTCCAGCAGGTGCCCGAGGCCGACCCACTCGTTCCCCTCGTAGGCCGATCGCGCAAGCGCGCGCTCCATCAGGTGGGGCACGCCGAGCAGGATGCTGGGGAGTGCGTCGATGGAGCGGCGGCCATTGGCGTAGTTGTCGGCGAAGAAGCGCCCCTCGGCCGCCAGCGAGTCGAGGAATGGGGTCAGCCCGGAACCTGACCCGGCCGCACCCCAGAGCTCGTTCGAGAAACTCTCCAGCACGATCAGGACGATGTTCTGCGGTGCCGATGGGCGCGGCTCGAGCCCGAATGGCGCCCGGAGGCGGGCGGCGGCTTCCGCGTCGGCGGGGAAGAACGCCACCGGCTCCACCTGCCGGTCCCGCGGACTCCGGATCAGCGTGAACACCGAGTTGAGCGCGAGGATTCCGAGCTCGTGCTCCCCGGAGGCGAAGGCGTGGATCGGGCGGAGCGGCTTCTTCTGGAGCCCGCCCCGGGTGGCTACCCCGGCGAGGGCGACGATCGCGAAGCATGCGGCGGCGGCGCGCGGCCACGGCGGCCGCCGGAGCGGGGCCACCGCGCGGGGATAGAGGAGGAGGAGCCCCCCGGTGAAGGCGAGCGAGAGCAGGACGAACGGCGCGTAGTTCACCAGCAACTGGTCCGCCTGCGCCAGGGCCTCGCCGCGGAGCGCCAGGACCTCCGACGTCACCCGTGTACCGGTGAACCGGAAGTACTCGATGTCGGCCACCATCACCCAGGCGCAGGCGCTGTTCACCACCACGAACAGCGCCAGCAGCAGCCGCTGCCATCCCGCCCGCTCCTGCAGCCCTGCCGGGGCCAGCGAGAGGAGGATGAAGGGAATGTTGGCGTAGGCGATGGCGGAGAGGTCGAACCGCAGCCCGCGGACGAATGCCCACGCCACCTCCCCCGCGGCGTCGGCGCGGAAGAGGTCCAGGTGCACCACGAGGAAGGCCGCCCGCGCCGCCAGGTACAACCCGACGAGCAGGAGGAGCCGCCGCGCGAGGAGGCCTTCGGCCGATCGTCCCGCCTGGGTCATCGCCGTCCGGGTTGGGGTCAGGCGGGAAAGATACCCGGCCCGGGGCGGCCCGCGGTCAGTCCACCTCCGGGACCCCGGTATCGGCCCGGCCGGTGCTCAATTCCGCGCGGGCCGCCTTGGCGAGGCGGGAGTAGCTCTCCCGGATCCGGTCCAGTTCAAGCTGCTCCAGCTCCTCCAGGTCGAGGAGCGCGTTGTGGGCGCCGGCGGTGACGCGGAGCAGCTCGTCCAGCTTCACCTGCACCGCCTCCGCGTCGCGGTTCTGGGTGTTCTGGATCAGGAACACCATCAGGAAGGTGATGATGGTGGTGCCGGTGTTGATCACGAGCTGCCAGGTGTCGCTGAATCCGAAGAGGGGCCCGGTGACGAGCCAGGCCAGGATCACGGCCACCGCGGCCACGAAGGTGATGGCGCCTCCGGAGGCCCGGGAAGTGGCGCGGGCGAACCGCGCGAACCAGGTGCGGGGCTTGGTGGGGTGCATGGAGTCACCGGGAGGGAAGGCGTGGCTCAGGCCACGGTGCCGAAGAGGCGGCCGATCAGCGCGGTGCAGCCCATCGCCACCGCGCCCCAGAAGGTGACCCGGAGGGCGCCCTTGAGGAGCGGAGCCCCGCCGAGCCACGCGGCGACGGCACCGAGCCCGGCGAGGAGCACGAGCGTGCTGCCGCCCATGACCGTCGGGAGGTGGCCCGGTACCACCAGTGCCGCGGCGGCGAGCGGCGGAGCCGCGCCAATGGCGAACGCCGCCGCCGACGCCAGGCCGGCCTGGATCGGGCGCGCGCGCGTCGCCGAATGGTGCCCGAGTTCGTCCCGGGCATGGGCGCCGAGGGCATCGTGCGCCGTGAGCTGGTCGGCCACCTGGGCCGCGAGCTCCGGCGTGAGGCCGCGCCCCACGTAGATGCCGGCGAGTTCCGCCCGCTCCATCTCGGGCGACTCGCTGAGTTCCCGCTTCTCCAGGGCGAGGTCGGCGGCCTCGGTGTCGGCCTGGGAGCTCACGGAGACGTACTCGCCCGCCGCCATCGAGAGCGCACCGGAGGCCAGTCCGGCGCCGGCGGCGATGAGCACCGCCGCCTGGGAGGAGCCCGCGGCGGCCACGCCCATCACCAGGCTGCTGGTGGAGATGAGGCCGTCGTTGGCGCCCAGGACGGCGGCACGAAGCCAGCCGATGTGCTGGGTGCGGTGGCCTTCGAGGTGAACCAAGCACTCCCCCTATCGGCTCGGCCGGGCATAGGTTCCCATCAGGACGGCGGCGGCGACGACGTGGCCTTCCATCGCGCGCTCCAGGTCCGCCCGCCGCGCGCGGGGGCCGAGGGACGGGAGCGCGGCGTCGAGTGCGGCGAGCCGGAAGAAGTACCGGTGGCGGCCGACCGGCGGGCAGGGGCCGTGGTAGCCGAGTCCGTCGGCGTCGGTCCGTGCGTGCTCGCCGGCGGGCGCCCGGTCGTGATTCCCCGCGCCCTCCGGGAGGGAGAGCTGGTCCGCGGGCATGTTGTAGAGCAGCCAGTGGACCCAGGTCCGTTTCGGTGCGGCGGGATCGGGGGCGTCGGGGTCGTCCACGATGAGTGCGAAGGACTTCGTCCCCGGCGGTGCCCCGCTCCAGGAGAGCGGTGGGGAGAGATCGGGTCCGTCGCACGTGTGGCGGGCGGGAATCGGGGCGCCGGGTTCGAACGCCGAAGACCGCAAGTCGAGCATGTGACACCTCCTGCAGCACCAATCTGCCGCGGCCCTCCCGCCGCCGCCATCCTCCTCCTGCCGTGCGGGAGCGCGGCCTCCGCCCTTGCGCAGGAACCGGCGCTTTGCGTCGTCTCCGGCGTGACACCGGAGGGCCTCGCCACCGGGCAATGGCTGGCGATGGCCCGGAAGCGGCTCCCGGACGCGCGTTACGACTCGGTGGCGCCGATCCGGAGGCCGCTCACGCCCGAGGACCAGGCGGGGGAAGCGCTGGTCCGCTCGCGGGCGGGCGCGGGGGAGGGACTGGGGAACGGCCGGTCGCCCTCCGGCCGCTGCTCGACGCCTGCGCCGCGGGGCTCGGGACGGCGGTCCTGCAGGCCTCGGCCGACGGCGCCCCATTGAAGTACCCCACGCAATGCCACTGCGGTGCACCGGGCGAGAGCGTGACCGGGGCCGTCCGTTCGTGAAACCGGGGGACGTCCTCGGCGGGCGGACTCCAGTTCGCCGCGTTGACCCGGGCGAAGTCCTCGAGCTCGGACGGCGTGCGCACGCGGCGAATCTCGAGGCCCGCCGCCGGCGGTACCTCCGGGAGCCCGCCAGGTTCGCGGCCATCGCGAGCTCGGACTCCCCGGACTCGAGTCCCCCGGCCTCCGGCAGCGCGCCCCGCCCGGCCGGGAGGTCCGCCGGGCCCACCCACCACGAGAAGGGCCGGCCGGCACGGCGGAAGTGCGCCAGCGCCCCGGCGATCCGGCGCGCCGCCGCACCGGGACCGAGCCGCGCCCGCAGCACGAAGTTGACCGTGTCGCAGGCGAGCCCCGAATCCACCAGGACCAGGACGGGTTCGTCGCGGACCACCAAGCCGGTCACCCGCGCCGCGCTCCAGCTTGCGGGGGTCACGAAATTCGCATCCGCGGCCTGCGCCAGCTCGATGCCGTCCCTCTCAGTCCCGCACGCCCATCGCTCGGTAGGCGGCGAGCGCCTCCTCGCCGAAGCAGGCGAACGTCACCTCCGCCACGCTCGAGCCTTCCTCCAGCGCCGTCCGGACCGTCCGCACCGCGACCTCGGTGGCTTCCCGGAGCGGGTAGCCGTAGATGCCGGTGCTGATGGCGGGAAACGCGATGCTCCGGAGCCCTTGAGCCCCGGCCAGGCGAAGCGAAGACCGGTACGCGGACGCCAGCAGGCCGGCCTCGCCGGCGCGCCCTCCGCGCCAGACGGGGCCGACCGCGTGGATCACCCAGCGCGCCGGCAGCCGGAAGCCGGGCGTGAGCCGCGCCTCGCCGGTGGGGCAGCCGCCGATCGTCGCGCAGGCGGCGGCGAGCTCGGGCCCCGCGGCCCGGTGGATCGCCCCGCAGACGCCGCCCCCGGGCGCCAACGCGTCATTGGCCGCATTGACGATGGCGTCCACGTCGAGGGTGGTGATGTCCACCACCCGGGCGCGGAGCCGGACTGTGCGGCCGGTCACAGGAACCGGTGAATGACGAGCACGTCCACCGGCCCGAGCTCCCGGTGGCGGAAGGCGCGGGGCACGCGCCCGACGGCCTCGAACCCGCAGCGCTGCCAGAGGCGGACCGCGCCCTCGTTGGTGCTCACGACGTAGTTGAACTGCATCGCGCCGAATCCCGCCCGCCGCGCGGCCCCGAGACGGCGCGCCTCCTCGAGCCCCGTGTCGGGCGGGTAGGCGCCGGTGCCACCGGCCGCCACGACGGCCCGGAAGAAGGGCCAGGCGAGCTCGAACTCCCCCGGCCGGAGCTCCCGGATCCCGAGTGACGCGTTCACCGGCCCCCGCGGCCGACCGCGCTCGGCTGGAGGATCAGCAGGATCGCGAAGACGACCAGCAGCAGCGCGAGCCCGATCGCGAACCACCGGTCACGGGTCAGCATGGCGGCGTCTCCTTCCATTGCGGTGAGGGCCTTCAGGCGTCCCGCGCCGGCTCGCGCGCGGGATCCTCGGTGGCCTGGTCGAGCGCAGCGGGGATCGAAGCGATCAGCGGAGGCCCGGCGGCATGGTGACGGCCGTAGCCGGGATTGAAGCGGCAATCGAATCCCGCCGGGTTCCGGCCCTGGGTGCGCTGGAGGATGGTCTCCAGCTTGTCCAGCGCCCTTGCCACGTTCGCCTCCGGGGTGCGTGCCGCCTCGTATTCGTCCCAGAGCTCCGTGATCTCCGCCCGCAGATGTTGTGGAACCGCTCCGGGTGACCGTCTTCAGCCGCTCGGCGACGCGCGGGAGCTCGAGGAGTCCGGCGAGTCGCGCGTCATCCATCGCCGAGCCTCGCGACCAGCAGGCCGTCACGGATCGGCACGATGGTGGCCGCCCACGCCGGGTCACTGGTGACCAGTCGGGTGAACTCGAGGACGCCGGCCGTCTCCGCCGAGGCATCGTGCGGGTCGAAGATCCGGCCCGACCAGATCAGGTTGTCGGCGATGAGCAGGCCGCCGGGTCGGAGCCGGCTGCGGATCACCGGCAGGGCGCCGGGATACCCTGCCTTGTCGATGTCGAGGAAGACGAGATCGAATGGCCCCTCCGCCTCGTGGAGTGCCTGCACTGCCTCACCGACGTGGTAGTGGATCGTGTCCCCGAAGCCCAGCGCGGCGAGGTGGGTGCGGGCGCGGTCCGAGAGGGCCTGGTCCCGGACCGTGTGATACACCCGGCCGCCCCCATTCTCGGCCACGGCACGCGCGAACCACGCCGTCGAGTACCCGAACCCCGAGCCCAGCTCGAAGACCCGGCGCGCCCCGGCGAGCCGGGTGAGGAGGTAGCAGAGCTGCCCGCAGGCCGGCCCGATGATGGGGAAGTCGGTGCGGGCGGCCAGCGCCTCCATCGCCTCCAGTTCGGGAGCTCGCGGCGGAACCAGGCCGTCGAGCCAGGCGGCGAGGCCGGCCAGCGTCGGTTCATTCCCCATGGACCATCGTCAATATGAGGTGCCTGGAACGTGGCGATACGGTCCCGTCACGTTTCATTCCACTCGCGGGGCAGCGCCGGGATGCCGGCTTGCGCAAGTCATTGCTGGACAACACCCCAGCTGATCGTCCCGGGACGGCACCGACCGTGCCTTGGAGTCCTGCGGCCCCGCGTCGCGGAGGCCCCGGACGTTTCCGACAGGAGGAGGGAAAATGAACACGGTTCATGCTCGGGGCGCACGCCGCTGGCTGCTGGCCGCGTCCCTCGTGCTCGCGGCCTGCGGCGGCGACAGTACCACGGCGCCGGGGCGAGATCCCGAGATCATCAACGGCGCCGACAATTTCCAGTACCAGATCACCGACGTGCAGGCGTTCTCGGGGACGCAGCTCTTTGTCTGGCAGAATACCGGCACCGCGGCAGTGGTCAACCAGTCGTCCGCGATCACCGGTGGCAGCGTCACCCTGGTCATCCGCGACGCGAACGGTGACGAGGTCTACAACAGCTCGCTGGCGCCCGACGGCACCTTCTCCACCGCCACCGGCGTCGCCGGGAACTGGTCGATCCGGGTGACGTATGCCGGGGGATCGGGCACGGTGAACTTCCGGGTCGACAAGGCGACCTGAGTCGAGGGCTTCCCCCGGCTTGATCGAGCCGGCGGACCGGGCGGCGAGATGACTCGCCGCCCGGTCTGTCGTTCACCCCGTCTCCTCCAGCAGCGTGGGGAGGGCCCGGTCGAGCGCAGCGGCCACCGCGAGTGGATCCCCCCGGGGCTCGATCGAGGCCGACAGGTGCCCGCCCGGTGGCGGGCGGTCGAGCTGGAAGAAATGGCCGCAGCGGAAGACGATGAAGTCGAGGCACCGCAGTCGATTCTTTCCCGCTGCCCGGCGAGCGTCAGCCGCATTCCCGGGGTCCAGGGGGTGCCCCGAAGGCGAGGGCCCCCGGAGGTGATGGCAAGACCGGTCACGGCACACCCACCGACAATGCGATCAGTGCCTGCGCCGCGACGTAGGTGGCCATGATCGCCGCCTGGGCCCGGGCGAACGGCGCCCGGAACCGGTTGAGCGCCAGCAGGGAATCCGACGCCAGGAAGAGTGCCGCACCCGCCGCCGCGAGCGCCGCGCCGGGCGAACCGAACTCCCAGCCGCGAGCCCAGGCCTGCCAGACCATGAGGACGATCACGGAGGCGTAGAGCAGCACCGGCAACCGGAACCGGCCGAGGCCGTGCCAGAGGACGCGGATCAGCAGGACGCCGCCGGCGAGCAGGGGGAGGAGCAGCAGCGGATTTGTCCCGAGGGGCATCCCCGAGCTGAAGGCGACCACGTAGGCGAGATGAGCGAGCAGGAAGCTCCCGAGCCCCGGGACGAAGCGATCCCCCGGGAGCATCAGGGAGACGTCGCCCCCCAGCGACAGGGTCAGCCCGGCGACCACCGCCGCCTGGTATCGCGGCCCGTGAGCGGAGGCCTGGTGCGCCGCGGCCAGGATCAGGAGGGAGGTGGTGAGCGGCTTGAAGAGGTATACCTGCCAGCGCGGACCGCGATACTCGGCACGGACGTGGAGCGCGGCGGTGAGGGCCGCGGCCGCGACCGCGGTGACGGCGGCGGAAAGTTGCTGACCCATCATCCCCCCTTCCCGCTCCCTTTAATGCACCGGGTGTACATTGTTCCCTGAGCACCGGGCAGCAAGCACGGCCGATGTCCGGCTGCCTACGAGGCTCCCACATCAGGGGACCTCCTGAGAGCGGCTCGAAAGCCGCCCGCCCGGTGCCAGGGCCAGCCGTCAAGGACGGCTGGCCCACTTCTTGTCGGCGTGTCCGCGTCACCTCCAACCTACAGCCTACGCTCTGCCCGGCCCCGGGTTTTCCTCCGCCGGCACCGGCTGGCCGCGCGCCCGGCGGCTGCCTGCGCCGGCAACCTTCCGGCGCATTCGCCCGTCAGCCCCCGTGTTCCGACCCACTGCCCGGCGAGCCAGCGGCAGGACTGGAGCCTCCAGGTCTGGCGGACGGCGAGCCGCGTCAACGAAGCGTCGATGCGGGCGTTCTTCCCCAGCACCGACAACGGCGGGGCCAGCCGCTTCGGCCACCTGGAAGGGCTTGAGCTGACCCGGGGGCCGAGCCGGGGGGGCGAGATCCTGCCCTACGTGGTCGCCCGCTCGTCCAACGGGCCGGCGTCCGGCGCGGGCGACCCCTTCCACGATCCCCACGAGCTGGACTCCCGCGTGGGGGCGGAACTCAAGTCCAACGTCTCCGTACTCTCTCTCTTCAACTCCCGGCGGATCGGCCGCCAGCCGCAGGGCGCGGCGCTCGCCTGGGACGAGGCCGGGTACGCCGACATCCCCGGGAACGCGACGATCCTCGGTGCCGCCAAGGTGAGGGGCCGGATCCCCTCCGGCTGGTCACTGGGGCTGCTCAACGCCACGACGCGGCGCGAGTCCGCCCCGATCGCGCGCGCCGACGGCACGCGCGGCGAGGTGGAGGTCGAGCCCTTCAGCAACTACTTCGTCGCCCGCCCGCGGTCGTCCTGCGCGTACGCCTCCGTGTCCACCGACTCGCGGAAGCCGGTGGTGCCGGGCGCGGAGGGGGAGCGCGGCTGCAACACCGAGGGCGCGTGCGACTGGTCGGTCGGGGTGGATGCGACCTTCGGGCCAGTCTCGAACGTGACGGTGACCGTCGGGCCATCCTGGGGCCAGGACGACAACTCCGCGGAGTACGTGACGACGGGGGACGACCCGACCGCCACGGCGCTCTCCGGCCGGTGGGGAGCACACGGTGGACCCGGACGGCTCCGGGCCTGCCGCATCGTTCAGCTTCGCCGATCCCGGCTTCAACCTCCAGTCGCTCCGGGGCAAAGCCGTGCTTCGCCGGGAATTCCGGCCCGGGTCGACGGTCCATTTCGTGGGGACGCAATCACGCGAGGCCGAGGGACCCGGGGGGTCGCTCGACGTCGGCTCGAACCTCCGTGACCTCCGCAGGGCCCGGCCGGACAACATCTTCCTGGTGAAGCTCAGCTGCTGGCTGGGGCTGGAGGCGGGGAGCGGGGAGCGGGGAGAGGGGCGAAGGCCGAGCCGCCGAGCTACACCGGCGGCAGCGGCCGCTCGCTCAGCCGCCAGGTCCACCGCCCCTCGCGCTCCCGCCGCTCCTCGCGCGGGAGCCCGCGGAAACCGTAGGGCGGCTTCCGCCACGCGCGCGCGAGCTGCAGGAGCGGCCAGCCGACGAAGGGCAGGTACCAGAAGAGCAGGTCCCAGTCCCGGAGCCAGCCGAGGAGGGGGTTCGCCGCCGGGGCGCGCTTGCGGTCGCGGTCGAAGCGGACGAACGCCACCGGCCATCCCGTCGGCAGCATGCGGAAGCAGCGCCGCCCGGACTCCCGCAGCTTGCGGAGCCACTCGGCGCCGCGATACGGCCTGGTGCCGTGGACCTTCACCAGCTCGTCGAGCTCCCTCTGCATCAGCCGCCGGATCTTCGCCGCCACCGCGTTCAGCTTCTCCCGGTCGGGGACGTCGAGGTCGGTGATCCCCTCGTCCCGCACCATCCCGGCCACGTCGAGCGGTTCCCCGAAGACGAAGATCATCTTCGCGGGCAGCGCCAGGTACCAGGCCCAGGGCCAGAGCACCGCGATGATGCCCCACGGGAGGGGCAGGAAGGGCACCCGGAAGTGCCGCTCCATGAACCGGTCGAGCGGCTTCCAGGTGTAGCTGAACGGGATGATCCACTCGGCGTTGACGATGTAGAGCGGGACCACCCGGGCGCGGGTGCGGGCGCCGAGGAGCACGAAGCTGGTGGAGAAGCGCTGCAGCTCGTAGCGGTGGTTGAACCCCTTTCCGATGCCGGGGACGCCCTCGGGGAAGTAGAGCAACCGCTCGCCGCGCCGGAGCAGGACCTCGAAGTTGTCGAAGGTCAGGTCCACCCCGCCGCCCTTCCGCCAGAAGTCGTCCACCCCGAATGGGCGCATCCACCACGCGAGGGTGAGCTCCTTCTCGTAGACCGCGCGCACCTTCCGGGGGGAGCCGCCCTCCGCCGCGTAGATCAGGGCGTCGAGGACCATCCCGTCGTACGGGAAGGCGTTGCCGCTGTGGTTCGCGGCGATGATTGCCGGTCCCTCCGCGGGGAGGTGGTCCTTCCGGAAGAAGGCGGGACGGAACCAGGTCTCGAAGATCGGCCCGGCCACCTCGCGGACCGCGGATTCGTAGAAGTCGCGGTCGAAGGGGTCGTGCGGTGGCCGCGGCGGAACGGGGGGCTCGGTCACGCGCCCTTGCGCATCGAGAGCAGGAAGCCGGCCAGGAAGAGGGCGGCCCCGAGCTGCCACGGCCCGCCCAGCCCGAGGATGAGGGCGCCCGCCACGAGGGAGAAGCCGCCGATCAGCGTGCCCCGGATGCCGGCGAACGGGTTCTCCGGGTGGCGGTGGACCGTCTGCTCCAGGGCCTTGATGCCGTCGGTGATCAGGAGCGGCATCTTGGCCACGGCGTCCACCAGGTCCGGCGTCCCGCGCATGCCCTCCTGGAGGAAGCGGAGCGGGCTGAACTGCTCCATGAAGATGGCGCGGACGTGCTTCTTGGACACCTCGGCCACGTCGAAGCCGGGGAGCAGCATGTGCCCCACGCCCTCGAACGTGATGAGCGCCTTCACCATCAGCACCATCTCGACCGGGAAGTACATCCGGTACGCGCCGCCGCGCGCCACCGAGTCGAGCACGAGGTGGCCGAGGGAATAGGTCTCGAAGCTGGCCGACCGGCGCCAGCGGTTCGCGATCTCCACCACCTCCCGGCGGAAGGCCGCCGGATCGGCGCCGCCGCCCGGCTCGGCGGTGGCGGCGAGGTAGCGCGCGGCGCTCTCCACGTCGCCCATCACCAGGGAGAAGTAGTAGTAGAGCAGG
This sequence comes from uncultured Gemmatimonadales bacterium, assembly GCA_963717315.1. Taxonomy (GTDB): domain Bacteria; phylum Gemmatimonadota; class Gemmatimonadetes; order Gemmatimonadales; family GWC2-71-9; genus JAICEH01. Next base: position 28,121 of record CAVQWA010000104.1, read on the forward strand.
GTGCGCCGGAGCTGGTCGTCGAGCCGCCCGACCATCCCCAGGTCGATGAACCCCACCTTCGGGCCCGGGAGCACCATCAGGTTGCCCGGGTGCAGGTCGGCGTGGAAGAAGCCGTCCCGGTACAGCATCCGGATGATGGAGGCGGCGCCCAGGTCCACGAGCAGGCGGCGGTCCTCCTCCGGCAGCGTCGCCGCCTCCGGGCGGTCGGGCTGGGTGCCGTCGAGGAACTCCATCGTCAGGACGTTCGGCCCCGAGAGGTCGCGATGGATCGCCGGGAAGACGACATCCTCCATGTCGGCGAAGTTGGCCGCGAAGGTCTCCGCGTTGTCGGCCTCGCGGCGCATGTCCACCTCGCGCAGCGTGTAGTCGACGAACTCGCGGATCACCTTCTTCGGCTGGTACTGCGACAGGAACGTCTGCAGGATCGAACCGAACATCTTGAGCAGCCGCGCGTCCCGCTGCAGGATCTCGCGCGTGCCGGGCTTGAGGACCTTGATGATGACGGGGTCGCCCTCGCGGGTCGTGGCCCGGTGGGTCTGCCCGATGGACGCGCTGCCGATCGGCTCGGGGTCCACCCACAGGAACGCCTCGGCGATGGGCCGCCCGAGGTCGTCCTCGATCAGCCCCTCGATCACGTCGTAGGGCACCGCCGGCAGCCGGGAGAGCAGCCGCTTGAGCTCGTCCGTCACCGGGGTGGGGAGGATGTCCTCCCGCAGCGAGAGGATCTGGCCCAGCTTGATGTAGGTGGGGCCGAGCCGCTCGAGCCGGCGCCGGAGCTGCACCGGGAACGGCTGCCGGGCCAGCTCCCGGTCGAGGAACGGCCAGGTGAGGAGGTTCACGGCCCGGGCGGCGACGTACGGGAGGCCCCGCGGGGCGTCCGTCGCCCGCCGGGCGCGGACCCAGGCCGCCAGACCGCCGAAGCAGAGGCCCGCGAAGTGCCGGTGGGTGACCAGGAACCGCCGGACCAGGCCGGGCGGTTCCAGCACCTGGGCCACCTCGAACTCCGGCGCCACCGGCGGGCTGCCGGCCGGGCCCGGCTCCCGGGTGGCCACCGTCACCGGTTGCGGCCGTACTGCTCGTGCGAGGAGACCCACTCCAGCGACGAGATCGCCGCCGCCAGCGAGATCTCCCCGGCCAGCACGACACCAGCAACGATCTCGGTGAACTTCCCGACCCTGCCCTTGCCATAGCAGCCGAGGAGCTCGAGGCACTCCCGCTGGGTGGCGAGCCCGGTGCCCCCCCCGTGGGTGGCCACGATGAGCGACGGGATCGTGATGGACAGGTAGAGCGAGCCGTCGGGCGTGAGCTCGGTGTAGACGATGGCGGCGGAGCCCTCCGCGACGTTCGCCACGTCCTGCCCGGTGGCGATGAACATCGCCGTGATGCCGTTCGGCGAGTGGAGCCCGTTGTTGTTGGCGCCGGAGAGGATCGCCCCGACGTTTGCCACCCCGGCGTGATAGACGAGGCTCTCCGGCTCGACCCGCAGGTTGTTCACCAGCACCTCGCGCGGGATCACGACCTCGGCGGTGACGCGCTTGCCGCGCGTCCGCATCAGGTTCACCTGGCTCGCCTTCTTGTCGGTGGCCAGGTTGGACTCGAGGTAGAAGCGCCGGATGGTCGGGACCTGCTCCAGGATCCACGAGCAGGCGGCGAAGGTCGCCCGGCCCACCATGTTCTGCCCCGCCGCGTCGCCGGTGGAGAAGTTGAAGCGGAGGTAGGCGAACTTGTTCGAGAGGTACGGGTCGATGTAGAGCAGCTTCGCCACCCGGCTCGTGGCCTCCGCCTGCCGCCGGATCTCGTCGAGGTTCTCGTACACCCACTGCCGGAACGCCCGGGCCTCCCGCGCCGACTCGAAGACGAACACCGGCGCCCGCTGCATGCAGTCGTCCGAGATCGTCGTCGTCACCCCGCCGGAGAGGTTCAGCACCTTCATCCCGCGGCTGTAGCTCGCCACCAGGGTTCCCTCCGTCGTGGCCAGCGGGATCAGGAACTCGCCCTGCGCGTGCTCGCCGTTGACCCGGAGCGGGCCGGCGAAACCGATCGGTACCTGGGCCACGCCGGCGAAGTTCTCGATGTTCCCCTTGAGGATCTCCGGGTCGAACGAGTAGTGCGGGAGGTGCGTGAGCTTCGTCCCGGTGAACTGCTCGGCGAACTTCTGCCGTTCCGCGATGATGGGGGCGGAGAAGTTGTCCTCCTTGACGGAGGGAATGCGCGTGCGGCGCTCCGCCGCGCCGTGGAGCGCGTCCTTCACCTTCACGTCGAGGGTGCCGAACGGCAGGGTGTCGATGGCGATCTGGATCTCGTGGGTGCCCAGCTCCAGCCGCATGCCGCGGGCGTGGATCTGCGCCTGCTGGCGGAGGGCGAAGACCCTCGGCTGCTGCGCGGTGATCGAGGCGGCGGGCACCGGCTGCCCGTCGCCGAGGTCCACCGCCACGTCGGCGAGCGGGATCTCCTTGCCGTTGACGAGGACGCGAAGCACCCGCGTGATTGTCGCATCCGCCAGCCGGTTCTTGAGCCCGAACGTCAGGCCGGCCGCATCCTGTGCGAGCGAGCCGAAGGTGTAGAGCTGGCGAAGGACGAGTCCGGGAATGCGCACGGGAGGAGACTCCGGAAGCGGCGGGCGGCGCGCGGCGGCGGCCGCCCTGGATCACCGAGGAATGTGGCTCCGGGGGGGCGGGAGGGCTAGGTGGCGTGCTGGACGGCTGGCCCCCGGTCCCCGCTCCCCGCTCCCCTCACGCCACCCCATCCAGGAACTCCCCGACCACCGCCGCCAGCTCGTGCGGCCGCTCCACCGGCACGCCATGGCCGACCTCCGCGAGCGAGACGTACCGTCCCCGGGGGAGCGCCTCCGCCAGCCGTTCCGAGTGGGGGGGCGGCATCGTGGTGTCGGCCGCACCCGCCACGACCAGCGCGGCATGGGGGATCTCCGCGAGCCGTCCGGTCCAGTCCGGGCGGTTGGCCACCGCCTCGGTCGCCTGGGCCAGCGATTCCGCCGTCATCCCCTCCACGCCCGCGAGCCAGGCACGCACCGCCTCCGGACTCCGCACCCGGAAGGCGGGCGAGAACATGTAGCCGACCGACGGCTCGATCAGTGCCGGCGGCGCCCCGACCCGCCGGAGCACCCCGGCGAGGAGGCGCATCTCCGCCTGCCGGACCGCGCCCTCCGGCTCGGCCGAGGTGCTCACGAGCACCAGGCTGCGCACCCGCTCCGGCCACCGGAGCACGAGCGGGAGCGAAGCCATTCCTCCCATCGAGAAGCCGAGCACATCGGCACGCGGGATGCCCAGGGCGTCGAGCATCAGGACCACGTCCTGCGCCAGGTCCTCGACGCCCCAGCCGGGACGGACGACCGCCGCCTCGCCGTGGGCCCGGAGGTCGGGCGCGATCACCTGGCGGGTGCGGGCCAGTTCTTCCGCCATCGCGCGGAACATCCCGCGCTCGCACCACATCCCGTGCAGCAGCACCAGCGGACGCCCGCGGCCCTCGCCGTAGAGATCCGTCACCATGCGCGGGGAGATCCGGTCCAGCTCGACCCGGCGCCGCGTCACCACCGCGCCCGGTGCCGGGATGAGGCGCTCGGCGGTGTCGCGGGCCGCGCGCCGGGCGGCATCCTCCGCGAACCGGCGCCAGAAATCGGTGGTGAAGCCGCGGGCGGTCGCCTCGACGAGCCGGCGGCCCAGCCCCGCGGCGACACCCTCGACCTCGGCAGTCGCCTCCCAGTGGAGGAGGGTGAGTCCCGGCTCGAGCTCCTCCAGCCGGATGCCGGTCCGGAGCCGCATTTCCGTGCCGGCCCCGGTGCCGTCGAGCCACATCTCCGCCGACCCGGGCTCCTGCAGGTTCCGCATCAGGGTGCGATAGCGCATCCGGATGGCGAGCGGGCCGATGCCGACCGCGATGTGGACGATCCAGTGGGTGGCGTCCACGACGTCGATCCGCTCGACCCCGTGCGCGCAGCGCCGCACCGCCTCGGGGTCGAGCAGGAGGTCCCACGCCAGTCGCCGCGGGGCGGCGACGCGGTGCTCGCCCGCGAAGTCGAGTCGCATCACGGGATCCTCGCCTCCCTGGTCCGGCATCCTGGCACGTTCATCCGGTCTCCCCCGGCCGCTGCCTTTACCGGGGCCTCGCCCGGCCGTATCGTGGCCGTGCGGGTGCCCTGCGAGGATTCAGCCATGCGGATCGCGATCTTCTCCGAAGTATACTGGCCGATGGTGAGCGGCGTGGGGCTCACCCTGCGTCGGCTCGCCCGCGCACTCGAGGCGCGGGGCCACGCCGTCAGGGTGTACTCGGCCACCTACGGCGGGACGGGCCGGGCCCCGACCGAGCTCCACGCCTCCCCCAGCATTCCGCTCTTCCTGTATCCGGACGTACAGTGGGCGTTCCCGCGGCTCGACGCCATCGCGGCCGACCTGGCGGCATTCCGACCCGACGTGGTGCACGTGGCCACCGAGTTCGCGATGGGTCTTGCGGGCGTCCGCGCGGCCGGACGGCTCGGCGTGCCCGTCCTGGCCTCCGCCCACACCGACTACGAGCGCTACGCGGCGCGCTATCGCCTGGAGTGGATGCTCGACGCCGGGTGGCGCTGGCTCCGGTGGTTCTACGGCCGCGCCGCCCTCGTCCTCTGCCCGAGCCGCATCTACGAGGCGCACCTGCACCTGCGCGGCGTGCGCCACACCGGGATCTGGAGCCGCGGGGTGGACCCCGCATTCGATCCCCGGCACCGGAACGAGGCGTGGCGTGCGCGATTCGGTGGTCCGGTGGTCCTGTACGTCGGCAGGCTGGCCCGGGAGAAGAACGTCGGGCTGCTGCTCGAGGCGTGGCGGGGGCTGGGGAGCGCGCGGGGAACGGCGCAGCTGGTGTTCGTGGGGAAGGGGCCCCTGGCCGCCGAGATCGCGGCGAGCGGGCTCGCGGGCGTTCACCTGGCGGGCGTGCTCGAGGACGCGAGCCTGGCCGTGGCCTACGCCAGCTCGGACCTCTTCGCGTTTCCCTCCACGACCGAGACCTTCGGCAACGCGCTGCTCGAGGCGATGGCCTCGGGCCTGCCGTCCGTGGCGGCCCGCGCCGGTGGAGTGCTGGATTTTGCGGCCCACGGGAGGAATGCCTGGCTGGCGGAGCCCGATGACGCCGGGGCGTTCGCCGGCGGCCTCGCGCGGATCCTCGCGGACGCGCCGCTTCGGGCGCAGCTGGCGGCCGGCGCGATGGCCACCGCCCGCGCGCGTGGCTGGGACGCGGTCTTCGACGGGGTGCTGCTGGACTATCGGCGGGTGGCGGCGGGTCAGTCCCGGCTCGCGGCCTGAGCACCGGCCAGGTCGAGCAGGTCCGCGGCGGTCTCGATCCAGTGGTCCGGCCGAGCGGGCGCCAGTGCATGCCGCGACATGGCACCCCACACCACCGCCGCGGTGGCCACCCCCGCTGCGCGCCCGCTCTCCAGGTCGTGCACGCTGTCCCCCACGTACACGCAGTCGCCCGGTGCCGCGCCGAGCTTCTCGAGGGCCCGGAGCACCGGTTCCGGGTGCGGCTTGGGATTGACGACTTCGTCGGCCGAGACGATCAGCTCGAACGCGTGCGCGATGCCCGCCACGCCGAGGCCGCGGAGCGAGCCCTGGCGGTTCTTGCTGGTCACCAGCGCGAGCCGGCATCCGATCGCGCGGAGGCGGAGGATCGCGTCGGTGACCCCGGGAAAGGCGCGCACGCGATGATCGTGGTTCGCGAGGTTGTACTCCCGGTACGTGGCGATCAGCACCTCGATGGGAAGGCGCTCGGACACGAACGGCGCGAGCTGCACGCGGAGCGGGGTCCCCGTGCCGCGGGTCCAGTACTCATCCGTCTGGGGAGGGAGGCCGTGCGCGGCCAGCGTGTGATGGTAGCTGTCGACGATCAGGCCGATGGAGTCGATCAGCGTCCCGTCGAGGTCGAACAGGAGGGTGCGGTAGCGCGGCATGGCCGTGAACCTAGCTGTAATTGGTGAAGACGTTGTTCACCGAATCGCCGCCAGGCGCTGCGCTGGAGTCTTGAATCCGAGGGCGGTGTGCCCCCGCTCCGTATTGTAGTACCGCAGCCACTCGGGCAGGGCCTGCGCCCGCTCGAGCGAGGACCGATAGGCCACCCGATAGGCCCAGCCGGCCAGGGTGGTCCGGATGAAGCGTTCCGCCTTCCCGTTGGTCTGGGGACGGTAGGGCCGCGTCCAGTGGTGCCGCAACCGGAGCTGGCGGCGCAGGCCCTGGAAGCGATGGCTCCGGTAGCCGCCCCCGTTATCCGTCAGCAAGGCCCGCGGCTCCACGCCCTGCGCCCGGAACCAGGCCACCGCCTGGGCCAGGAAGGCGGCGGTGCTGACCGCCGTCTCGTCGGGGAAGAGCGCGGCATAGGCCAGCCGCGTGGCGTCGTCGATCGCCACGTGCAGGTACTCCCAGCCAATGCCCCGGACCCGCTGCCGCCGGTCCCCGTGGATCCGGTGCCCCACCCGGCCGATCCGCCCGAGCTTCTTGATGTCCAGGTGGATCAGCGCCCCCGGCACCCGGCGCTCGTAGCGCACCACCGGCGGGCGCGGCACCGCCGGCCCCAGCCGGGCCAGCCCCAACGTCCGCTGCACATGCACCACCGTGGACAGCGGCAGCCGGAGCGCCCGGGCGATCTCCACCGAGCTCCGCCGCTGCCGGCGCAGCCGGGCGATCTGGCGCCGCCGATGCCGCGGCAACGCCCCCGGCGACCGGTGCGGCCGGCTGGACCGGTTCTCCAGCCCCGCCATCCCCTCCGCCCGGTAGCGCCGCCACCAGCGCCAGACCGTCGTGGTGCTGAGATCCAGCCCCTCGGCCACGACGGCGACGGGCTCCCCCGCTTCCAGCCGCCGGATCATCCCCAGTCGCCCCGTGGGGGTCAACTTCGCTAGCTTGTGACTGTTCACTGAGCCCTCTGGCGGTTGCCGGTAAAAGGTCCTCGACAAACCCCAGCTTGCAGCGCTACGGCTCAGTGAACAACCTCCTCGTCAATTACAGCTAGCCCCCTCCCGCGCGGAAGACGACGATGCCGGTCAGCCGGACGCGGAGTGGGCCGGCGTGCACGGCCCCGGATGCGGGCCCACCGGGATTCGGGGGTGGGGAGGCGGCGAGCGCGGCCGCGATTCCCGCGGGGCCGGATAGGCGCTCGATCAGGCGGGCCTCCCCCGCGGTGTGACCGCGTGCGAGCAGGGCCAGCCAGTCATCGAGCGGGGCGAGACGCACGGGGTCGCGCGCGCGGCGCGCCTCGGCCGCGGCGGCGAGCAGCCGGCGTCGGAGCGCCGCCGCGCCGGGCCTCCGTCCGGGGGCGCCGAGCCGGGCCGCCGACGCCTGCCGCAGGAGCCGCGACGCCACGCCGGCGAGGTCGCGGACGGTCCGCGCCAGTTGCGCTGCGTCGAGGACCGGTGCAACCGCGCGATCCTCCGCACCGGCACACTCCAGCAGGGCCGCCAGCCGCGGTGCCACCGAGTCCCGCGCCGTGCTCCAGCCGCCCCCGGGATCGCGATCCGGACGCCAACCGAGCCACGCCGCGACCGGCCGGGGGCGGTCGCCAACCTCCTCGATGAGCATTCCGGCGAGCGTGCCCGCCTCCCCCGTCGTGGGCACGACGGCGACGCCCTCCACGCCGCCCGGAGCGGCCGAGGCCAGCTCCGCGAGTGCGGCCCTCCAGCGCCACGGCGGAGAGTCGACCATTCGCTGGGCGAGGGCACGCTTGTAGCCCAGCGTCCTGGTGAGCCGCAGCCGGCGCTCGAGCGCGGCGGCCGTCGCGAAGGTGACCACGTCCACCGTGCGGTGCTCCGCCCCGAGCCTCCGGGCCCGGCCGGCACGCTGCACCAGGCGGACATCGGTCCACGGCAGGTCGAAATGCACCACCCGGGAGACGCCGCGAAGGTCGAGCCCCTCGGCGGCAACGTCCGTCGCCAGCAGTACGTGCGGTTCCCGGCCCGTGGGGCCCCCGGGCCGGCGGAACGGGGCCAACGCCGCGGCGCGCCCGGTCCGCGCCGGACCCACGCCGGCCTTGTCACCCGTGATCCATGCGGCGCGGTGCAGCCGTCCCCGGAGCGCCATCGCCGTCTCCCGGAAGGCGGTGAAGACGATCGTCGGCCGCCCGTCGCCGATCAGTCGCACGAGCTCGTCGAGCCGCGGGTCGGCTTCGTCGGCCGCCGTCCGGGCGGCCTGGGCGAGCCCGGCGAGCGGGCCGACATCGTCGAGTGCGAGCTCCCATCCCGATGCCTCCGGGG
>CAVQWA010000105.1:0-29481 GCA_963717315.1 uncultured Gemmatimonadales bacterium
TACGCCTACCGGCTCGACGCGTCGGGCGCGGCCGCCCCGCAGGGCAAGCTCGCCAGCCGGCTCGCGGTGCGGGGCAGCGGGTTCGGCCAGGCGGTGGCGATCCACGGCAGCACCGCGATGGTCGGCGCCCCGCGCACCAGCACCTTCGTGGGCACGGTGGCCCTCTTCGAGTTCGACTCCGCCGCGGGCCAGTGGCGGGAGCGGGGCCAGCTCCTGCCGTTCGACGCCGGGCGCGGCCAGTTCGGGGCCGCCATCGCCTTCGACGACGCCGGCGCGCTGGTCACCGCGCCGACCGCGGCCAACCAGCGCGGGCGGATCTATGCCTACGCGCGCGACCCCAACGGCGGCGAGTGGACCGGCGCCACGAAGGTCGGGATCGGCGAGGCCGGCCGGCCCGGCGGGCTCGCCCTGGCCGACGGCCGGGCGATCGTCGGCCGTCCCGGCGCCGACTACGGCCTCGGCGCCACCGTGGTGCTCGAGCGCGAGCCTTCGGGGGCCTGGCTCGAGCGCGGCCGGATGGTGGGCGACGAGTTCAGCTATGAGGAGATGACCGGCCGCGAGCGCCGCTGCGAGGGCGGGAAGGTCGGCGCCTTCTCCTGCGGCGACGTGGATCTCGCGAGCTTCATCCCGCGCCGGGAGCTGATGGGCGAGCGCGGCGCCGAGCTCAACGACGTGTGGGGCTGGACCGACCCGCGCACCGGCAAGGAGATCGCCATCGTCGGCCGCGAGGACGGCACCACCTTCGTGGACGTCAGCAACCCCGAGCGCCCGGTGGTGCTGGGGAACCTGCCGCGCACCGAGGGCTCGCCCGGCAGCACCTGGCGCGACATGAAGGTCTACCGGGACCACGTCTTCGTCGTGGCCGACAACGCCGGCGCGCACGGGATCCAGGTGTTCGACCTGACCCGGCTCCGCGCGGTGCGGGGGCAGCCGCAGGTCTTCACCCCCGACGCGACGTACCACCGGATCAACAGCGCGCACAACATCGTCATCAACGAGGAGACCGGCTACGCCTACGCGGTCGGCACCAGCGGCGGCGGCGAGACCTGCGGCGGCGGGCTCCACATGGTGGACATCCGCGAGCCGAAGGCGCCGAAGTTCGCCGGGTGCTTCAGCGACCCGCAGACCGGCCGGGCGAGCACCGGGTACAGCCACGACGCGCAGTGCGTGAAGTACAAGGGCCCCGACCAGGACTACCAGGGGCGGGAGATCTGCATCGGCGCGAACGAGACGCACATCAGCGTGGCGGACGTGACCGACAAGGCGAGCCCGAAGGCGGTCTCCCGGGCGTCGTACCCGAACGTCGGGTATGCCCACCAGGGGTGGTTCACCGAGGACCAGCGCTACTGGCTGATGGACGACGAGCTGGACGAGCTCTCCGGGACGCTCCCCGGCACCCGGACGCTGATCTGGGACCTGAGCGACCTCGACGACCCGGTGCTCCTCAAGGAGTGGTACGGCGCCACCCGGGCCACCGACCACAACCTGTACATCAAGGGCACGACGATGTACAACTCGAACTACGTGGCGGGCCTCCGGGTGGTGGACATCAGCGACGTCCGGAACCCGAAGGAAGTCGGGTACTTCGACACGGTGCCCGAGGGCGAGAACGAGCCGGGCTTCGGGGGGTCGTGGAGCAACTACCCGTTCTTCAGCAGCGGCACGATCGTGGTGACGAGTGGGCGGGAGGGCGTCTTCTTCCTCCGGAAGCGCGAGGCGCCGATCCCCTGACCGGGAGAGGAACGGACATGCACGCCATCCGCCGCGCCGCGGCCGGGGCCCTCGCCCTGGCCGCGCTCGCGGCCTGCGCCCCCGCGTCCGCGCGCGGGGCGGCCCAGGCCCCCGCCGCGGCCCCGCCGCGGCTCTACGTCGTGAACCAGACCGGCGCGTCCCTCGCGGTGATCGACGAGGGCCGGAACGCCCTCGACACGATCATCGACCTGCAGGCGCTCGGCTTCTCGGCCACCGCCAAGCCGCACCACGTGGCGGTCGAGCCCGACGGCTCGTACTGGTACGTGTCGCTCATCGGCGACGGCCGGGTGCTCAAGTTCGACCGGCAGAACCGCCTGCGCGGCCAGGTGGCGCTCGAGGTGCCGGGCCTGCTCGCGCTCGACCCCGCCGGCGACCGGCTCTACGTCGGCCGCTCGATGACGGCGGTGAACCCGCCCCCCCGGCTCGGCGTCATCCGCCGCTCCGACTTCACCCTGCTGGACGAGACCGACATCTTCATCCGCCGGCCGCACGCGCTCGCGGTGGCGCGGGACGGGAAGCACGTCTACGCGGCCAGCCTCGCGGAGAACAAGGTGGCCGTGCTCGACGTCGAGGCGGAGCGGGTGGACCTGCTCGACGTGCCGGGGCCGACCCACACCCTGGTGCAGTTCACCATCTCCCCCGACGGGCGGCGGATGGTGGTGGCGGGCGAGCTCTCCCACCAGCTCCTGGTCTACGACCTGGCCGATCCGGGCAGGCCCCGGCTCGCGGCCACCGTGGACCTCCCCGCCGGCTCCCGGCCGTGGGACCCGGTGTTCGCGCCCGACGGCCGGATCCTCTACCTCACGCTCCTCGGCGCGAGCGAGGTGGCGGTGGTGGACCTCGACCGGATGGCGCTCGCGCGCACCATCACCGGCCGCCTGGCCCAGCCCGACGGGCTCGCGATCTCCCCCGGGGGGCAATTCCTCTACGTGGCCAACCGCAACGAGGGCCCGCCGCCGAAGGAGCACGAGCAGCACGGCACCGGACCCGCGGGGCAGAAGGGGTGGGTGGCGGTGATCGACCGCGCCACCGGGCAGGTGCTGGAGACCATCGAGGTCGGCCCCTCGCCCACCGGCGTGGGCGCGGCCGGCCTCCGCTGAGCCGCCCGGTGCGCCGGCTCGCGCTGGCCGTCGCGGGCCTCCTCGCCGCGGCGGCCTGCGCGCCCGCGTCCGCGCAGGCGCCCTGGAGCCGCGCGCTCGCCCCGTTCCCCGTCCTCGACGAATCCGGCGCCCCGTACGACCCGCCGTTCTTCGGCGGCCTCGACGTGCCGCGCCCCCAGCTGGTGGACATCGACGGCGACGGCGACCTCGACCTCTTCCTGCAGGAGCGCACCGACCAGCTCACCCTCTTCGAGAACACCGGGAGCGCCGCCGCGCCGAGGTTCGAGTGGCGCACCGACCGCTACCAGGGGCTCGAGACCGGCGAGTGGTACCGCTTCACCGACCTCGACGGCGACGGCCACCCCGACCTCCTCGGCGAGGCGAAGTACAGCCGCATCCGCTACTGGCGGAACGCCGGCGCCGGACGCTTCGTCGTCGCGGCCGACACCCTGCTCGACGCGGACGGCGTGCCGATCTTCGCCGAGCGGCAGAACATCGCCAACCTCACCGACCTCGACTGCAACGGCCGGCCCGACCTCTTCCTCGGCCAGCTCGACGGCAGCGTGGACCGGTACGAGCAGGTGGGCACCGACGCGGCCGGGGCGCCGAGCTTCCTGCTGCTCGCGCGGCGGTTCGAGGGGATCTCGATCGTGGCGCAGATGGTGCCCACCGCGCGGCACGGCGCCAACACCCTCGCGTTCGAGGACGTGGACGGCGACGGCGACAAGGACCTGCTCTGGGGCGACTTCTTCGAGCCCGGCCTGCTGCTGATCGAGAACACCGGCACCTGCGCCGCGCCGGGCTTCCGGTCCACGCCCCGGCCCTTCCCGCCGGCCGACCCGATCGCCTCCAGCGGCTACAATGCGCCGAGCTTCGGCGACCTCGACGGGGACGGCGACCGCGACCTCGTGGTCGGCGTGATCGGCGGGGCGTACGTGCCGAACCGCACCAGCGTGGAGAACCTCTGGTACCTGGAGCGGACCGGCGCGGGCGAGTACGCCCGGCGGACGAAGCGGCTCATCCGCACCGTGGACGTGGGAAGCGAAAGCCTCCCGGCGCTCGCCGACCTCGACGGCGACGGCGACCTCGACCTCGTCCTGGCGAACAGGATCGATCCCGCCGACCTCACGACCTCACGGGCGTACTGGTTCGAGAACACCGGCGGACCCCGCGCGCCCGCGTTCCGGCTGCGCGGCGCGCTCGGGCTCGCGCCCACCTTCCACGCGGCGCCGGCGTTCGGCGACCTGGACGGCGACGGCGTGCCCGACTTGATCGCCGGCTCCTGGCGCGACCAGCTGGCCTGGTACCGGGGGGCCGGGATGGCGGGCGGCGCACCGGCGTTCGCCCTGGTGGACTCCGCCTTCGTCCGCATCAGCCGCGGCAGCAACACCACGCCCGCCCTCGGCGACCTCGACGGCGACGGGGACCTCGACCTGGTGGTCGGCGAGGCGAGCGGCGCCCTCAACTACTTCCGGAACGACGGCACCCGGACGGCGCCGGCCTTCACCGCGGTGAGCGACCAGTGGCTCGGCCTCGACGTGGGCCGGCGGTCCACGCCGGCCCTGGCGGACCTCGACGGCGACGGCGACCTCGACCTGCTGGTCGGCGAGGAGAGCGGGAAGGTGGTGCTCCTCCGGAACGCCGGCACCCGCAGCGAGCCCCGCTTCGAGCCCGATGCCGGATTCACGCTCCCGGCCCAGCCCTACGCGGCGCCGGCGGTGGGGGACCTCGACGGCGACGGGAAGCCGGAGATCGTCACCGGGACCGCGGGCGGTGGGGTGATGTACTTCAGGTAGTCGGGCAGTCGGGTCAACGGTCCGACCGTCCGACTGCCCGGCTACTGCCTGCACTCCGCGTCCGGCCCCGCCACCGGGCCGTCCACCACCGGCCGCGCGTCGAGGTTCGCCACCCGGAGCGCGATGTCGTGGATCAGCCGCGTCATCCCGCGGAGCTTCGCGTAGTCGATGTACTGCGGCTCGTCGGTGAGCTGGTGGTAGTCGGTGTGCGACCCGGTCGTGAAGAAGGTGACCGGGATGCCGTAGCGGGCGTAGGCGTAATGGTCGCTCCGGCAGTAGTACTGCTGCGGGTGGCCCGCCGCGTCGAACTGGTAGTCGAAGGTGAACCCGTGCCCGCCCTCCCGGTTCACCGCTTCCACGAGGTCGCCGAGCTGGGTCGAGAGCCGGCGCGACCCGATGAGCTGCGCGTAGCCCGGCCCGCCGCCGGGGGTGTCCTCCGCCCGTCCCCGCCCGACCATGTCGCTGTTGAGCGCCGCGATGATCGAGTCGCGCGGCACCGTCGGGTGGTCGGTGTACCAGAGCGCCCCGTGGAGCCCCAGCTCCTCCGCCGTGTGCCACACGAACAGCACCGAGCGCTTCGGCCGCGGGGCCGCCGCCATCGCCTCCGCGATCTCGAGCAGCGCGACGGTGCCGGAGCCGTCGTCATCGGCCCCGTTGTACACCGAGTCGGGCCGCGGCGGCCGCGCGCGGCGCAGGGAGTCGAGGATGGCCCGGATCCGCGCCGCCTGCTCCGCGGTCGGCTCGCCCGGCTGGTCCTCGGCGCCCTGGGGGCGCATCACCCGGTTGAAGGCGCGAAGCGAGTCGTGGTCCTGCGGCGCCGCGGCGGTGCCGACGTGGTCGTTGTGGGCGCCGAGCGCGACCCAGGTCCCGCGCCGCGCGGGGTCGGAGCCCCGGAGCACCGCCACCACGTTCCGGGCGGGGAAGGGCACCGGCCCCTCGGTGATCCCGAGCCGGGCGTCCATCGCCTGCCCGGCGAAGCCCGGCAGCGCGCCCTCCACCGGGCGCCCGAGCATCGCCGACGCGGCCTCGGCGGTGGCGAAGACGAGGAGCGGCCCGGTCTTCGGCGCGCCGGGCCCGGCCCCCTCCCGTGCCAGCGTGGTCTGCGGCCGGGTGAGGAAGGCGCGGAGATCGGCCGGCGCCACGTCGAGCACCGCGAATGCGACGGCCTTCGCGTCGCGATATCGCTGGAGCAGCCGGGGGTCGAACCCGAACCCCGGCTTGCCGTCCGGGCCGCGCGGCGCGCCGACCACCACCACCCGCCCCGCCGCCTGCTCCGGCGGGATCACCGAGAGCGTGTCGCCCACGCGGCCGCCGTACACCGCCGCCACGCCGGTGAACTCCGCCCGGTCGCCGACGGGAATCGGGCCGAGCCCGCCGAGGTAGGCGTAGTCGGCGCCGAGCCGGAGCTCGCGGCCGCCGGCCCGGAGCCAGCCGTCGGGACGCGGGCCCTTCCGGACCAGCGGCACGGCCTGGAAGTACGTGCCGTTCTCCCCCGCGGGCTCGAGGCCCATCCGGGCGAGCTCGGCGGCGACGTAATCGGTGCCCTTCACGCTCCCGGGCCCGCCGGCCTCGCGGCCGAGCATCGAGTCGTCGGCCACGATGCCGAGCCGGGTGCGGAGGTCGGCCTCGGTGATCGCGGGTGCGGTGGCGCCGGGACGGGCAACCTGCGGCGCGGGTGCCGGCGCGGCGGGCGGGCGGTGCCCGCAGGCGGCGGCGAGGGCGAGCAGGGCGACGGCCGGGAGGCCGGTTCGGGAGCTCACTGGGTCACTCCGGGGAGGGGGAAGGGAATCCCTACGGCTGCGCGCTCCGGGCGGATTCCCGCGGCGCCCGCCGGCCGCGCCCGAGTTCCAGGACGAACCAGGCCAGGGAGGCGAGCCAGGGCAGGTAGCAGAGGGCACGGACCGGGTGCCAGGCGGCGGCCTCGATCACGTCCGGTGCCGCGCCGGCGGCGCGGAGCGCGATGCGCGCGACCGTCTCCGCGGTGAACCACCCCCAGAGGATGGCGGCCCAGAGGAGTCCTGCCCGCTCCCACCAGGCCGGGGCGAGCGCGGCCGGCAGGCGGCGCACGTTCATCACGCCCACCACCAGGGTGAACGCGTACATCGCGGCGATGGTGAACGGCCCGGCGACGAGGATGAGGAAGTCGGGCTGGAGCTGGTCGAGGCCGGCGCCGCCCCTCCAGGATACCCAGACGATCGCCATCGAGGCGAGGCTGAACGCCGAGAGGAAGAGGAGGAAGGTGCGCTTGAGGGTCCAGAATCGCGTGCGGCGGCCGAACCGTTCGTGGAAGACGGTGCCCGCGATGCGCGTGATCGTGTCCATCACGCCGAGCTGGGTGGAGAAGAGCACCAGCGTGCCGCCGAGGAGGAAGAGCACCGGGAGCGTCCGGCCACCGGTCTCGCGCAGCACCGCCGCCTGCCGTTGCACCATCTCGCTCATCCGGCCCGCGAACGAGGGCTCTCCCGTGCCCAGCGTGGCGGCCGCCACGAGCGTGGTCACCACGACGCTCAGGATGATGAGCACCACGAAGAGCCAGAAGAGCTCCTGGCGCGAGAGCCTGACCCAGAGGCGGAACCGTTCCAGCGCCCCCGGGGTCTCGGGGTCGAACACGTAGCCGGTCTCGCTCACCGGCTCGTTCTCGCCGCGGAGCCCGGCGATCCGGCCCTGGTACGCCGCCATCCCGAAGCCCTTGTCACGGATCCAGAGCGACTGGGCCAGGAGGAGGGTGCCGCCGGAGCCGGCGTAGGCGACGGCGATGAGCAGGGTGGGGAACTGGGCGCCGGTGAGGAGTGCTTCGGGCGCCGTGCCGACGGAGGCCGCCCCCCGGGCGAGGGCGAGGAGATGCTCGGGCGCCACCTGTACCACCAGGAGCACCACGAGGAGGAGCGGGAAGAAGGTCGCGACGAGGAGCAGCTCGAACCGCTCGAGCGCGTTGTAGACCACGCGGGAGGCCGCGAGCCCGACCCAGCACCCCGCGATCATCAGGAGCGCCACCGGCTGCCAGGCCACGTCCCGGCCGGTGGAGGCGCGGACGATGGCGCTCGCGAATTCGGCCGACTGGCTGGCCCATCCGGGCCACGCCATCCCGAGGAGCCCGATGAGGGCGAAGAACCAGGGCCAGACTCCGGGCCGGTCGAGCCGGCTCATCCCGCCGAAGACCGACTCGCCGGTGGCGAGGGTCCAGCGCTCGATCTCCACCAGCACCACGAACTGGGTCAGCACCCCCACCCAGAACAGCCACCAGATCGAGAAGCCGTTCGTGACCACCAGGTTGGGCCAGAGGAGGAGCTCGCCGGCGCCGAGCCCCATCCCGACGGCCACCGCCGAGGGCCCGAACAGGTGGCGGAGCCGCGGGACCCGGGGCACCTCGTTCCAGAGCCGGAAGGGTGGGCCGTGCCCCCGGTCGGGGAAGCGGGGCGCGTCGGGCGCGACCGGGAGGTCCGCCTCGGGGAGGGGACGATAGACGCCGTCGCGGAACTGGCGCCCCTCGTCGTCGGGACAGCGGAGGTCGTCGGCCGGTCCGGTCACCTGGGCTGGGGGCTCTGGGGGGTGCCCAACGATAGGAAGGACCGGGCGGAGCCGCCAGACTTGATGCACCGCGGGCCGGAGGACCCCGTGCACCGGATCGGCGAGTTCGAGCGCACCCCCAGCCGGACACCCGGCGGAGCAGGCAGGCGCCGCTACCCGTTCCTGGGGGCGGGCGTTCTGCACCATCGTGGCCGACCGGATGAACTTCGGGTACCGCGAGCTGATGACGGTGCGGCAGCTCGGGCTGTATGCGTGGGAGAACGGCTTCGCGATCGAGCGGGCGGGGGGAGGTGCCCGATCCACGCCAGGCCAGAAGGGAGGCGGGGCTCGTCGGCCCCGGGTTCGAGCCAGCGCTATTCGTCCCCTTTCAGCCGGCGGATCTCGCGGCGGTCCTTCTTGGTGGGGCGGCCCGGCGCCGGCGGGGGGAGTGCCGCGAGCTGGCGGCGGATCGCGGCGCGGCGCTCCACCGACTCCGGCCTTTCCTCATAGAGCAGGGCCGCCTCGCTCGCCGGCCCGCGCCGCTCGCCCAGGCCCCGCACGATCACGACGTGGTCGTACGGCGGCTGGCGCACCCGCACCTCGTCGCCCGCGTGGACCTGCCGGGCGCGCTTGGCGCGCTCGCCGTTCACCTCGACCTTGCCGCCGTCGATCGCCTCCGCGGCCAGCGAGCGGGTCTTCCAGAACCGCGCGGCCCAGAGCCACCTGTCCAGGCGCACTCCCTCGGCGCTCACCGCCGCCCCGCGGGGAGGAATCCCACCGCGGCATTGAGCCACCGCACGAACGGCCCCATCCGCTCGAAGTCTCTAGCTAGCAGGTCAGCTAGCTTTAATCCGGTCACTTCGGCCGCGGCCAGCGCCCGCCCCGCGGTGAACGACCGGTAGCGGAGCCAGCGCTCCGCCGGGTGCCCCGGCGCGTAGCCGCGGGGGAGCCGCACCAGCATCGCCTCCTCGTCCAGCCGGCCGAAGCGCCGCCGGAAGGCGGGGGCGTCCACGATCGCCGCGAAGGGCCGGTGGTCCTCCACCAGCGCGTCCCGGAGCCGGGCGAGCTGGTCCTTCGGGGGCATCCAGAGCCCGCCGCCCAGGAGCGAATGACCCGGCTCGAGGTGGAAGTAGAACCCGGCCCCGCCGTTCCCCTCCGTGCCCACCTGGCGCCCGGCGTCCCGGTGGAAGAACCAGGCCGCCGCCCAGGTCTTGTAGGGCGACTTGTCGGGGGAGAACCGGACGTCCCGGTGGATCCGGAAGATGGACGCCTTCGGGTCGCCGACGATCTCCGGGAGGCGGGTGGCGAGCCGGGCGTCCACTTCCTCGACCAGCTCGCGCAACGGGTCCCGCACCGCGGTCTCCCACTCGGCGCGGTGCGCCTCGAACCACTCGCGGCGGTTGTTGCGCCGGAGCGTGCGGAGGAAGCGGAAGGTGGCGGGAGTGAACACGACGGGGAGAGGGGAGAGGGGAGAGGGGAGCGGGGAACAGGGAACGGGGTCGTCTAGCGACTCGTGACTCGTGACTCGCGACTCTCGTCTCGCGACTCCAAACCTCCCCTGGCCGGCTCCCGGGAGCAACCCCGTCCTTGCCCGCGCCTTCCACAAGTTCCTATCTTCGTGACGGCGCGCGACTTCCACGCCGCCACCGCCCTTCCCCCGGAGTCCGATGACCGAGGCGTCCCGCGCCCTCCCGTCGCCGCGCGTCATCGTCTCGTGGCTCTTCGCCGCGCGGCTGGCGCTCGCCGTCGGGATCCTGCTCTGGGCGGCGATTCTCTGGGCCGACACCCCCGACCTCTCCCTCGGGGTGAGCGCGGCGGTGCTCCTGGCCTTCACCGTGACTGCCTACGGCTCGTGGGTGGTGCTGGTGAAGGGGGCCGAGCCGTCGGGATGGTTCCTCCGGATCCAGGCGCTGGTGGACCTCGGGCTGGTCGCACTCCTCGCGCACTTCGCCGGGGGGCCGGGCAGCGTCTTCCCCGCGCTCTTCGTGCTGGTGATCGCGGTCTACGCGGTGCTCCTCCCGTTCGGGGCCGGGCTGGCGGTGGCGGTGCTCGCCGTGGCGCTGCACCTGGCCGATGCGTTCCTCTGGCAGCCGGGGCCGGTGCCGGTGGCCGCGTGGGGCCAGGTGGCGGTGTTCCTGGTGGTGTTCCTGGTGGTGGCGCTGCTGGGCCAGCGGCTGCAGCAGGCCACCCTCGAGCAGGCCTCGCTCCAGAGCGAGCTCCGCCGGGTGCGGCTCGAGGCGGACGACATCCTGCGGAACATCCACTCGGGCATCCTGACGGTGGACGGCAAGGGCCGGCTCGCCTTCCTGAACGAGACCGGGGCGAAACTCCTGGGGCTCGACCCTGACGCGGGGCTGGGGGCCCCGGTGCTCGACCAGGTGAAGAGCCGCTGCTCCGAGCTCTGGGCCGCGCTGGCCGCCGGGATCCGCTCCGGCCGGCGGGTGAACCGGGGCGAGGGCACCATCGTGGACGGCGACCGGGTGGTGGAGATCGGCCTCACCACCACCGTCTTCGAGCCGGAGCCGGGGCAGCCGCCCTCGGTGACGGCGCTCTTCACCGACATCTCCGAGTCGAAGCAGCTCCAGGAGCTCCGGCTCCGGGCCGAGCGGCTCGAGGCGGTGGCCTCGCTGAGCGCGTCGCTGGCGCACGAGATCAGGAACCCGCTCGCCTCGATCCGGAGCTCGGTGGAGCAGCTCGCGCGGTCGAACCGGGAGGACGAGGACGAGCAGGTGCTGGCCGGGCTGATCGTGCGGGAGAGCGACCGGCTGAGCCGGATCCTCACCGAGTTCCTCGACTTCGCCCGGGTGCGGGCGCACGAGTACGCCACGGTGGACCTCCACGAGCTGGCCTCCGCGGCCGCCCGGCTGATGGGGGAGCATCCCGACTGCGGCGAGGAGGTCGAGGTCACGGTGACCGGCGAGCGGTTGCTGATGGACGGCGACGACGACCTGCTCCATCGCGTGGTGGGAAACCTCGTGCTCAACGCGGCGCAGGCGGCGCAGGGCCCCACCCGCATCACGGTGGACGTGGCTCCGGCGCGGAACGGCGAGGCCCCCGCCTCGCTCGGCCCGGCGGCCCGGCTCCGGGTGCAGGACGACGGCCCCGGCATCCCCGCCGAGATCCGCGACCGGCTGTTCGAGCCGTTCGTCACCGGCCGCCCCGGCGGCACCGGCCTCGGGCTCGCGGTGGTGCAGCGCGCGGTCGAGGCGCACCGCGGCCTCATCCTGGTGGACTCCGCCCCCGGGCGGGGGACGACGTTCACGGTGTATTTTCCGGTCAAGTGGAGCGTGGCATGACGACGATGCGGCAGAAGCCCACGGTGCTGGTCATCGACGACGAGACCGGCATCCTCGACACCCTCCGGATCCTCCTCCGGAAGGAGGGCTACGAGGTCACGGTGGCCCAGGGCGGCAAGGCGGGCCTCGAGGCGCTCCGCACCGCCCAGCCCGACATCGTCATCAGCGACGTGCGGATGCCGCAGGTCACCGGGCTCGACATCCTCGCCGCGGTCAAGGATCTCGACCCGATGACCCCGGTCATCCTGATGACCGCGCAGGCCTCGCTCCAGACCGCCATCCAGGCGGTGAACGCCGGCGCCTTCCACTACATCCAGAAGCCGTTCTCCAACGACGAGCTCCTCGCCATCGTGCGGAAGGCCGGCGAGTTCCGCGCCATCCGGGTGGAGAACACCCAGCTCCGGAGCGAGATCAGGGGCGGCCGGGCCGATTCCGGCCGGGCCACCCGGCCGCTCGGCAAGTCGCGCCGCTTCCTGGAGACCCTCCGCCTCGCCGAGCAGGTGGCGCCCACCGACTCCACGGTGCTCATCACCGGGGAGAGCGGCACCGGCAAGGAGGTGGTGGCCCGCTACATCCACGAGCGCTCCGCCCGGGCGGCGAAGCCCTTCCTCTCCATCAACTGCGGCGCCCTCCCGGAGAACCTCCTGGAGAGCGAGCTCTTCGGCCACGTGAAGGGGTCGTTCACCGGCGCGGTGCGGGACAAGCAGGGGCTCTTCGCCGCCGCCCGCGGCGGGAGCTTCTTCCTCGACGAGGTGGGCGAGATGCCCCCCTCGCTGCAGGTGAAGCTCCTCCGGGTGCTGCAGGAGCGGGAGGTGATCCCGGTCGGCGCCACCGAGACCATCCCGGTGGACGTCCGGATCATCGCCGCCACCAACCGCGACCTCGAGGAGGAGATCCGCCGGGGCCGCTTCCGTCCCGACCTCTTCTACCGGCTCAACGTGATCGAGCTGGAGCTGCCCGCGCTCCGGGACCGGCGGGACGACGTCGTGCTCCTGGTGGAGGGGATCCTGCAGCGGATGGCGGAGGAGCGGGGGCTGGCGCCGCGCGCGCTCTCGAGCGACGCCCTCGACGCCGTGATGGTCTACGACTGGCCCGGCAACGTGCGCGAGCTGGAGAACGCCCTGGAGCACGCCGTGGTGATGACCCGGGGCGACCTGATCGAGCCCTCGGCGCTGCCCGACCGGATCACCCGGCCGCGGAAGGAGCCGTTCGTCACCGAGCGCACCTACGCCAACCCCAACCTCGACGTGGTGGAACGGGCGTACATAATGTACGTGCTCCAGGCGGAGGGGGGAAACAAGACCCGGGCGGCCGAGGTGCTGGGCATCGATCCGTCCACCCTCTACCGGAAGCTGAGCCGGTACGAGGAACAGCAGGCGGGGGTGGGGGGGTAGGTGGCGGACAGACGGACAGACGGACAGTCGGACAGTCGGACGGTCCGACCGGGGACGGGCGCGGGGTCGGGCGCCCGTTTGCGTGACCGGGAGCCCCCGGGACCGGCCCGGTCTTGCAAAATCCTTGAGCCGGGGAGGGGCCGGGACCAGGCGCAGGATGGTGCATAAGTGGTCAATTCGTTGCCACCAAATAAGTTACGCCGTGTGCCCCGGAGTGGCACACCCGTTGCCTTTCCCCCTGCCGGGAGTCATTTCCCGATGTGCGGACCACGATCAGTGGCCACGAGTTTCCACCTTTGGAGGACAGCATGATGAACCGCAAGGGCTTCACCCTGATCGAGCTTCTGATCGTGGTCGTGATCATCGGCATTCTGGCCGCGATCGCGATTCCGAAGTTCGCTGCGACGAAGGAGAAGGCGTACCTCGCGTCGATGAAGTCGGACCTGCGGAACCTGGCGACGGCCCAGGAGGCCTACCTGGCCGACCAGAACCCGCCGGCGTACTTCGCGTGGACCGGGGACAATACCGCTGGTGGCTTCAAGGTCGGTACTCAGACGATCTACGCGCCGTCCACCGGCGTGACCGTCGCCGCGACCGCCGTGCCGGGCGGCTGGAGCGCCACGGCGACCCACGCGCAGCTCACGGGCCGGAAGTGCGCGATCTTCATCAACGCCGCCGTCCTGGCCCCGGCCACCGTCGAGGGCGAGCCCCGCTGCAACTAGGCGGACGCACCCTGCAGGCTCACGGGCGGCGGTCTTCGGGTCGCCGCCCGTTCGCCTGGCCCCCAACGGGAACTCGAAACGGGAAGGGAAGGAGCTCACGATGTTCGCCAGGTCCGAACACTGCAATCAGCGTCAGGACGCCCGGGCCGGCTTCAC
The DNA here is from genome assembly GCA_963717315.1 of uncultured Gemmatimonadales bacterium. Lineage (GTDB taxonomy): Bacteria > Gemmatimonadota > Gemmatimonadetes > Gemmatimonadales > GWC2-71-9 > JAICEH01. The sequence goes on from CAVQWA010000105.1 coordinate 13,724, forward strand.
GCTCATCGAGCTCCTGATCGTGGTGGTCATCATCGGGGTGCTGGCGTCCATCGCCGTCCCGAAGTTCGCGGCCACCAAGGAGAAGGCCTACCTCGCCAAGCTGAAGGGCGACCTGCGCAACATGATGACGGCGCAGGAGGCGTACTCCGCCGACTTCCAGGCCTACTACGGCGGCGCGGTGCCGAGCCTGCAGTTGGCCTACAGCCCGTCCAGCGGCGTCGTGATCACGATCACCGAGGCGGTGCCGGGCGGTTGGAGCGCCACCGCGGCGATGCCGGCGATGACCAGCAGGACGTGCGCGGTCTTCGTCGGAACTGCGGCCCCGGTGGCCCCGGCGGCCCTGGACGGCCTGATCGCCTGCACCTGACCCATCCGGGAGGCCCCGGCCTGCCCGGGGCCGCCCGGCGGAGCGACACCCGTGCCTCCTGGCTCCGCCCGTCCCTCGCTCAAGACCGAGCTCCTGCTGGGGCTCGGCTTCCTGACGTCCAGCGGGGTGCTGATCGCGGGGCTCGCCACCTACATCGTGACCGACGCCGCGAACCAGGCCGGCGACGGCGCGGCGCTCAACCCGCTCGTCCCGCTCCTCGCCCTCTGGCTCGGCAGCACCCTGGTGTTCGTCCTCTTCGGCGCCCACCTGCTCCGCCGCGTGGTGATCCGGCCCCTCGACGAGTTGTCGGCCCAGGCGGACCGGCTTGCCGCCGGCGCCGCCGACGAGGAGCCGCCCCGCTACGACACCGCGGAGATGGCGCACCTGGGCGAGCGGTTCGGCGCGATGGCCAGCCAGCTCCTCGACGCGCAGAGCCACCTGGTCCGGGCCGAGAAGCTCGCCGGCATCGGGCAGCTCGCCGCCGGCGTGGCGCACGAGATCCGGAACCCCCTCGGCGCGCTGGCGAACTACGTGGAGGTGCTCCGCAGTCGGGCAGTCGAGCCGTCGGACAGTCGGTCCGGCCGTCCGACGGCCCGACCGTCCGACGGCCCGACCGCCGACCTCGCCGCCGCGATGGCCTGCCAGATCGAGCGGATCGACCGGATCGTCGAGAGCCTGCTCGACTACAGCCGGCCCAAGCCGGGGGTCGGGCCGGTGGACGTGAACGAGGCGGTGGCGCGGGGCATCGGGTACCTGCGCGACCAGGGGATCTTCCCCAACGGTCGGCTGCAGGTGGCGCTCGAGCCCGGGCTCCCCGGCGTTCGCGCCGACCGCTCCGCGCTGGAACAGGTCGTGGTGAACCTGCTGCTCAACGCGCGTGACGCGGCGCCCGAAGGGCGGGTCTGGGTGGGAACGGTGGCCCGCGCCCTCCAGCCCCGCCATCTCGAGGAGGCGCGCGCCGGCGACGCGCCCGTCGGCAACAGCGTGGCCGCTGGCGCCCGCACCCGCCCGGGGCGCCGGCCGTGGCGCGGCGACCTCGCTCCCGGCGCGCCGGGGATCGTGCTCTACGTCGCGGACGAGGGCACCGGCGTGCCCGATGACGCGCGGGAGCGGGTGTTCGACCCGTTCTTCACCACCAAGCCGCCGGGCCAGGGCACCGGCCTCGGCCTCGCGATCGTGCAGCGCGCCGTGGACGGCGCAGGGGGCCTGGTGTGGGTGGACCGCGCGCGCGAGGGCGGCGCGGTATTCAAGGTCTTCCTCCCGGCGGCCTGACCGAGCGTGATGCGGATCCTCATCGTGGACGACGACCCGGGCCTGCGCCAGTCCCTGGCCCTCCTGCTGGGCGAGGCGGGCCACACCTGCGCCGCCGAGGGCGACCCGGCGCGCGCGCTGGAGCGGGCGGGGGCGGAGGCCTTCGACGCCGTGCTCTGCGACGTGCGGATGCCGGGGATGGACGGCCTCACCTTCCTCCGGCGCTACCGGGCCGCGGGCGGCGAGGCGCTGGTGCTGATGATGAGCGCGTACGGCAACGAGGACGCGGCCATCGCGGCGATGCGCGAGGGCGCCTACGACTACCTCCACAAGCCGTTCCGGCCGGACGAGGTGACCCTCACGCTCCGGAAGGCCCAGGAACGCGAGCGGCTCCGTCGCGAGGTGGCGAGCCTCCGGGCCACCATCGGCACCGGCCTGGTGAAGGACGACGTCGTCGCCGAGAGCCCCGCGATGCGGAAGCTGCTGGAGCTGGCGGGACGGGCGGCGGGCTCGAACAGCACCGTGCTGATCACCGGCGAGAGCGGCACCGGCAAGGAAGTGCTGGCGCGCGCGGTGCACCGGATGAGCCCGCGGAGCGAGGCGCCGTTCGTCGCCGTCAACTGCGCCGCGATCCCGGAGAACCTGCTCGAGTCGGAGCTCTTCGGGCACGTGCGCGGCGCCTTCACCGGCGCCACGCAGGACCGCCCCGGCCTGTTCGAGGCGGCCGACGAGGGGACCCTCTTCCTCGACGAGATCGGCGACCTTCCCCCGGCGCTCCAGGCCAAGCTCCTCCGGGTGCTCGAGGACGGCGAGATCCGGCGGGTGGGCGACCAGCGCACCCGCTCGGTGGACGCCCGGGTGGTGGCCGCCACCGCCCGCCCGCTGGAGGAAGCGGTCCGGCAGGGCGGTTTCCGGGAGGACCTGTTCTACCGGCTCAACGTGATCCGGCTCCACCTCCCCCCGCTCCGCGAGCGGCCCGAGGACGTGCCGGCGCTCATCACCCATTTCGCCCAGGAAGCGGCGCGGCGCCTCGGCCGGCCGGTGAGCCTCACCCCCCGTGCCCTCGCGCGGCTCCGCGAGCACTCCTGGCCGGGCAACGCGCGGGAGCTCCGGAACGCGCTCGAGCGCGCCGCCACCCTCTCCGGCAGCGACCGGCTCGACGCCGACGACTTCGACCTGGGCGCGGCGCACGGCGGGAACGGCAAGAGCCCGGACGGGGTGGACCTCAAGGGCGAGGTCGAGGCGGTGGAGGCCACCGTCATCCGGCGCGCCCTGGCCCTCGCCGGGGGGAACCGGCGGGAGGCGGCGCAACAGCTCGGCGTGAGTCTCCGGACGCTGTTCTACAAGATCAGGAAGTACGGGTTGAGCTAGACGGGCAGTCGGACAGTCGGACTGCAATTCTCCGCGCCGGGTGCAATTGATTGCAGGAACCCGGGCCGGTCTGGAATCACAAGTCAATGCTGGGCAATGCATTGCGAAGTGGTACGGGACTTGTAAACGGATTCGAGAGTACGCCGGCCCAGTGGTGGCCGCAGATCCCCGGGGGGACGGATGACTGGAACGCGCGGGGCAGGGCGCCGTGGCTTCACCCTGATCGAGATGCTGATCGCCATCGTGGTGATCGGCGCGCTGACGGCGCTTGCCTTCCCGCGGATGCGGCAGTTCGCCGACGGGGTGGCGGTGCGGGACGGCCGGAGCGCGCTGGCGAACCTGGCCAACCAGACCCGGGCGCGGGCCCTGGTCCGCGGCGCGCCGGCGCGGCTCCAGGTCACCCAGGACAGCGCCTGGATCGAGCTGCAGGCCGGGGGCGTCTGGCAGGCGGTGGGGGTGAGCGAGCAGGTGATGCAGCGGGGCGGGCTCACCTACGCCGGCCCGGCCACGCTGGTCTTCCTGCCCACCGGAACGGTGGTCATCCCGGGCGGCGATGAGACGGTGGAGCTTGCCGTGAGCCACGCGGGCCAGAGCAGGAGTGTCGTCGTCACCCGCTACGGGAGGGTCGAGTGACCAGGACGCCGAGGAGCGGGTTCACCATCATCGAGGTGCTGATCGCGGTGGTCGTGCTGGGCGCGGGCGTGCTCGCGCTCGCGAGCTCGAGCGCCGTGGTGAGCCGGATCATCGGCCGGGGGCGCACCGCCACGATCTCCGCGCAGGTGGCGGAGGAGCAGCTGGAGCGGCTCCGCTCGTACGCCAACGCCACCAGCCCGCGCTGCACCTCGACCCGGTTCAGGAGCTCCGCCGGGGTGGAGCAGCGGCAGGGCGTGAGCCTGAGCTGGCTGGTGGAGAACAGCACCGACGACGCGCGGCCGGTGGAGGTGTACGTCACCTACCGGGTGCCGCCGGGGCGGGTGCGCACCGACACCCTGCGGACGAGGATCCTATGCGACTGACCCGCGGCCGCGCCGGCTTCACCCTGGTGGAGCTGCTGATCGGCATCATCCTGGCCGGGGTCGTGGGCCTCGCGATCACCCGGATGGTGATGACCACCCAGCGAGTGTCCCGGGCGCAGGCCCAGCAGACCGACCTGCAGGCGAGCATGCGCACCGGCGCGCTGCTCCTGCCCGCCGAGCTGCGGGAGATCGGGTACGACCACGCCCCCGACGGCACCGAGGTGCCGGACATCCTCGATGCCCGGGCCGACCGGATCACCATCCGGGTGATGCGGGGCTGGGCGATCATGTGCGGGGACTACTCGGAGGAGGCGATCCTCCTCCGGCTGCCGGTCATCGGCTACCGGAACCCGACCACGCGGGACAGCCTCCTCCTCTTCACCGAGAACGAGCTGGACCGCGGCAGCGACGACCAGTGGACCCCGTTCAGCACGAACGAGATCCGGATGGAGACCTGCCCCGACGGCGAGCCTGCGCTCCAGCTCAGGCAGCTCGATCCCAACACCGCCTTCGAGGACCCGGCGTCCAACAGCGGGAACGGGATGCCGATCGCCACCCGGATCCGGAACGGGAGCCCGGTGCGGTTCTACGAGGTGATGGAGTACTCGCTCTACCAGAGCGACGGCCGCTGGTGGCTGGGGGCCCAGTCGTTCACCGGGGGCGAGGTGGCGCCCCAGCCGGTGCTGGGGCCGCTCCGCGCGGCCGACGGCTTCGCGCTCCGCTACCTCGACCGCGACAACCAGGTCATCAACGCGGGGGACCTCGCCCGCTACAAGGACATCCGGGTGGTGGAGATCACGCTCCGCGGGGAGACGGCCTCCCCGGTGGCCCGCACCGATCGCGGCGCCCTGGCAATCAAGGTGGACTCGCTCGTCACCCGGGTGGCGCTCCGCAACGCGCTCCGTCCGTAGGAGGGAGAAACCGATGCTGCGCACGCCGGATCTTCGGAACGAGCGGGGGGTGGCCCTCGTGCTCGCCGTCTTCGCGATGGTGGTGATCGGCGCCCTGGTGGCCGGCACCGTGCTGGTGGGCCGGCTGGAGTTCCAGTCGAGCCAGGCCGCGCTGCACGCCTCGGCCGCCCAGGAGGCGGCGGAGGCGGGGCTGGTGGAGCGGATCGACGACTGGGACGTGATGGTCTTCAACGAGATGGGGATCGGCACCGGGTCCGCCATCCTCGGTGGCACCGTGCAACTCGGCGGCGCCGGCAGCAACGTGGAGTACTCCGACCGGGTCACCCGGTTCAACCAGTCGATGTTCCTGGTCGAGTCCACCGGCCGGAAGCTCGGCGCCGGCGGCACCGTGCTCGCGGAGCGGACCGTGGCGGGCTTCATGCGCCTCGCCCGGCCCACGCTCAGCGTGAACGCCGCCGTGACCGTCACCGACCCGGTCAAGTTCAACGGCAACGCCTTCAGCGTCACCGGGATCAACGACAACCCGTCGGGCTGGGACGATTGCGACCCGACCCGGGCCGACAACCTCGACGACGTCGTGGGCGTCCGGAGCTCCACCGGCACCGGCGTCGGCACGGGCGACCTGGACAACGTCTCCGGCTCGCCGGTGCCGTACGTGGACAACGACCCGACCATCACGTCGGAGACGTTCCAGAACTACCTGGACTACACCTACAACACGCTCGCGGCGCAGGACAACGTGAAGGGGCTCCCGCTCAGCACGCCGTACTCGTTCACGCCGATCGTCGAGCCCACCGACCCGACCAAGTGCGACCGCGACTCCGAGCTCAACATGGGCGAACCGCGCCGCGCGCCGCTGGCCTACGTCGCTCCCTGCATCGGCTACTTCCCCGTGGTGCACGGCACCGGCAGCCGGACCAAGATGGCGTCCAACTCCCGGGGCCAGGGCACGCTGCTGGTGGACGGCGACCTCGAGCTCAACGGCGGCTTCGAGTGGAACGGGATCATCCTGGTCCGGGGCTCGATCAAGATCGCCGGCACCGGCAACAAGATCTGGGGCGCCCTCCTCGCGGAGAGCATCACCGAGGACAACTCGATCGGCGGCAATGTGGATATCACCTACTCCGCGTGCGCCATCCAGAAGGCGGTGCAGGGGGCCTCGCTCCCGATGCCGCTTCGCACCCGGAGCTGGGTCAACGTGGTGCAATAGTCAGCCCAAGTTCACGCCCCGCACGGGGTTGGAATCAACCGGACGGGCCCGGGCGCGAAAGCGCCCGGGCCCGTCCCGCATCTCCGGAAAGGCCGTGCAACGCGAGAGGGAACCTTGCGATTGCGCGACCCAAGTCGTTGCCTCCGAACGCTTTCCCGGCTCGGTCGCCACCGGTAACGTCACTGCTGACAACGAGTTGCACTGTCGCTGCACCGGCTGGCACATCGGTTGCCCTACTGCCCGGTGATCCGACGCCTCCGGGACCTGGCTGCACGATCCGGCCCCGGGCACTCGCGTCGAAGGGTGTTTTTCGGTCCGGCAACTCCTTTTTCGGGTGTGACTTGCGGCGCTAAGTTCAAGCGCTGTAGTAGCTTGACAAAACCCCGGGTGGGTGGTAGCGTAGCCGAGCCCACCTCCCCAATTCGACCTCTCCAGCGGGAACCTATGGCGCTCTTCGGGCGGAAGCGGACGACCGTCGGCCTGGACATCGGGAGCGGGCTCATCAAGCTGGTCGTGATCAACCACGGCAGCGGGGAGCCGGTCCTGACCCGGGTCGCCTACGCGTCGGTGGTGGACGACGCGATCGTCGAGGGCGAGGTGATGGACCCCGGCCTGGTGGCCGACGCGGTCCGGGGGCTCCTCGCCTCGGCGGGGGTGAAGGCGAGGCAGGTCGTGACCGCCGTGGGCGGCCGCGACGTGATCGTCAAGCGCATCGCGATGGACCGGATGAAGGAGCCGGAGGCGCGCGAGGTGATCCGCTGGGAGGCCGAGCAGCACGTCCCGTTCGACATGGACAACGTGGAGCTCGACTTCCAGATCCTCGACCCCGAGGGCGACACCCTGCAGATGTCGGTCCTGCTCGTGGCGGCCAAGCGCGAGCTCATCGAGAACAAGATGGCGCTCCTCGCCGACGTGGGCCTCGAGCCCTCGGTCATCGACGTGGACGCCTTCGCCCTGCACAACGCCTTCGAGTTCAACCATCCGGAGGCGATGTCGGGCGTGGTCGGCCTGGTGAACATCGGGCACGAAGTCACCAACGTGAACATCGTGGAACAGGGCGTGCCGTTGCTCACCCGGGACATCCCGGTGGGCACCCGCCGGTTCCGCGAGGACCTGCAGCGGGAGCGCGGGATGTCGGCGGACGACGCCGAGCGGCTCCTTCGCGGGCAGGAGCGGACCGACGCGCTGGACCCGGTGCTGGCGAGCCGCGGCGAGGAGATCGCCATCGGCATCGAGCGGGCCGCGGCGTTCCTGCAGTCGGCCAGCCGGTCGGCCGCGGGGCTCTCCCGGCTCTACACCATCGGCGGCGGGGCCCGCATCCCCGGGCTCAACCGCGTCCTCGCGGACCGCCTCCGCCTGCCGGTGCAGTCCGCCAATCCGCTCGAGCGCCTCCAGGTGGCCGAGGGCGTGTGGGACCTGCACAACCCCGACGAACTCGCCCCGCTCCTCATGCTGCCGATCGGCCTCGCGCTGCGGCAGGCCGCCTGACCCCGGCCCCGGTTCGCCCATGATCGAGATCAACCTGCGTCCAGGCCTCAAGCGCAAGCGCGCCGGCACGAACCCCCTCGCGGGGCTCGGCGATCGGTTCAAGGCGCTCGGCACGACGGTCCAGGACCCGATGATGCTGCTGGCGGGCGGGGCGTGGGTCCTGGCCCTGCTCTTCCTCGGCGGCGCCTGGCTGCTGGGCCAGCGGCAGTTGGGCACGCTCGAGCCGCGGCTGGAGGAAACCCGCGCCGAGCACGAGCGGTTCCGGAACTTCGTCGCCGCCAAGCGGCGCGAGGAGCTCATCCGGGACTCGGTGCTGGCGCAGATCAGCACCATCCGCCAGGTGGACGGCGAGCGCTACGTCTGGGCCCACGTGCTGGACGAGGTGGCGCGCGCCCTGCCGGCCTACACCTGGCTCACGAACGTGGCGGCGCAGCCCCGGGTCATCACGCCGGCGGACACCGTCGGCGGGGCCGTCCCGGTGCCGCGCACCGAGGTGCTGGTGGAGGGCCGGACCGTGGACATCCAGGCGTTCACCCGGTTCCTGCGGGAGCTGGAGGCGTCGCCCTGGCTCTCGGGGGTCACCGCCCTCTCCGCCGAGACGGTCGTGGAGAAGGAGCGGGCGGTCACCGCCTTCGAGATCCGCGCCACCTTCGAACGGGCCGACTCCGCGTACATCCGGACCGTTCCCCTCAGCGAATCGGTGAGGTAACGATGGCCACCACCTCCCGGAGTACGCCGATCCTGCTGGCGCTGCTGGCCGTGCTGGCGGTCTACGCCTTCTACACCGGCGCCGGCATCGAGATGCTGGGGATCCACGGCCTGCAGGCGCGCCGCGCCCGGGTCCAGGCCATCAAGGACACGATCGCCACCTACGAGGCGCAGATCGACACCGCCAAGCAGGAGCTGGCGAAGGGCACGGCCGAGGACCTGCGCCAGCGGGTCGAGACGTACCGTGCCAGCCTGCAGCTGCTCCGCCGGCTGGTGCCGGAGCGGAGCGAGGTGCCGAACCTGCTCGACGCGATCAGCACCCGGGCGCGGATCCGCGGCGTGACGCTCTCGCAGGTCGCCCCGCTGCCGCAGGAGGCGGGGCCGATGCCCTTCTCGACCCAGAAGTACGCGATGGCGGTGATCGGCCGGTACGACCAGATCGGCCAGTTCATGGCCGACGTGGCGAGCCTGCCGCGGATCATCGTGCCGGTGCAGGTGCAGGTCGGACCGGCCGAGGCCGCGAAGGCGAAGGCGCTGGGCGACACGACCGGCGCGATGCTCCAGGCGCAGTTCCAGGTGCGGACCTACGTGAAGTCGGACACGGCGGGAGGGCCGGCCCAGTGACGCGTGACCTTGCCCTTGGGCTCTGCCTGCTGCTCGGCGCCGCCGCGTGCGGGGGCGACGACGTGGCGCCGGCCGATGCCGGGACCGCGGTGGACGCCGACGCGGCGGTGAACGTCCAGGCGGTGCGCGACAGCGTGCGCCGCGCCCGGGCGGCCGCCCCGGCGCCGCTCGACACCGCCGGCCTGGGAAGCGACCGGGTCCGGCGCGAGACCTTCGCCTACGGCGGCGGCGGCCGGGACCCCTTCGTCTCGCTGCTCGACGCCGAGAGCATCGGCCCCGAGTTCAGCGACCTGCAGTTGCTGGGGATCTACTACGACGGCGCCCGCCCCGCGCGGAGCGTGGCCGTGCTGCGGGACCGGGTCAGCGGGAAGCGCTACAGCATGAAGCCCGGCGACCGTGCCGGCCGGCTGAGCGTGGTGTCGGTTCGCCAGCGTGACGTGCTCTTCAGCATCGAGGATTTCGGCTTCGAGCGGCAGGAGACCCTGTCCCTGCCCAAGCGGGAGGTTGAGTACCAATGATCCGTCTCGTCCGGTTCGTCCTCGCGGCAGCCCTGCTGGCCGCGCCCTCCGTCGCCGCGGCCCTGCCGCCCGACGCCGAGGTGACCGCGGTGAGCGTGGTCTCGGCTCCCGGCCGCGCCGATCTCGTCATTGACGTGAGCGGTGCGGTGTCGGTCCGCGACTTCACGCTCGCCAATCCCGCCCGCCTGGTGCTCGACCTGACCGGCGCCCGGCTCTCCCCGGCGATGCGCGCCGCGTACGACGGGCTGAACCGCGCGGGCATCGTGAACGTGCGCTACTCCCAGTACGCGCCCGGCGTGGTCCGGGTGGTGCTGGAGCTCGACGCCGTCCGCGAGTACTCCGTGGACCGGAACGACGCCGCGGTGCGGGTGTCGTTCGGCGCCGACCGCGCCTTCCTGGCCTGGTCGTCCACCGCGCCGGCTGTCGTCGCGGCCGAGCGGCCCGACGCCGCCCGGGCGCCGCGGTCCCGCGAGGTCAGCATGAACGCGGCGGTGGCCCTGCGCCAGACCGGCCAGGAGCCGCGGATGACGGTCACCTGGGACAACGCCGACATCGCCGACGTGGTGGCGGGCTTCGCCGCCTTCAGCGGCCGGAGCATCATCCTGGGCAAGGACGTGAAGGGCACCGTCTCGGCCGAGATCAAGGACCAGCCGTGGCCGGCGGCGCTCGGCGCCGTGCTCGCCGCGCAGGGCCTCTCCGCGCAGGAGATGCCGGGCGGCATCATCCGGGTGGACTCGCCCCAGGCGCTGGCCGCGCTCGACTCGCTCGAGCCGCTCTCGACCCAGCTCGTGCGCCTGAACTACGCCAAGGCCGCCGAGGTGGCGAAGAGCACCGAGGGGATCCTGACGAAGGGCCGCGGCAGCGTCGTGCCGGACACCGCGTCCAACTCGCTGATCATCACCGAGACCCGGAGCCGGCTCGACCGGGTGTCCGATTTCGTGAAGCGGCTCGACGTGCGCACCCCGCAGGTGTCCATCCAGGCGAAGATCATCTTCGTGGACCGGACCGACCTGATGGCGCTCGGCTTCCAGTACGACCTGGGCGACGGCAACCAGTTCTTCAACCAGCTGGTCCAGCGCCAGGACCCGAACGGCGAGCCGGGCGAGACCTTCGACGCGAACGTGAACGTGATCGACCTCGGCGGCAACGCGGTCTCGGCCATCGCCAACGCCAACTCCGAGATCAACGGCTCGGCGCTCGACCTGGTCTGGTCCACCGCCATCGGGGGGTTCTCGCTCACGACCTTCCTGTCGGCGCTGCAGCGGATCGACCTGGCCGACATCCAGGCCGAGCCGCTCATCACCACGCTCGACAACCGGAAGGCCGACATCCTCGTGGGCGAGGAGACGCCGGTCCGCATCGTGGACTACTCCTCGGTGGCCACCGGCGGCGCGCCGCGCGCCACGGTCCAGTTCAAGGAGACCGGCATCCGGCTCACGGTGACGCCCCGCGTCACCAACAACGGCCAGATCCTGATGGAGCTGGAGACCGAGCGCTCCGCGGTGCAGACCCTCGCCGCGGCCGACCTGGGCTTCAACATCCAGACCCAGCGGGCCTCGAACCAGCTGCTGGTCAACGACGGGGAGACCGCGGTCATCGGCGGCCTCACGGTCACCAGCGTCACCCGCACCCGGTCAGGCGTGCCGCTGCTCAGCGCCTTGCCGATCGTCGGCGGCCTGTTCAGCTTCACCAGCAACACCGAGAACCGGAAGGACCTGATCATCCTGGTCACTCCCCGGATCCTCGACGACGCGAGCGACGTGCCCGCGCAGTGACCCGAGGAGCGTTCCCCCCTCCCGCACTGAGCCCGGCCCGCGCCGGGCTCACTGCATTTGGGGGGGCAGGCGGAAAGTCGGACAGACGGGCAGTCGGGCAGTCGGACAGTCCGGCAGGGGGGTGGTGGGGGCTGTCCGACCGACCGACCGACCGACTGACCGACCGTCCGACCGACCTGGGAAAGGAAGTGCAGGGTGGGCCGACTCCGCTTCACCACCGCCGGCGAATCCCACGGCCGCGGCCTCGTCGCCGTGGTCGAGGGGCTGCCCGCGGGGCTGCCCCTCTCCGCCGCGGCGGTCGACCACGAACTCGCCCGCCGGATGCAGGGGTACGGCCGGGGCGCGCGGATGAAGATCGAGCAGGACCACGTCGAGTGGCTCGCCGGGATCCGCGCCGGGGAGACCCTCGGCTCGCCGGTGGCGATGCTGGTCTGGAACCGGGACTGGGCCAACTGGGAGGACGTGATGGCCGCGGAGGGCCCCCCGGGCGAGGCCCGCCGCCGCCGGGTGGCGCGGCCCCGCCCGGGTCACGCCGACCTCGCCGGCGTCCTCAAGTACGACCGGCAGGACGCCCGCGACGTGCTCGAGCGCGCCAGCGCCCGCGAGACCGCGGCCCGCGTGGCGGCCGGCGCCGTGGCGCGCCGGCTGCTCGAGGAGGTGGGCGTCGAGATCGGGAGCCACGTGACCGCGCTGGGCGGGATCCGCGCCGCCGCGCCGGCGGAATGGCCGTCCCCCCTCAACGCCGCCGCCGACGCCTCCCCCGTGCGGGCGCTCGACCGCTCGGCGGAGGCGGAGATGCTCGCGCGCGTTGACGCGGCGAAGGCCGCCGGCGACACCCTCGGCGGCGAGGTCGAGGTCGTGGCCCGCGGCCTCCCGGTGGGCCTCGGAAGCCACGTGAGCTGGGACCGGAAGCTCGACGGGCGGCTCGCAGGGGCGCTGATGTCCATCCCCGCCGTGAAGGGCGTGGCGGTGGGGCTCGGCTTCGAGGCGGCGGCGCGCCCCGGCTCCGCGGTGCACGACTCGATCCTCCCCGGCGGCGCGGAGGACGCGTCCCGGGGCGGGTACCGCCGGGCCAGCAACCGCGCCGGCGGCCTCGAGGCGGGGATGACCAACGGCGAGCCGCTGGTCCTCCGCGTGGCGATGAAGCCGATCGCCACCCTGATGCAGCCGCTCGCCACGGTGCACCTCGACACCGGCGAGCCGGCGCTGGCACAGAGCGAGCGGAGCGACGTCACCGCCGTGCCCGCGATGGGCGTGATCGCGGAGGCGATGACGGCCCTGGTCCTGGCCGACGCCCTGCTGGAGAAGTTCGGCGGCGACTCGCTCGGCGAGCTGAAGCGGAACCTCGAGGGGTACCTCACGGCGCTCGCCGCCCGACGGCCCGACAGACCGACCGTCCGGCAGCCCGACCATGCCTAGGCACGTCGTGCTCATCGGACTCCCCGGGGCGGGGAAGAGCACCGCCGGCCGGCTCGCGGCGGAGAAGCTCGGCGCGCCGTTCCTCGATCCCGACACCCTGATCGTGCGCCGGATGCAGATGCCGGTGTCGCGGATCTTCGCCGAGTTCGGCGAGGCGCGCTTCCGCCAGCTGGAGCACGAGGCGGTGGAAGCCGCGCTCACGGGCCCGGCGGCCATCCTGGTGCCCGGCGGTGGCTGGGCCGCCCAGCCGGGTCACCTCGAGGCCGCGCAGGGCCGCGCGCTGGTCCTCTACCTCAAGGTCCTGCCCACCACCGCCGCCACCCGCCTCCCGGCCGACCACGATCGGCCCCTCCTCCTCTCCGAGGACCCCGTCGCCCGGATGCGCGACCTGCTGCGGAACCGCGAAGCGTTCTACGAGCGGGCCGACCGGACGATTCCCAACGACAAGGGCCTGCCCGGCGAGACCGCCGACGAGGTGGTCCGGCTGGCGCGGGAACTGGCGGGGTGGTAGCTCGGCGGCCCGGCGCGGGACCGACGAGCCAACCGGTTGATTTGCAACAAGTTGCATAATCGGAGCTTGCCAGCGGGCGGGGCGGGAGGTTTTCTTGGGCCCCTTGCCGGGTAGCTGGATGGCTGGATGGCTGGATGGCCAGCAAGGAGATGAATGGCGGAGAAGAAGAAGACGGCCGAGGCGGCCGAGGCGGCTGGCGACGCGAAGACGGCGGGGAAGCCCCGCGCGTCGGCGGGTCGGCGCCGGGGCACGTCACCCGGGTCGGCCAGGTCGGCCACGACGGCGAAGAAGCCGAAGACGGCGCGGAAGAAGACGAGCCGTCGCTCCGTCGCCCCGTCGGCCGAAGGCCCGTCCGCCAACGGCGCCGCCCTCGTCATCGTCGAGTCGCCCACCAAGGCCAGGTCCATCGGCCGCTACCTTGGCCGCGGCTATGACGTCCGGGCCACGGTGGGCCACATCCGCGACCTCCCGACCCGCGTCCTCGGCGTGGACGTGGACGCGGGTTTCCAGCCCACCTACGTCACCATCAAGGGCAAGACCAGGACCCTGGCCGAGATCAGGAAGGCGGCCCGGGGCGCGAGCGAGATCTTCATCGCCACCGACCCCGACCGCGAGGGCGAGGCGATCGCCTGGCACGTCGCCGACCAGATCGAGGCGAAGGTCCCCACCCACCGCGTGCTCTTCCACGAGATCACGGCGGACGCGGTGAAGGAGGCGATGGCCCACCCCGGCGAGATCGACGGGAGGAAGGTGGACGCGCAGCAGGCGCGCCGGATCCTCGACCGCCTGGTGGGCTACAAGGCGAGCCCGATCCTCTGGAAGACCATCAAGACCGGCCTCTCCGCGGGCCGGGTGCAGACCGTCGCGCTCCGCCTGATCGTCGAGCGCGAGGAGGAGATCCGGAAGTTCGTGCCGCAGGAGTACTGGTCGATCGCGGCCCGGCTCCGGCACGCGGGCCAGGAATTCGAGGCCGGGCTCCACAAGGTGGACGGCCACAAGCCGGCGCTCCACTCCGCGGCGGACGCGCAGGCGGTGGTGGACGCGGTGCGCGAGGTGCCGTTCGTCGTCACCTCGGTCGAGAAGAAGAAGCGGACCAAGCGCCCCGGCGCCCCCTTCACCACCTCCACGCTCCAGCAGGAGGCGGCCAAGAAGCTCGGCTTCTCCACCCGGCGCACGATGCGCGCGGCGCAGGACCTCTACGAGGGCATCGAGGTGCCGGGCGAGGGGCCGGTGGGCCTCATCACCTACATGCGGACCGACTCGGTCCGGGTGTCGGACGTGGCGCTGGCCCAGGTGCGGGACTTCATCGGGAAGACGTGGGGCGGCCGCTACCTCCCGGAGAAGCCGAACGCCTACAGCTCCAGGGCGGCGCGGACCCAGGAGGCGCACGAGGCGGTGCGCCCCACCGACGTGCGCCGCCGCCCGGAGCAGGTGCAGCGCTTCCTCGAGCCCGACCAGTTCCGGCTCTACCAGCTCATCTGGCAGCGCTTCGTGGCGAGCCAGATGACCCCCGCGGCCTACGACCTCACCATCGTGGACTTCGACCTCGGGCGCTTCCTCTTCCGCGCCACCGGCTCGGTGCCGGTCTTCGACGGGTACCACGCCGTCTACCTCGAGGGCCGCGAGAAGGAGGAGGGGAAGTCGGTGGACGACCTGCCCCCGATCCCGCCGCTCGCGCGGGGCGACCGGGCGGAGGTCCTCGGCATCGACCCCGCGCAGCACTTCACCCAGCCCCCCCCGAGGTTCTCCGAGGCGGCGCTGGTCAAGGCGCTCGAGGAGCAGGGCATCGGCCGGCCGAGCACCTACGCCTCCATCGTGTCCACGCTGGTGCAGCGGGAGTACGTGAAGCTGGAGAGCCGCCGCTTCGAGCCCACCCCGCTGGGCGGGACGGTCTGCCGGATGATGGTGCGGAACTTCCCCGGCATCTTCAACGTGGAGTTCACCTCCGAGATGGAGGACGAGCTCGACCGGGTGGAGGAGGGCGAGCTGGGCTGGCAGCAGGTGCTCACCAACTTCTACCAGCCCTTCACCGAGGCGCTCGGCGCGGTGGACCTCGACCGGCTGGTGC
Organism: uncultured Gemmatimonadales bacterium; assembly: GCA_963717315.1. GTDB lineage: Bacteria > Gemmatimonadota > Gemmatimonadetes > Gemmatimonadales > GWC2-71-9 > JAICEH01. The sequence continues at coordinate 28,961 of CAVQWA010000105.1, forward strand.
TCGAGGCCCACGGGCTGGAGAACCTCTCGCTCGAGGCCTGCCCCGAGTGCGGCTCGAAGCTGGCGGTGCGGAGCGGGCGGTTCGGGCCGTTCATCGCCTGCACCCGCTACCCCGAGTGCCGCTACACCAAGCCGCTCAGGAAGGACCGGCCGCCCGACCGGCCGAGCGACGAGAAGTGCCACCTCTGCGGCTCGGCGATGGTGATCAAGACCGGGCGCTTCGGCGAGTTCCTGGCCTGCACCACGTACCCGAAGTGCAAGGGCACCCGCTCGCTCCCGATCGGGGTGAAGTGCCCCAGGTGCGACACCGGGGAGCTCACCGAGCGGCGCACGAAGAAGGGCAAGTCGTTCTGGGGCTGCATGCGGTACCCCGAGTGCGACTTCTCCACCTGGAACCGCCCGGTGCCGGAAGCCTGCCCCGCCTGCACCTGGGTCGGGATGGAGAAGAAGGTCACCAAGGCGCACGGGGAAACGCTCACCTGCATGAAGTGCGGCCACAAGGTGGAGTCGGAGGCGGAGGAG
>CAVQWA010000106.1:0-15387 GCA_963717315.1 uncultured Gemmatimonadales bacterium
GAACATCTGATGTTCAACGGCACGGAGCATTTCAACGACGATTATTTCCGCCCCTTCGAGCAGGTTGGGGCAACCGAGATGAACGGCACCACCAGCCGCGATCGCACCAACTATTTCCAGAACGTCCCCACACCGGCGCTTGATCTTGCGCTATGGATGGAGTCCGACCGCATGGGCCATCTGTTGGGCGCCATCGATCAGGGCAAGCTCGATGAGCAGCGCGCGGTGGTGAAAAATGAAAAACGCCAGCGTGAAAGCGCGCCCTACGGCAAGGTGTGGGAGCTGATTGCGAAGAGACACCTATCCCGCCGGTCACCCGTATTCCTGGACCACCATCGGCTCCATGGAAGATCTGGATCAGGCCAAGGTGGAGGACGTGCAGGCGTGGTTCAAGACCTACTACGGTCCGACCAATGCGGTACTGGTGATCGCGGGTGATGTGGACACCGACACGGCGATCGCCAAGGCACGGCAGGCGTTCGGCAGCATCCCGCCGGGACCGCCGGTGACGCGCCCCGCCAAGGACTTCGCGCCACTGGCGCAGCCACGCCGTTTGAGTCTGCAGGACCGCGTGGCCCAGGGCCGCCTGTATGCGGTGTGGAATGTGCCCGAATGGGGGCACGCGCACTGCCGGCGCTCGATCTGGCGACCACCGTGCTGGGATCCGGCAAGACCTCCCGGTTGTATCGGCGCTTGGTGGAGCAGGAGCAACTGGCCACCGACGTGAGCTTGGGGATTGCACCGCCCCCTCCGGCATCTCCGTGGTGAACGACGCCGCCTACCAGGACGTGCAGTGCGAGAACTGCCACGGAGCCGGCTTCGACCACGTGCAGGCGCCCGACAACCGGGACAACTGGCCGCTTCCCCGCGCCGACGTGACCACGTCCGACGGGGTGAACCGCGTGCTCGACACCGACGCGAGCTGCGCCTCCTGCCACGGGTCGTCCCACGGGCCGCGCTCGCTGGCCGGCGACTGGCTGGTCTCGGGCCACGCGGCGGAGAACGAGCACCCGCAGGAGAACCCCTCCTGCCAGGGCTGCCACGAGGGCAAGGCGATCATGCTTCGCTTCTCCGGGCAGACCTCGAACTACATCGAGCGGGACTCGACCAGCGGGCAGCACCACTTCCTCGAGATCGGCTGCACCGCCTGCCACGACCCGCACGGCAGCCCGAACCCGCGCATGCTCCGGGCCCCGATCGACGTGCCCGACCTGCAGGCCAACCTCTGCATGGCGTGCCACAACCGGGGCACCGCGCCGAGCGCCACCTTCTCCAACTCGAGCCGCGGGCCGCATGCCGCCCAGGGCCCGATCCTCATCGGCATGGGCGCCGGCTACATCCCGGCCGGCTTCGCCTTCGACACCGTGCAGGCCTACGGCACCCACGCCTCGGGCGCCAATCCCCGGCTCTGCGCCGGCTGCCACGTGAAGTCGTTCTCCGCCTCGTCCGGCGGCGTGGACGTCGAGTACAGCGGGCACGAGTTCCTGGCCGTGCCGTGCGTGGACGGCAGCGGCGCCATCACCGACGACCAGAGCTGCGGCTACGGCGCGGCGGACCGGAGCTGGGCCTCGTGCACCGCCGCCGGCTGCCACGGTGACGCCACGGTGGCCTCCACGGCGCTGGTCAACGAGCAGGGCACGATCCAGGACCTGGTCGACATCATCTGGGTCAACAACGACGGCAACGACCCGTTCGACGCGGACGCGGACTGGCCGAAGGTGAGCGCGGGCGACGGCGGATACCTGGGCCAGATCTTCGCCGCCGACCCGACGCAGTTCGCCGCCGGGGCGCCGCTGACCGCGGCCGAGGGCGCGAAGTTCAACGCCATGATGCTGGCCGAGGACCTCTACGACCACAACGACGGCTCGCACGGCGTGCACAACCCGTTCTACTACGAGGCACTGCTCGCCGCGACGATCAACGAGCTCGAGGACGTCTACGGCGGGATCCTCTCGATCCGCACCGAGCCGGCCCTCCGGCAGCTGATCGACAAGGCGCTGAGCCGCCCGGGCGTGACCTACGTCCGGCGCTCGAACCGCGTGGCCAGCCGCTGACGGGGTCGGGGAGACCCCCGGCGTGACTGCTCCCCTGCTGTTTGCCCCGGCTGCGGCGGTTCCCGCCGCAGCCGGGGCGCTTCAGGACTCGATCCTGGGGCGCCTGCCCCCCGGCGTGCACCCGGCGGACACGGTCCTGACCGAGCGCTTCGCCCCGGCCCCCATCGTCCAGTTCATCTTCCAGCAGCCGCCCTGGCTGATGTGGACCGGGATCGCCCTCGCCGTGGCGGCGGCGGTCGCGATCCTCTGGTGGCTGTGGCCGAAGTTCCCGGGCATCTGGCGGTGGTTCAGGGCGTGGCCCGGCGGCGCCAGGGCGGCGTTCTTCGGGGCGATCGGGCTCGTGCTCCTCGGGGCCGCCGGGCTGGGCTACAAGGGCTACGACTACATGATGAACGACTCCCGGTTCTGCACCGGGTGCCACATCTTCGTCCCCTCCGGGCAGGTGCTGCAGGTCGCGGACAGCGGCGACTACACCATCCTCTCCTCGCTCCGCGGCAAGCACGACACGATCAACTGCCACAGCTGCCACACGTTCAACCTCTTCGGCGAAGCCACGAAGATGGTGCTGTGGATGTCGGGGGTGCGCTACCAGCACATCGCCGACGGCGAGGCGAAGGCGGGGCCGCGGCACGGCGCCGTCCCGCGGACGACCTGCGAGAACTGCCACAAGCAGGGCGCCGCGAAGGAGACCTGGCAGGCGATCGCCGCCACCGCCGGGCACCGGGTGCACCTCGAGTCGGACTCGGCGTCGGCCAAGCTGATCCAGGGAGCGGAGTGCCTCACCTGCCACGCCCAGTCGGCGCACGCCTTCGTGCCGGCCGACTCCACCTGCTCCCAGGACGGCTGCCACCTCACCGACGAGATCAAGATCCGCCTCGGCAAGATGAGCGAGGCGGTCGGGATGCACTGCCTCGCCTGTCACCAGTTCACCCGCGAGGTGCCCGCGCTCGCCGGACTCGACTCGGCCCGGGGCACGATGCGGCCGGCACAGGGGCAGTGCCTCGACTGCCACGAGATGAGCCAGCGGCTCGCGGACTTCGACCCGGCACACGACCCCCACGGCGGGCAGTGCGGGATGTGCCACAATCCGCACGACCAGGTCCAGCCCAAGGACGCGCTCAAGACCTGCACCGACGCCGCGTGCCACGTGACCTGGCGCTCGAACGAGTTCCACACCGGCGCCGCCCACCGCCGGGTGGCGCAGGAGTGCGAGCTCTGCCATTCCGCGCACGCCGCCGGGGTGGACGCGAGCAGCTGCGAGAGCTGCCACACGCAGGTCCGCGGCCGCGCCACCGGCCGCCGGTGGGAGCGGCTCCGACCCCGGCTTCCCACGCCGGCCTTCGACACGACGAAGGCCCTGGAGAGTTCGCTCGCTCCGCCGCCGGAGCCCCGTGGAAAGGGTGATACGCCGCCGGAGGAGAATCCTCCGGCGGTGCTTGTCTCCGGGCCTGCCCCGGCTGCGGCCCCGGCGGACACCTTCTCCCACGAGCGGCACAAGGCGCTCGCCTGCGTGGCCTGCCACGACGTCCGCTCCAACCGGATCGTCCGGTTCGAGCAGCCCCGCGGATGCCAGGTCTGCCACCACGAGAGCCCGGCGGAATCCGACTGCGCGAAGTGCCACGAGCCCCGCGAGCTCCGGGCCGCGATCGAGGCCCACCCGGTGGTCCGGGTCAAGGATCGCCCGCCGCGGGAGCGGATGGTGAGCTTCTCGCACGAGGCCCACGCGAAGGAGCGGTGCGTGGCCTGCCACGCGACGCCGGTGGACCTGCGGGTGACGTCGGGCGCCCGGGCCTGCGCCGACTGCCACGAGGAGCATCACGCGGTCGGGACCGACTGCGCCGCCTGTCATCGCTCCGAGGCCACGCGGGTCGCGCACGAGGCCGCGAACCTCCCCGGCGCCCCGCCCGCGGCGCACCGCGCCTGCGCCGAGTGCCATGCGAAGGCCATCGTGGCCCGGCTCGTGCCCACACGCTCCTTCTGCCTGGCCTGCCACGAGGCCGACACCGACCACTACGAGGCTGTGGAGTGCGCCGAATGCCACTTCCAGTCGAGCCCCGAGGCGCTCCGGCCCACGCTCGGGATGCACGGAGCAGCGCGGTGAGGCGTGCGGCCCTGATGCTGCTGCTGGCCGTGGCCCCGGCCTCCCTCGCCGCCCAGGGATACCGGGTGCGGCTGGAGAGCCGGCTCCAGACCCTCGGTTTCCGGGGCGCCGAGTCCGACAGCGTCGCCGCCGCCAGCGTCGTCACCGGGCCGGACGGCTCCCTCCTCTCGCCCGACGGCCACGCCGTCCGCTGCTTCGGGGCGTGGTGCTACCTCTGGCGGGCGGGGGACGAGGTGAAGTCCGCCCCCTGGGTGACGTCGGCCGACTTCTCGGTCTGGGGCCTGGGCGTGGACGGGCTCAGCGTGCGGGGCAGCGCACAGGCCGCGCTCGACATCTCCGGCGGGGCCGCGTTCGCCGGCACCGAGCCGCCGGTGCAGCTCCTGGAGGGCTACCTCGAGTACGCTCGCGGCGCGGTCACCGCGCGCGCCGGGCGCCAGCTCGTCACCGGACGCCTCGGATTCCTCGGGTTCGACGGCGCCCGCGCCACGCTGCGGGCGCGGTCGCTCGGGCTCGAGGTGAGCGGGTACGGCGGCTGGAGCCTGGCGCGCGGGACCAGCGTCCCGTGGACCAGCCCGGCGGCGAACCCGCTGGGCGAGTACCGGCCGGAGGAGCGGCTCGTGGCCGCCGGCGCCTCCGCCGGGTGGCGCTCCCGGTGGGGCGACCTCCGCGCGGAGTACCAGCGCGAGGTGGACCCGGATGTGGAGAAGCTCACCGCCGAGCGGGTGGCGATGGGCGCGGCCATCCGCCCGTTGGCGCGGCTCAGCCTGTCGGGCGGCGGGGAATACAACCTCGCCGAGGGGGTGTGGGGCAGCGCCGACGCCTCGCTGCGCTATGCGGCACGGCAGGTGGAGGCGGCGGTGGGCGGCAAGCGCTACCGGCCGTTCTTCCCGCTCTGGACGATCTGGGCGGCCTTCAGCCCGGTGGCCTACCACAGCGGCTGGGGCTTCCTGCAGGTGGCGCCGCACCGGCTCCTCCGGCTCCGGGTCCGCGGCGAACGGTACGCCTATGAGGACGCCGAAGCGGAGAATCCGCTCTCCCAGGTCGAGGACGACGGCTGGCGGTTCACCTGGGGAGCCACCGTGCTGCCGCGCGCCGACCTCTCGCTGGACGCCGACTACCATGCCGAGAAGGGACCCGGGGCGTCGAGCCGGGGATGGTCGGCGAGCGCGTCCTGGCGTCCGCGGGAGGGGCTCTCCCTGACCGGCTACGCCGCGAACACGCTTCGCCCGCTCGAGTACCGCACCAGCGAGGCGGAAGCGTGGTGGTACGGCGCGGACGCTTCGTGGGAGGCGTTGCCGGACCTGCGGCTGGGCGTGGGCGTGGCCCGCTACGACGAGGATCGCGACCGCCCGGACACCGGCGCGCTGGACTGGAGCCAGACGCGGCTCACCTTCCGGGTGTCCTGGGTGCTGGATTCGGGGGCCGACCGCTGGCGCCTGCCGCCCGGCGCGATGCCCACCCCGGGAGGCGAGCAGTGACCGTGGCCATGCGGGGGACGGTCGCGGGCGCCGCCGCGGCACTGGTGCTCGGCGTCGGGGCGCTCGTGGCGGGCATCGTGCAGGATCGCTTCGACCACGTCGAGCACGCGAAGCTCTTCCCGACCTGTGAGGGATGCCACGCCGGCGTCGTCGCCGGGGATTTCCGCACCACATACCCCGGGGCGGAGAGCTGCGCCACCTGCCACGACGGCACCATCGAGAAGCGGGTCACCTGGAGCCCGCCAGGCCGGCCGGCCGGCAACAACCTCCGGTTCGCCCACCCGGAGCACGCCCTCGAGGTGGAGGGCGAGTCGGGGGCCGACTCGGTGCTCGCCTGCGTCTCCTGCCATGCCCGCGAGGGCGAGGCGTGGATGACCGTGCGGCTCGCCTCCGCGCGGCGGTGCTTCGCGTGCCACGAAATCACGGTCGCCCACCGCGAGGCACCGGACAGCGCATGCGCCCGGTGCCACGTCCCGCTGGCACAGGCGACCTCGCTTCCGGTGGACCGGATCCGGGCGTTCGAGACGCCGGCCTCCCACCAGGAGCCCGGCTTCGGGTTCGATGGCCACGGGAAGCTGGCGGAAACGGCCGACGGCGGCGTGGCGGCGAGCTGCGCCACCTGCCATGCGAAGGAATTCTGCACCACTTGCCACGTGAACGCGCCGGAGACCCGCGCCATCCAGGCGCTGGGGGCGGACCCGCGCTCGCTGGTGCACGTGGCCCGGCTGGAGGAGCCGCCCAGCCATGAACGGGGCGACTTCCTCGAGACCCACCAGCGCGACCTCCGGGCGGATCCGTCGGCGTGCCAGACCTGCCACACGCGGGAGAGCTGCCTCGCGTGCCACGTGGGCCAGCCGAAGGTGGCGCGCCAGCTCTTCGCCGCCGGGCCGGGGCGGGGCGAAGGCGCCGGCACCGTGCGCCGGCGGCCGCCGTCCCACGCGCTCGACTTCAGCCGGGCCCACGCGGAGCCGGCGCGGAACGCGCCGCAGACCTGCGCCACCTGCCACCTCGTCACCACCTGCCTCGATTGCCACCGGCCCAACCCGGCGGATGGCCAGTCGCTGGCCTCGGGGGCGATGGGCTCGACGGGCCGCGGTTACCACCCGCCCGCGTTCCTCACCCGCCACCCCGCGGCGGCCTACGCACAGGAGACGGAGTGCGCGGACTGCCACAACCCGGCGGCCTTCTGCCAGACCTGCCACGCGCAGGCCGGGCTGCGGGCCGCCGGGCAGCTCACCGCCGGGTTCCACGACGCGAAGCAGTTCTTCCTGGTGGGGCACGGGCAGGCGGCGCGGCAGAGCCTGGAGAGCTGCACCTCGTGCCACGTGGAGCGCGACTGCCTCACCTGCCATTCGGCGGTGTCGGGCCGCGGGTTCCGCCCGCACGGCCCCGGGTTCGACGCGGATCGGCTGCGGAGGAAGAACCCGAACATGTGCACCGCCTGCCACGGGACGACCATCCCGCGCGACTGACCGGGCCTAGGTCGCCCCGCGGGCCCAGTGCAGCGCCGTCCCCACCGCCCGCGCCCACCCCGCGCGGAGGCGCTCGCGCTCCCCCGCCCCGAGCCGGGGCTCGAAGCGGACGCCGCCGACGCGTCCGAGCACCTCGCCCGGCTCCCGCCAGATTCCCGCGCCGATCCCCGCCAGGAAGCCCGCGCCCAGCGCCGTAGTCTCGACCAGCGCCGGCCGCTCGATCGGGAGGCCCAGAACGTCGGCCTGGAACTGCATCATCCAGTCGTTCGCCGCCGCGCCCCCGTCCACCCGGAGGGCCGGGACATCGAGGCCGGCGCCGGCCGCCATCGCCTCGAGCAGGTCCGCGGTCGAGAAGGCCATCGCCTCGAGGGCCGCGCGCACGAGGTGCGCGCGCGTGGTCCCGCGGGTGAGCCCCGTGATCGTCCCCCGGGCCTCCGGCTCCCAGTGCGGCGTCCCCAGGCCCACGAAGGCGGGAACGAAGTGGACTCCACCGGTGTCGGCGACCCCGCGCGCCATCGCCTCGGTCTCCTCCGCCGAGGCGACCAGGCCGAGGCCGTCCCGCAGCCACTGCACCGCGGCGCCGGCGATCAACACGCTTCCCTCGAGCGCGTAGGTCGGTCCGCCCCCCGGACCGCACGCGGCGGTGACCAGCACGCCCGGGGCCGCGGCGGGACGCGCGTTGCCCGCTTGCACCAGGAGGAAGGCGCCGGTGCCGTACGTGTTCTTGCTCTGGCCGGGCGCGGTGCACGCCTGGCCGAAGAGCGCCGCCTGCTGGTCGCCCGCGAGGCCGGCGATCGGCAGCGCCACGCCGAAATGCTCCCGGCCTGACTCGGCCAGCACGCCGCAGGATGGCACCAGGGCCGGCAGGAGCTCGCGTGGGACACCGAACAGCCGGAGCAGGTCGTCCGACCAGTCGCGGGCATCGAGGTCGTACAGGAGCGTCCGGGACGCGTTGGTCGGGTCGGTCGCGTGAACGCCCCCGTCCGTCAGTCGCGCCACCAGCCAGGCATCCACGGTGCCGACCGCGAGCTCGCCACGGGCCGCCCGCCGGCGCAGCTCGGCGTCCCGGAGCAGCCACTCGATCTTGGTGGCGCTGAAGTAGGGGTCGAGCACGATGCCGGTGTGTGCCCGCACCGTCTCCTCGTGCCCGGCGTCCCGCAGCTCGCGGCATCGCGCCGTGGTCCGGCGGTCCTGCCAGACGATCGCCGGCGCCACCGGCGCGAGGGTGCGGCGGTCCCAGAGCACCACCGTCTCCCGCTGGTTCGTGAGCCCGAGCGCCGTCGGACGCACGCCGGCCCGGGCGAGCGCCTCGCGCCCGGCCTCCACCACGCTGCGGAAGAGCTCGTCGGGGTCGTGCTCCACCCGGCCGGGCTCGGGGAAGGCCTGCCGGATGGGCACGTAGCCGCGGCCGAGCGGTGCGCCGTCAGGACCGAGGACGAGCGCCGTCGTCCCCGTGGTCCCCTGGTCGACGGCGAGGATGGCGGTCATGCGGGCCGTCCCGACGGTGCGGTCCGCGTCACCAGCACGCCGCCGACGATGAGGAGCGCCCCGGCGAGCTGGAGGAGTCCCGGGCGTTCGCCCAGCGTGAGCCAGCCCAGGGTGAGGGCGACGACCGGTACGAGGCAGTTGTACACCGCGGTGCGCGACGGCCCCACCTCCGCCACGCTGGTGTTCCACGCCGTGTAGGCCACGACGAGGGCGAGGAAGGCGGAGTAGGCCACGCCGCCCCACGCCGCGGGCGACACCGCGGACCAGTCGGTCCGCAGGATGTCGGGCAGCCCGGCGAGCACGAGGCCGGGCGTGCCGGTGAGCATGGTGAGCGTGGTGAGGCGGAGCGGGCTCATGGTCGGGGCGAAGCGTCGCACGCCGAGGGTGTAGACCGCCCAGCAGGCGGCGGCTCCCAGCACCGGCAGGTCGCCGGCCAGCGTGCGCGCCGTGACCCGCGCCCCGTCCTGCCCGAGGACCAGCGCCACGCCGGCCACCGCGAGCGCCACGCCGCCAGCCACCGCCCCGGTGAGGCGCTCGACGCCGCTCGCGGCGCCGAAGACCGCCACCAGCACCGGCGCGCTCGCCAGGATGAGGGCGGTGTTGGCCACGCTGGTGTGGAAGAGCCCGGTCATGAAGAGGAGCTGGTAGGCGGTGTTGCCCAGCAGCCCGAGCCAGAGCATCGCCCACGCCGTGCCGGCCGGCGGCCGGAGCGAGCCCTCGCGGGCCCGGAGGAGGACCACGAACGTGATGCTCGCGACGGTGAACCGGACGGTGGCGAAGCCGAGCGTCGGGATCTCCGCGAGCGCCGCCTTGATGATCGGGATGTTCCCGCCCCAGATGAGCACGACGAGGAGCATCGCCAGGTCGGCTCGGGCGGGACCGCGGCGCAGGGTGGTGGCGGGCATCGGCGGAAGATAGCAAAGTGGCGCGTGCCGCCCGACCCGGGCTAGGTTGCCTCCCGTCGCACCCCGACCACCCCACCCGGATGCCGAGATGACCGCCCAGGACGTCCTGCTCCTCGAGGTTCGCGACGGCGTCGCCGTCGTGACCGTGAACCGCCCCGACAAGCTGAACGCCCTCAACACCGAGGTCTTCGCGGCACTCGAGCGGGCCGTCGCGCGGATCGAGTCCGACCCCGCCATCCGCGGCGTGATCGTGACCGGTGCGGGCGCCAAGGCCTTCGTTGCCGGCGCGGACATCGCCGAGCTGGCGGACCAGACGCCCGCGGGCGCCGAGTCGCGCGCCCGGCGCGGCCAGGGGGTCTTCCGCCGGCTGGAGCGCTGCGGCAAGCCGGTGGTGGCGGCCGTGAACGGATTCGCCCTGGGCGGCGGCTGCGAGCTGGCAATGGCCTGCCACCTCCGCGTCGCCTCGCGCTCGGCCCGGTTCGGCCAGCCCGAGGTGAAGCTCGGCATTGCCCCGGGCTACGGCGGGACGGTCCGGCTCCCGCGCCTGGTGGGCCGGGGGCACGCGCTCGACATCCTCCTCACCGCCCGGATGGTGGACGCGGAGGAGGCGCTCCGGATCGGTCTCTGCGATCGCGTGGTGGAGCCGGATGCCGTCCTCGCCGAGTCGGAAGCCCTGCTGAGGAGCATCCTGGCGATGGGGCCACTGGCCGTCCGGCAGGTGATCGAGGCGGTGGACGCCGGGTTCACCTCCGGCATCGACGACGCGCTCGACGGCGAGGCCCTCCGGTTCGGCCTTCTGGCCGGCACCGATGACATGCGGGAGGGGATGGCGGCCTTCCTGGCCAAGCGGCCGGCCCAGTTCCGCGGCCGCTGACGCCCCTCCCGGCGGACGCCGCCCTGCCCCGGAAGGGGCGGGGCGGCTATTTTTGGGGGATGCGCAGGAGAGATTCGGACCCGCGCCGCCGGGCTTCGCCGTGGCTCGCGGCGGCCCTGGTGGTGGCGCTCGCCGCGTGCGAGGAGCGCGAGCGGATCGGGACCGGGCCGGACGATGGCGGCGGGGGCACCGGGGGCGAGGGGGAGGGCCCGGTCACGACGATCCGGGTCCCGGGCGTCGAGGACACGACCGTCTCCGCTGGGCCGGGCGTGTTCGTCGCGGGCGTCGTCACCGACGACACCGGTCTCGACAGCGTCTACTTCGACGTCACGGGTGGGGTCACCACTTTTCAGCCGGTGAACGAGGACGGGTCGCGCACCCTGAACTTCGCCCTTCCGATCACCACGAACGGCCAGCGGGGTCGGCTGATCACCGTCGAGATCCACGGAGTGGACCTGCTCGGGAACCGGGGCGCCCGGGCCACCCGCAGGATCTCCGTCGAGTAGTGCGCCTCCGCGAGCTGGAGGTCCGCGGGTTCCGGAACCTGCAGGACGGCGTGCTCGAGTGGGCCGGGGAAGGCGCGCTCTTCCTCGGCGCGAACGGCCAGGGGAAGACCAGCCTGCTGGAGGCCATGGCCTACCCCGCCCTGTTCCGCTCGCTGCGCGCAGCGCCCGACGCCGAGCTCGCGGCGTTCGGCGGCCCGGGGTTCCGTGTGGTCGTCACGGCGGATGCCCCGCCGCCGGTGCGCCTCGAGGCGGCGTGGCATCGCTCGCCGCGGCGGAAGCAGGTGCTGGTGGACGGCGCGCCCCCGGCCCGGCTCGCCGAGGCAGTCGGACGGTGGCTCGCAGTGGCATTCCTCCCCGCGGACGTGGCACTGGCGGCGGGGGCGGCAAGCGGGCGGCGCCGGTTCCTCGACCGGATGCTGTCGGTGGCCGAGCGTCCCTACCTGGTGTCCCTCATCGCCTACCGGGCGGCGCTGGCCCAGCGCAACGCGGCGCTCCGCCAGGGACGGTCCGACCTGGCGCGGGAATTCGACGCCCCGTTGGCGGAGGCGGGGTCGGGGCTGGTGCGGCGCCGGCTTGCGTGGGCGGCGTGGGCCGCCGGGCGCTTCGGCGAGGAGCTCGCGGCGCTGGGCGAGCCGGAGCCCGCCGCGCTCGAGTACGTCGGGCACCCGGGTCTCGCCGATCCGGCCGCCTGGCCGGCGGGCCTCACCGCCGCGGCGGCGCGGGATGCCGCCCGGGGGATGACCACGCTGGGGCCGCACCGGGACGACCTCCGGCTCACCGTGAGCGGGCGGCCGCTCCGCGCCTTCGGCTCGTCCGGGCAGCAGCGGAGCGGGGCGGTGGCACTCCGGCTGTTGGAGCTGGAGACGGTGCGCGCGGCGCGCGGGACGGAGCCGGTCCTGCTCCTCGACGATGTCTACGCGGAGCTGGATGGCCGCCGCCAGGAGCGGCTGGCCGAGCGGCTGGCCGCGGTGTCGCGCCAGGTGTTCCTCACCGCGCCCCGGCGGGACGAGGCGCCCGTGAACGTGCACCTCCCGGTGTGGGAGGTGCGGGCCGGCGTGGTGCGCCGGGCCGAGTGAAGGAGGCGCCGTGAACGAACGGTCCCGCCCGATGGCCTCCATCGGCGAGGCGCTGGCCGGCTGGCTCGCCCGGTCGGGGCTGACCCGCCGGCTGGAGCAGGCGCAGGTCGTGGCCGACTGGGCCGCGCTCGTCGGGCCGCAGATCGCCTCGGTGACCGAGCCGGAATCGGTGACGCCGGACGGCGTGCTGCGCGTCCGCGTGGCCACCGCGCCGTGGGCCGCCGAGCTCGGCCTCATGACGCCGCGCATCCTGGCCCGCCTCAATGCCGGCCGCCGGGCGCGCATCACCGAGATTCGCTGGATTGCCGGCCGGATCGGCCGGCGCTGACCCCAACCCTGCCGGGAGCAATGGCGAACGCCACCGAAAGGCAGTACGACGCCCAGTCGATCCAGGTGCTCAAGGGCCTGGAGGCCGTGCGCAAGCGGCCCGGGATGTACATCGGGTCCACCAGCGAGAACGGCCTGCACCACCTGGTCTACGAGGTGGTGGACAACTCCATCGACGAGGCGCTCGCCGGCTTCTGCGACACGATCGGGGTGACGGTCCACAAGGACAACTCGATCACCGTCACCGACAACGGCCGCGGCATCCCGGTGGACCTCCATCCCACCGAGAAGCTGCCCGGCGTCGAGCTCGCGCTCACCGTGCTCCACGCCGGCGGCAAGTTCGACAAGAACACCTACAAGGTGTCGGGCGGGCTCCACGGCGTCGGCGTGTCGGTGGTGAACGCCCTTTCCGAGCGGCTCGAGGTCGTGGTGGACCGGGCCGGCAAGCGGCACCACATGGCCTTCGTGCGCGGGCGGACCGTGAAGCCGCTCTCCGTGCTCGGCACGGCCAAGGGCACCGGCACGACGGTGCGGTTCAAGCCCGACCCCGAGATCTTCACCGTCCTCGAGTACAACTACTCCACCCTGGCCGACCGGCTCCGCCAGCTCGCGTTCCTCAACGCGGGCGTGCAGATCACGCTCACCGACGAGCGCGCCGAGCCCGCCCGCAGCGAGACGTTCCACTACAAGGGCGGCCTCGCCGAGTTCGTGAGCTGGCTCAACCGCAACAAGAAGCCGCTCCACCCGAAGCCGGTGTCGTTCCGGGCGGTGAAGGACGACGTGGAGGTGGACTGCGCCCTGCAGTACGAGGACGGCTACAACGAGAACACCTTCACCTTCGTCAACAACATCAACACCCACGAGGGCGGCACCCACCTCACCGGGTTAAAGTCCGCGCTCACCCGCACGGTGAACGAGGCGGCGAAGGCCTCCAACGCGCTGAAGAAGGCCGACTTCACCCTCTCGGGCGAGGACGTGCGCGAGGGGCTGACCTGCGTCCTGCACGTGAAGGTGCGCGAGCCGCAGTTCGAGGGGCAGACGAAGACCAAGCTGGGCAACTCCGAGGTCGAGGGCATCGTGCGGCAGGTGATCAACGAGCACCTCGGCACGTTCCTGGAGGAGCACCCGGCGGTCACCCGCGCCATCGTGGACAAGGCGGTTTCCGCGGCGCGAGCCCGCGAGGCCGCCCGGAAGGCCCGCGAGCTGGTGCGGAAGAAGTCCGGCCTGGAGAGCGGGGTGCTGCCCGGCAAGCTGGCCGACTGCTCGCTCTCCGACCCCGCGCTCTGCGAGATCTACATCGTCGAGGGCGACTCGGCCGGCGGCTCCGCGAAGCAGGGGCGGGACCGCTCCTTCCAGGCCATCCTGCCCATCAAGGGCAAGATCCTCAACGTGGAGCGGGCCCGGATCGACAAGATCCTCGGCAACGACGAGATCCGCGCCATCATCACGGCCATCGGGGCCGGGGTGCGGGACGACTTCAGGCTGGAGGACGCCCGGTACCACAAGATCATCCTGATGACCGACGCCGACGTGGACGGCGCCCACATCCGGACGCTGCTCCTCACCTTCTTCTTCCGGCAGATGCAGGAGCTCCTCGAGGCCGGGTACATCTACATCGCCCAGCCGCCGCTGTTCCGCATCGCGAAGGGGAAGGAGGAGTACTACGCGTACACCGACCAGGAGCGCGACGAGTACGCGAAGCGGCTGGGGAGTGCCGACGGCAAGGGCCAGGTCCACCTCCAGCGCTACAAGGGCCTGGGCGAGATGAACCCGGACCAGCTCTGGCGGACCACGATGGACCCCGCCACCCGCACCGTGCTGCGGGTGACGATGGAGGATGCCGTCGAGGCGTCGGCGCTGTTCGAGAAGTTGATGGGGGACGAGGTCGAGCCCCGGCGCGAGTTCATCGAGCAGAACGCGCGCTACGTGTCGAACCTCGACGTCTAGCGCCCGGGGCCCGGAGGCGCACGCCGGCGGAGCTGCTCCAGCGCCGCCGCCGCCACCGGGTCGGGGTGCGCGTCCAGCGAGTCGGCCCGGAGCGGCCGGCCGGGCGCCTGCTCCGGGCTCCGGGACCGGGGGGTACCCAGCCCCGAGCCGGGAGGGGTGGGGGGGCCGGCGGCGACGCCCCCCGTGGGTGCCGGGTTGAGCGCGCGCGATGCCGAAATCGCTCACCAGCGCCCGCCCCGGATCGCGCTCGGGGAGGATGTTCCGGGGCTACACGTCCCGGTGGACGATGCCGTGCCGATGGGCGGCGGCCAGGGCGTCGTCCCAGCCCGAGATCGAGACGCTCCGCCAGCGGGTCGGGAGGGACGGGGCCGCTCACGGGAAGGGCTCCACGCCCGCCGCGGTCACCCGGTGGGAGACCAGTGGGGGCACCTCGGGGCGCGCCGGGCCGATCACGACGGCCTTCGCCAGGGCCGCCAGCCCCTCGGCGGCCCCGGCCGCGTCCCGCGCGAACACCGAGGCCAGCGGCTCCCCTCGCCGCACCTCGTGCCCCGGCTTTGCCGTGATCACGAAGCCCACCGTCGGGTCCACCTCGTCCTCGACCCGGGTCCGCCCGCCACCGAGCGCGACGATCGCCCAGCCGACCGTGCGCGGCTCCACCCGCTGCACGAAACCGTCGGCCGGCGACTCGAAGAGCTCCACCACCGCCGCCTGTGGCAGGGCGCCGGGATCCTCCGCGATGGCGGGATTGCCGCCCTGGGCCTCGATCAGGCGGGCGAAACGCTCCAGCGCCTTGCCGGACGCGAGGGCCTCCTCCAGCCGGCGGCGGGCGTCTGCCCCGGTCGTGCCCGGCTCGGCCAGGCGGAGCATCTCGACCCCGAGCGCGAGGGTCAGCTCCCGGAGGTCGGCGGGGCCCTCTCCGTGCAGCGTCAGGAGCGCCTCCTCCACCTCGAGCGCGTTCCCGCAGGCGTGGCCCAGCGGGCGGTCCATCGCGCTGAGGAGGGCCACTGTCGGGCAGCCGTGCGCGCCCCCCAGGCCGATCATCGTCCGCGCGAGGTCGAGGGCGCGACCCGGCTCCGGGAGGAAGGCGCCGCTCCCGGTCTTCACGTCGAGCACGAGGCCGGTGAGCCCCTCGGCAAGCTTCTTGGACATGATGCTCGCG
>CAVQWA010000107.1:0-4116 GCA_963717315.1 uncultured Gemmatimonadales bacterium
GGGGCCCGGTCAGTTCAGGAACTCCCATCTCACCCCGAAGGTCGTGCCGTAGGTGGGAAGCCCGCCGCCCGGGATGTATTCGATCTCCCGGCCGAGCAGGTTCGTCCGGTGGTAGTAGGCGAGGAAGCGGCCGAGCTGCAGTTCGAGGGTCAGGCGGGTCAGGGCATTCCCTGCGATGCGCACCGGGGTGCCGTCGGCGCGGTGCCCGAGCACCCCGTCGTCCCACACCTCTCCAGCCAGCTGGAGTCGCAGGTCGAGGAACCCGCTGGGGTACTGCCGCAGGAACTTCGACCGGAGCGTGATCGCGCCGGTTCCCTGGAATGGCGGCCGGCCCTCCGGCGAGTCGCCCGTGGGCGCGCCGAAGGTGCCTTCGAGCGTGAGCCAGGGCGCCGGACGCACCTGCGCCTCCCCGGTGACCCAGGTGGCCGCCAGGGGGACGATGGAATCCACTGCCGGGAAGGGGGCGTAGCCAGGCATGCGCAAGCCGTCGAGGCGGACCAGCCCCACCTCGGCCACGAGCCAGGGCCGGCTCCATCCCAGGTACCCCGCAACGTCGGCCACCGACTGTGCCTCGGCGTCGTCCAGGGCCGGCGTCGCGACCACCGACCCCGCCCGCACCTCCGCTCGCGCCGCCAACCCCCCGGACATCGCGACGCCGAGCTGTGCCCGGACCCAGTTGCTGGTGCGCTGGGCCCGGTGTCGCTGCCAGACGCCCTCGGCAGAGAGGGTCAGCGGCCCTCCGGTCCACCCGCCCCGGCCCCGCACGTCGGCCGTGGTCCAGCCCGACCGTACCAGTGCGGACCCACCGAGGCTGAGCCGCGGCGACCGGTGCTCCACCGAGAGCCCGCCCTGATCGTGCCGCTGGTCCACCGTGTCGTCCGACCAGGTGGAGCGACCCAGCAGGAAGTCGATCCGGGTTGCCCGGGGCGCCGCCCCCCGGGCCAGGAAGGCGCGCAGCTCGTAGTCCCTCCGGCTGCCGTCCAGCGGGCGCGTCACCGTATCGGTGCCGGCGAGCAACCCGTCCCGCCTGGGGTCGGCCCCGATCACTTGCAGCACCACGCCCCGGTCGGGACGCGGCAACCAGGACACCTGCCCCCAGTACTGGGCATGCTGGTAACCAGCCGGAAGGCCGGGATCGGGCACGTCGAATACCTCGGCGCCCACCGCGAAGCCCAGGCCGGTCCTGCCCCGTCGCGTGAGGAGCCCCTCGTACCGCGCGAGGTCCCGGTCGCCCGTGCCGATCGCGATGCGGGAAAGCGGGGCGGAGACGTCGTGCCGGCGGGTGAAGAGATGCACGCGCAGGGTGCCCGGCGCCCGCTCCACCTCGACGCGCTCGAGGAAGCTGAGCCCGATGGTGGCCAGGTCGGTCGCGGTGGAGTCGGGACCGAGCGGCTCCCAGGGCAGCCCGTCGAGGTAGTACTCGATGGCGGCCGGCCCCCGGCCGAGATAGTTCGGCAGCTCGGGCCGGCCGATCCACCCGCCCCGGACGACGAAGAGCCCCGGCACCCGGAGCAGCAGGTCGCCCAGCGTCTCGGCACCGCTCCAGTCGAGCGAGTCGCGGGTCCACACCCGGACCGTTCCGGGAACCCGCGGCCCCTCGACCCCGAGGAAGGGGACGCCCGGCACGCCCTCGCGCGCGGCAGCCTGCGAGGCGAGCAGGCGCTCGGTGGTGTCGAGGGTATCGGCGAGGACGGAGTCGGCGTAGGCGCTGTCGGGCACCTGCGCGGCCAGCGGACCCGTGAGGCCGATGAGGAACAGGAGCGCCGGAAGGAGCCGGCGCACGCTACCGGGTGCGCGCCAGCAGGAAGGCGCTGAAGAGGCGGACGCCCGCGCCGGTCGGGCCGCGGACCCCGTCCGGTTCCTCGGCGCCGGTGTAGGCGGTACCGGCGATGTCGAGGTGCGCCCAGGGGAAGCCCGCCGCGAATTCGCGGAGGAACCAGGCGGCGGTGATGGCACCGGCCCAGCGGCCGCCGGAATTCTTCACGTCGGCCACGTCGGACTTGATCAGCTCGCGGTACTCGTCCCAGAGGGGAAGCGGCCAGACGCGCTCCCCCGCCTCCTCGCCCGCGGCGGTGAGCTCCGCCATCAGCTTCTGGTCGGTGCCGAAGAGCCCGGTGGCGGTGTGGCCGAGCGCCACGACGACGGCGCCGGTCAGCGTGGCGATGTCCACCACGCAGGCGGGCTCGTAGCGCCGCGCGAACGAGAGGGCGTCCGCCAGCAACAGGCGCCCCTCGGCGTCGGTGTTCACCACCTCGATCGTCTTGCCGAGGTGGCTCCGGACCACGTCGCCCGGCTTGTAGGCGATACCCGAGGGCATGTTCTCGGCCGAGGGGATCAGCCCGACCACGCGCACCCGCGGCCGGAGGCGGCCCAGCATCTCGAACGCGCCCAGCACCGCGGCGGCGCCCGACATGTCGTACTTCATCTCCTCCATCTTGTCGGCCGGCTTGATCGAGATGCCGCCAGTGTCGAACGTCACCCCCTTCCCGACCAGCACCACGGGCCTGCCCTTCGCGCCCTCGTACTCGAGGGCGATGAAGCGCGGGTCGTGGGCGCTCCCCTGCGCCACCGCGAGGTGGGCCCGGAGGCCCTCCTTCTCCATCGCCTTGCGGTCGAGGACGGAGAGCCCGAAGCCGTGCCGCTCCGCGAGCGCCCGCGCGTGCTCGGCGAGCTCCTTCGGCCGGAGCAGGTTCCCCGGCAGCACCTGCAAGCCCCGCGTCAGATCCTGGCCGGCCGCCACCGCCGCGCCGATCTCGAGGCCGCGGCGGAACGCCCGGGTCGGACGGGAGCGGGTGACGGCCAGGGCGCCGAGGGGCGGCTTGGGCTCCTTCGGCGGCTCCTTGAGCTCCGGGTAGTGCCACGCCCCGTAGCCGAGGCCCTCGGCCAGGGCCCGGCCGGCCGGCTGGTCGTCCACCTTCGCGAGCGCCTCCACGGGCACGTGCAGCACCGCGTCCGGCACGCCCAGCACCCGGGCGCGCTTGGCGGCGATGCCCGCCGCGCGGCGCAGCCGGCCGGGGGTGAGCTCCTTCGCGGGCCCGAGGCCGACGAGGAGGACGCGCCGCGCGGCGCCCGGCGGGTGCAGCAGGAGTGTCTCGTCCTTCCTGCCGGCGAAATCCTTCGCCGCCATCGGCCGGGCAAGGGCGCCGCCGGTGGCCGCATCGAGCGCCGCCAGGGACTTCGGCAGCGGGCCCTCGGGCAGGGCCACGGCGAGGAGGGGCGTCTCGACCGCTTCCGGCGGGTCGGTGCGGAGCAGGATCTCGGCCGGCATCGGCTATCCCAGGTGCTTGATGATCTGGTCGGCGAAGGTCGAGGTGGACACTTCGGTGGCGCCGGGCAGCTGCCGTGCGATGTCGTAGGTGACGAGCTTCGCGTGGAGCGCGCCCTCCACCCCGCGAATGATCCGCCGGCTGACATCCTCCCAGCCCAGCTCCTCGAACATCATGGCGCCCGAGAGAATCACGGCGCAGGGGTTGATCTTGTCGAGCCCGGCGTACTTCGGAGCCGTGCCGTGGGTCGCCTCGAAGACGGCGAAGCCGTCGCCCACGTTGCCGCCCGGGGCCATGCCGAGCCCGCCCACCTGCGCGGCCGCGGCGTCGGACATGTAGTCGCCATTCAGGTTCGGCAGCGCAAGCACCGAGTACTCGTCGGGCCGGAGCAGGAGCTGCTGGAACATCGCGTCCGCGATGCGGTCCTGCATCCGGATGACCTGGCCCGGCTTCGGCTCCTCGCCCTCCCGGTAGGTCAGGTCCGCGAACTCGCTGGCGGCCACCGCGTAGCCCCAGTCGCGGAAGGCGCCCTCGGTGAACTTCATGATGTTTCCCTTGTGCACCAGCGTCACCGAGGGGAGAGAGTGGCTGGCGGCGTAGCGGATGGCCTTCCGCAGGAGGCGCTCGGTGCCGAAGCGCGACATCGGCTTGATGCCGATGGCGGACTCCTCGCGCACGTCCTGCCCGAACTCGTCGTGCAGCACCTCCCGGAGCCGCGTCGCCTCCCTCGACCCGGCGGCGAACTCGATGCCGGCGTAGACGTCCTCGGTGTTCTCCCGGAAGATCACGATGTTGAGCTTCTCCGGCGCCTTCACCGGCGAGGGCACGCCGGGATAGTACCGGCAGGGAC
>CAVQWA010000108.1:0-12949 GCA_963717315.1 uncultured Gemmatimonadales bacterium
CGAGGAAACCCCGGAACCCCGAAAGCGCCACTTCCCGGGCCACCTGCGAACACCCCATCGGGCAGAAAACCCCCGGCACTCTTGTACCTCAGGGATGGATCTCGCCTTGGGGTACAAGAACTCGAGGAACCATTCGCCGGGGTGATCGCGGCGCCCTTCATGGGACTTGAGGCCTTCGGGGTTCCGGGGTTTCCTCGCCATAGCCTTCGGGTCCCCGACCCCGGCCTCCAGCGAACCATAGGAGAGTCGTGA
Organism: uncultured Gemmatimonadales bacterium; assembly: GCA_963717315.1. GTDB lineage: Bacteria > Gemmatimonadota > Gemmatimonadetes > Gemmatimonadales > GWC2-71-9 > JAICEH01. The sequence continues at coordinate 253 of CAVQWA010000108.1, forward strand.
TCTCACCTTGAGGAGTGACAACGTAAGGCACCAGCTCCTGTTCACGAGCATATGGATGGTGGACAGCATAGCGAGGAAACCCCGGAACCCCGAAAGCGCGAGCCACCCGGCCACATGCGGTCATCACACCGGCAGATGGCTTCCAGCACTGTGTACCCCAAGGCGGGATATTGGCCTTGCAGAACAAAAGCTTGAGGGTCGTCGAAGCTCTTGTTGCTGGTGAGCACGGTGGCCGCGCGCTCATAGCGGCGGCTCATGAGCTGGAAGAAGAGCATCGCCCCGGTGCAAGAGATGGGGAGATAGCCGATCTCGTCCACCACGAGCAGCGACGGAAAGATCAAGGTCTTCAGCCGCTGGCTCAACCGGGCCGCCTGGCTGGCCTCCTCGAGGGAGGTGACGATGTCGGCCAGGGTTCCGTAGTAGACCCGCACGCTCTGGGCGGCGGCGATGGCGAGGCTGATCGCGAGATGGGTCTTCCCCACGCCCGGCGGCCCGAGGAAGATCACGTTTTCCGGCCGCTCGACGAAGCCGAGGGTGTGGAGGCTGTCGACCTGCTCGCGCTTGAGACTCGGCTGAAAGCTGAAGTCGAAGCCGGCGATGGTTTTCACCGCCGGGAGCCGGGACGAGCGAATGGCGGCCACCAGCCGGCGATTGCTGCGCAGGCTGATCTGCGCCTCGAGCAAGGCCTCGATCGCCCCGGTCGGACTCAGGCTGCCGCCATCGAGTTGGCGGAGCACGTCGTCGAGGGCCTCGAGGGCGCCCGGCATCTTGAGATCGGCGAGCTGGGCGCGAAGCCGCTCACGGAGCGAGGGGGTGGCGGGCTTCATTCGGCCCCCTCGGCATAGGCGGCCGCAGCCGCGAGGGCGGCGTAGCGCGTCAGCGGCCGGCGCTCGACCGTGAGCAGGGGCCGCAAGTGGGTCGGGGAGACCGGCGCGAGCGGCCGAGTCGGCGGGAGCGCGAGGAGCGAGGCGTACGGGCGGGGCGCCAGCGGCAAGAGGATCACCTGCTCCTCCTGCTCGAAGCGCACCCGCGGGACCTAACGGGTGGTGCCGTGGATCCGGGCATTGGCGGTCGCCCCGAGCCAGCGCTCCGCCTGAGCGGCGAGGTCGGCATCGCCGAGGAATTCGCGGCCGTAGAGAAAATTGCGGCGGAGATAGTGGACGGGACGCTCGACTTTGCCTTTGGTCTGAGCGCGATAGGGGCGACAGGCCCGGATGCGGAAGCCCCAATGGGCGGCGAAGCGGAGGAACTCGGCGTTTTCCAAGACGCGGCCGCCCTCAGGCCGCTGGTCGTCGAGGATCACCGCCTTGAGCTGATCGAACAGCAGCTCGCGCGGAACCCCACCGAAGGAGCCGAAGGCGGCCTCCAGGCCATCGCGGAGCACGGTCAGCGTCTTGCGCGGGTAGAAGCGAAGCCAGAGCAGGCGGGAGTAGCCGAGGACGACGAGGAGCACGGACCGCGTGGCCCACGGCAACCGGACATCGGCGAAATCGACCTTGGCCTGGAGGCCCGGTGGGGTCTCGAAGCGCACGACCGGCTCCGGCTCGGGCTGGGGTCGCACCCGGGCGACGAAGTCCCGGAGCTGGGTGAGGCCGCCGGCGTAGCCGGCGGCGCGCACCTCATCGAACAGGCGGACCGCGGAGAGTTCGGGGTAGACCGCGAGCCGCTCCTGAATGATGGGCGTGTAGGAGGCGAGCTTGAGCGGGCGCCCGGCGGGCCGACGGGGCGCCGCGCTGGCGAGATCGTGATCCAGCTGGCCGGTGCTGAGCCAGTGATAGACCGTCCGGCGGCTCACGCCCAACTGGCGCGCGACCGCGGCTTTCGAGAGACCTTGATCCAGCAGATGCCGGAGCAGCACGAGAGACTCCCATCCCTACACCGGCGCCTCCACCCAAGGGGAGACGGAACAGGGACGCGGCTCCCGGAGGCGCCCAAGAGGACTGCTCCCCGGGAAGGAACGGGAGACCAAGTGTGCCATTTCACCCGGTGCTTCTGTGCAATTTCAAACCGGTGATGACACTCCGGCCCCGATGCGCGGCCAGGACATCGGTGCGATACGCCATCGGTGCGGCGCTCCCACGGCACGGAGCGGGCGCATTGCGCAACCGGTGCGCGGCGAAACTATCCTCAGAATTGATGGGGATCGACGCCGATTGGGCGAGTTGTGGTCAACTGGAATGCAGAGGTGGCTTCTTTTGGGAAGTGGCCATTGCTTGTGCTAAGGGGAGGTCGCAGCGGGTCCCGCAATTTGCGGATCGGGGCGGCAACCGTCATCATCCAGGAGCCAATTCTTTCGTGAGGGCGGCGCCCGGGGGCCGAGCTCCCCTCACTCGCGGCGACGTACTCCTCGAAGATTCCCGCTGGGCGATCCGCGCTGCCGCGCTCGCCCGGCGCCGCATCCCGGCGTGAAGAGCCTCGGACTGCTGTACCGCACCGTGCGCCAGCTTCGAACCTCCCAACTGGCCTGGTGGCCGATCCGGAAGGCCCAAGGGCGCATTCGACTCCCGGCCCCTGGCCGACTCGACGCCCCGCTGTCGTTGCATCGGGCAGCGCTGGCGGAGGCGATGCTCCGATTGGGGCCCACTGATGCCGCCGCGTCGATCTCACGAGCCCGGGAGGTGCTGGCCGGCCGGTTCACCTTCCTCGGGGAGACCGCCGAACTCGGAACCCCCGACTGGCGCCGCCGCCACGGCAGCCACCTCTGGTCGTTCCATCTCCAGTACCAGGAGTACCTGACCGACCTGGCCTGGGCGGCGATGGCGACCGCGGGCAATGAATTGTTGGCACGCGTCGAGGAGCTCGTCGAGTCGTGGATGGAGTCCGCAGGTCGGGGCGGAGGCGACGCCTGGGAGCCGTACGTGCTCGCGCGGCGCAGCGCGAACTGGATCCGGACCCTCCTGTTGATCGGTGGGAGAATGCGCCCGGAAGTCCAGTCGCGCATGACGGGCAGCCTGCACGCCCAGCTCCGGCGCCTCGACCAGAGAATCGAGTACCACCTTCTCGGCAACCACCTCCTCGCCGACCTGCACGCCCTGGCGCTCGGCGGCCTGTTCTTCGGCGGCCAGCGCGCCCTCAAGTGGCGAAGGGAGCGGATGCCGCAGTACTGGGAAGCCCTGCTCGATCAGGTCCTCCCGGACGGCATGCACGAGGAGCGGAGCCCGATGTACCACGCGATCGTCCTCGCGGATGCCATCGAACTGGCGACGCTTGCCCAGGCCGCGGGATTCGCAGCGTCACCCGAGGTCCGGGATGTGCTGGCGAAGATGACCCGCGTGCTTCGCCTGCTGTGCCGCCCGGACGGGACCCTTCACCTTTTCAACGACTGCGTGAATGGCGAGACGCCACCTCCCGCCGCAATTCTCGGTCGGGCTGCGCGGCTCGTTCCGCCGGCAGCCGACGAACCACACGGCGCGTGGGCTCTCCCGGATGCGGGCTACTGGGGGGTCACGCGACCAGACGGCAGCCGCCTCATCGTGGACTGCGGCATTCCGGGCCCGCCATGGCAGCCCGGGCACGCCCACTGCGACCTGCTCTCCTTCGAGCTCGACCTCAGGGGTCACCCACTCTTCGTGGACAGTGGGGTGGCCGGGTATGGGGGACATCCCCTCCGCGAGTACGCGAGGAGCACCAGGGCACACAACACGCTCTCGGTGGATGGACTGGAGCAGTCGGAGGTATGGTCCACCTTCCGCATGGGACGCCCCGCGGAACCGGTTGACCCCTCCGCCTCCGGCGACGAGCGGGCGTGGCGGTTCGAGGGCGGCTGCCGGCCGTTCCACGACCGCGCGAGTCTTCACCGGCGGCGGCTCGAACTCCGGGGCGATGGACTCGAGGTCGCAGACACCGTCTCCGGGGCTTCGGGAAGGACGATCACCTCGTGGTTGCATCTCCACCCCGCGTGGAGGGCGTTCTCTGAAGGCGGTGGCTGGAGAGTGGACGGCCCAGGCGGCCGGATCACGGTCCGCTTTCGCGGTGTCGACCGGGTGGAACTCGTGGCCGGTGAGCGGGGGCCGAGGCCCCAAGGATGGCATTGTCCTGAGTTCGGGAAGGCGCTGGTGTCCCAGGTGTTCGAGCTCACCTGCACCGGCTACGACGGCCGGGAACTCGCCGTATCGGTGGACTGGACTGCGTGAGCCCGCCGTCCCTCCGGATCGCCTACCTCGTCCAGCAATTCGTCCCCGAAGTCGGGGCGGGTCCCGCGCGCGTGCTCGAGATGGGGCGACGCTGGGTGGAGCAGGGCGTCGAGCTCACCGTCATCACCGGGATGCCGAACCGGCCCCACGGACGGATCTACCCGGAGTACCGGGGCCGCTGGTTCATCGAGGAACAGGTCGAGGGGATCCGGGTCCTGCGATCGTGGCTCTACGCCGATCCACGGCACGGGTTCGGACGGACCATCCTGAACAACGCGACCTTCATGGTCACGAGCGGCCTTCACGCACTCTTCCGCGGCGGGCGGCCCGACGTCCTCATCGCAAGTGCGCCTCCCTTCTTCCCCCACCTCACCGGAACCGTCCTCGGGGCCCTCAAGCGCATCCCTGTCGTGCTCGAGGCCCGGGATCTGTGGCCGGACTACCTGGTGGACATGGGAGTCCTCCGCCAGGGAAGTCTGTCCGCGAGGACGCTCTTCAGGATGGAAAGCTGGACCCTGCGACGAGCCGCCGCGGCGGTGGTGGTAACGGACTCATTCCGCGAGCGCCTCATTGCCAAGGGCGTCACCCCGGCTCGGGTTCATGTTCTCCCGAACGGCGTGGATGGGATGTTCTACCGGCCTGACCGGGAGCCACCACCGCTCGATGCGCTCTCCCGTCGCAACGGCGAGGCGATCGTGGGGTACCTCGGCAACTTCGGGGCGGGGCAGGGCCTCCGCACCGTCCTCGAGGCGGCCAGAATCGCCTCGCGGGAGGTCCCCGGTGTGCGATTCGTCCTGGCGGGGGATGGCCCCGACCGTGCCCGGCTCGAGGAGACCGTGGCTGACCTCCGGCTGCAGAACCTGTCCCTCCATCCCCCGGTCCCGAAGGAGCAGACCCGGGCCTTCTACAACGCCTGCGACATCTGCCTCGTGCTGTTGGCACCGGTCCCGATCTTCTCGGAGACCGTCCCCTCGAAACTCTTCGAGATCCTCGCGTGCGGCCGGCCGGTGCTCGCGAGCGTCGAGGGCGAGGCGCGCCGGATCGTCGAATCGAGTGGCGGCGGGATCGTCACCGCTCCCGGCGACCCTGGCGGCCTGGTTCGCGGAATCACGCAGTTGCTGCGCCTTGACAGGGAACTGATAGCGGAGATGGGCCGCCGCGGAAGGGAGTACGCGCTTGCGCATTTCGAGCGCTCACGGCTGGCCGACAAATACCTGGAGGTGCTTCGGACGATCGTCGCCTGACGCCCCCCTGACGCCGTCGGCACATACTTGCCTCCGACCTCCGGACAGCGTCACACCCCTCCCGTAGAGTCAGGACAGCCCGGGTGTCGAACTACTTGACGGTGACTCATTCCAAGCCGTTGTCATCCAGCGGGTTGCGTTGCGCGAGGTTCCTTCCTAACGTGGAGCAGTTCCACGGGCCCCTTGACCGAGGAACGCCATCGCTGCGAGATGCCGACTATTCCGATCGATTCCGACGCCCTACTGGCGGTTCTGCTCGTGGCCGTCCTCGCCTTCATCGCAGGCGACTTCGGCACCCTCATCATCCGCCGCACCCTCGTCGCCCTCGGCGCCATCGACATCCCCAGCGAGCGGAGTTCGCATCGACGGCCCACTCCGCGCGGCGGGGGAATCGTGGTCGCGTTGGTGGGCTCCGGCGCCACGATCGTGAGCTGGGCCGCCGGCTGGATGCCGGAACGATTCGCCCTCGCCCTGCTTGGCGGGGGAGTCGTCGTCGCGACCACCGGCCTGCTCGACGATCTCAGGGGCCTCCGCTGGAGGCACCGCCTCCTGGCCCAGTTCGCCGCCGCAAGCTGGGCGCTCTACTGGCTCGGCGGCTTCCCGATCCTCGACCTGGGGCTCGCGCTGATCCCGATCGGGCTGCTGGGGATCCCCCTCGCGCTGCTCGGCATCGTCTGGGGTACGAATTTCTTCAACTTCATGGACGGGATCGACGGCATCGCGGCGACCGAGGCGGCCTTCGCCGGGGTGGTAGGCGGGACGCTCCTGTTGATGGCGGGCCGCCTGGGTCTCGCCGCCGTGGCGCTCGCCACCGCCTGCGCCGCTGCCGGCTTCCTGCGCCACAACTGGGCGCCCGCCCGTGTCTTCCTCGGTGACGTGGGCAGCACCTGGCTCGGATTCACCCTCTGCGTCATCGGTGTGGCCGGCGCCAACTCCCGGGCGGTGCCGATGATGGTGTGGGGCCTCCTGCTCGGCGTCTTCGTCTTCGATGCGACCCTCACGCTCGTCCGGAGGGTGCGGCGGGGTTTCCCGGTCCACCTGGCGCATCGCGAGCACGCATTCTGCCGTGCGACCCGGTGGGGCTGGTCCCACGCCAGGGTGACCGCCGCCGTGGCGGTACTCAACGGGGCCCTCGCGACCCTTGCCGTGCTCGCCTGGGTGCGCCGCCCGCTGATCCTGCCGGCGGTGGGCCTGGGGCTCCTGCTCCTCACCCTCGCCTATCTCTGGGTCGAAGTCCGGTACCCGATGGACGGACCGCCCCCGGGGCGGGGAAGACGGCTATTGCTCCTTCCACGGAAGCACCTTCGATCGCTGCCCATCGTGGCGCCGATCACCACGCCCCTCCCGTCCCCGGTGCAGGGGATCGTGACCGACGACCTGCCGCTGGCCGGCTAGGCCGGCGGCTACGTACTCGGAGGGGAATGCGGTACACTAGGAGGCAGTGACCCACCCCCGCCCGATCCCCCCCGCCGAGGTCCGCCGACGGCTGCCGCCCCGAGCCCTCGCGGCGTGGCTCTGGGCGGCCCTCCGCGACCGGGTCCCGCAGCTCCCCGCGTCGCCCGGCCCCGTCACCCGGACCCGGCGCCTCGCCGACCTGGTCCGCGCGCTCCGGAAGACCGGCCTCCGCGAGAACGATCCCCGCATCGCGGCCCTGATCGCCGCCGATCCCGCGGGTCCGGAGCCCGCCGCCTCCCCCGACGTGAAGCTCCTCGCCGCCCTCGTGGCGCAGGACGAGGCCCGCGCCGAGAGGTGGCTGCGCCAGGCCCACGCCGAGCTCCGCCGCGCCGCGCCCCGCCTCGAGCCGCACCCGCGCGACCACACGTTCCTCCACGGTCTCCACGCCCTCGCCCTCGGCGGCCTCCTCTTCGACGATCCCGGCGCGCTGGCGTGGCGGAAGTCGGCGCTCCCGCGCTACTGGGACGAGCTGCAGCACCAGGTGCTCGACGACGGCACCCTCCGCGAACGCTGCCCCGCACTCCTCGGCGCCGCCCTCCGCGACGTGCTCGCCGCCCACGCCCTCTGGCGCGCCGCCGGATTCGTCGCCCCCAATGAGGTCCACCGCCGGCTCCGCCGGATGGCCCGCGCCTTCGGCCGCCTCGCGCGCCCCGGCCTCGGCACCCACCGCTTCGGCGACGGCGCCCCGCTCGACGCCGCCACCGCCGATGCCATCCTCGAGCTCGCCCGAACCGGGCTGGGGGAGGACGTGATGCCGCCCGCCGGCCCCTGGGCGCTGCCCGCCGGCGGCTTCTACGGCTTCACCACCCCCGGCAACGGCGTCCGCCTCGCCGTGACCACCGGCCGCGTGGCGCTGGCCGACCTGCCGTCCGGCGAGCACGCCGACGCCCTCTCGTTCGAGCTCGACCTCGGCGGACGTCCGCTCGTGGTGGACCCGGGAACCGCCGCCGGCGCGCCGGTGGGCCCGGCGTTCCGCGGCTGGGCCCGCGGCACCTGGGCGCACAACACGGTGGTCGTGGACGGCGCCGACCAGATGGCCATCCTTTCCGGGGGCTGGACCGCCGAGACCGCCGAGGTGACCGACGTGGATGCCCGCCCCGCGGAGGGGGCGTTCGAGCTCTCAGGCTCGGTGCATCACGTGGCCGGCCCGGTGCATCGCCGTCGGCTGAGCTGCGGTGCGCACGGTCTCGACGTGGTGGACCGGGTGGAGGGCGCTGCCGGCCGCCGGGTCGCATCGCTGATCCACTTCGCCCCCGAGGTCCGGCTGCAGGCGGTGGCCCGCTCCCTCGAGGCTCGGCTCGGTCAGCAGGTGCTCGAGCTCACCCCCATCGGCGCCACCCGGCTCGACGTGGTGATCGCCGAGCGCCGCCGTCCCTGCCAGGGATGGGTACTCGACCCGGCCCGGGGCGCCGTCCCCGCGCCGGTGGTAATCATCGAGCAGCCGGAATACGACGGCCGGGAGATTGGCTACACCCTTCGCTGGAAGGCCTGAACCATCCCGGAACGCCGAAGCGGCCGCCCCGGAATCCCGGAGCGGCCGCCTGCGACCCGCCGACCTGCCGGCCTGCCGTCCCGCCTAGTACCCCCCTCCCGGCGCCTGGATCACGTAGGTGAGCTTGCCTCCGAAGGAGAACATCGGCGCCGCGGTGCCCAGGTAGCCTTCCAGTTTCTGCATCAGCCGGGGATCGGTACTGGCGATGGTGATCCCGATCAGGTAGTCGGGCGGGGCACCGCCGCCGCCGGCCACGATGCCCATGTTGTCCCACTCCAGGGTGTACTTCCACATCGGGTTGTCGAAGCGGAACCCCTCGGGGAGGTGCCTGGTCAGGCCAGCCGGCACGACCCCCGGGCCGGCGTCGGCCGGCCAGGCCTGGTTGTCGCCCCAGTAGGAGTAGCCCGCCAGCTTCACGGCATTGATCTCGGACGCGATCTTCGCGGTGACGGCGTTGCGCCGGAGGTCGACGTACTTGAGCAGGGCGATGCTGGCCAGGATGCCGATGATGATCATCGCCACCAGCAGCTCGATGAACGTGAAGCCGCGGCGGTTGCGTGGGGCGCTCATCGCCGGCCTCCGCGGATGGTGCTGAAGCTCGAGCCGAGGAAGGTCGAGAGGGAATCGTCGGCGGTGATCCGCAGCGTCTGGCCCCCCTGGGAGGCCTGCAGCACCCAGCGACCGTCGGGCCGCAGGATGTAGGAGCTGGCCGAGCCCGGCAGCCCCGCCTCGGCCAGCGTCCTCGGCGGGCGCCCCGCGCGGGTCTGGTACTCCCGGATCTTCCGCGCCTCGAGGAAGAGCCCGACCCGAAGCCCCGCCTCCAGCTGCTGCACCGACTGCACCGGCTGGCTCGGCGGGAAGATCCAGTCGGGTCGCGCGAGCAGGAGCCACGCGGCGGTCGCCACGGCGATCACGGCGCTCGTGACGATCACCGGGCTGGTCCGCCTCCGGTTCGCCCGGCGCGCCTGCTCCGCCTCCCGCGCCTGTCGCGCGCGCGCATCCTCCACCGATTCCTGCAGGGCCTCGAGCAACGCCTCCTTGGTGCCCTTCGGCGTCCCCGGCCTCGGACTGGTCATCGGATTGACTCCCACGTGCGCTCCCCCACGTCAGTCGGTCGCCTGCCCGCCCGGAAGCACCCGGCCCGGTCCCCCGCTGGCGCGTGTGCGGTCAGTGCCACGGCAAGCAATTTTCCTGCCGCCTGGTGCAGGCGCGCGTCGGGGATCGTAAGCCCATCCTTCGCAAGGGATTGGATGCCTGGCCCCGGCCCGTCCGCACCGGTCTCCGCTGCGGCATTCGGCAACCTCGCGCCGAATGGCCGCGCCCGTGGCCATGCCTCGAAAATAGTGCCCGCTGTATCTTCCCGCGAAATGTCCGAACCGCTCCGCGTCCCCGGTGACAAGTCCATCACCCACCGCGCGCTGCTCATCGCTGCACTGGCGCGGGGCGAGAGCCGGCTCGAGGGCGCGCTGACCTCCCTCGACGCGCGCTCGTCCGCCGGGTGCCTGCGGGCGCTCGGGGCGGAGGTGTCGGCGCTCCATCCCGGGCGCACGGTCACGATCCGTGGGCGGGGGCGGTTCCGCGCGCCCACCGCCCGGCTCCACTGCGGCAACTCGGGCACCACGGCCCGGCTTCTCCTCGGGGCACTCGCCGGGCATCCCCTTGCTGCCACCCTCACCGGCGACGCCTCGCTCCGGCGCCGCCCGATGCGCCGGGTGACCGAGCCGCTCGAACGGATGGGCGCGCGGGTGACGCCCGCCGGCGCCGACCGCCTGCCGCTCTCCATCCGGGGCGGCCGGCTGCGGCCGGTCGAATGGGAGCTCCCCGTGTCGAGCGCACAGCTCAAGAGCGCGCTGCTGCTCGCCGGCGTGACGGGACGCGTGGCGGTGGCGGTGCGGGAGCCGGCCGGGCGCTCCCGCGACCACACCGAGCGGATGCTCCGGAGCTTCGGCTTCCGGGTGGAGGAGTCGGGCGACGGGTGGATCCGCTTCCGGCCCACGGGTCGGCTTGCACCATTCGAAGCAACCATCCCGGGCGACCCCTCTTCCGCGGCGTTCCTCGTCGCGGCGGGGCTGCTTCGCCGGGACGGTGCGGTCCGGCTGGCGGGCGTGGGGCTCAACCCGACCCGCACCGGTTTCCTCCGGGTGCTCGAACGGATGGGGGCGGCCGTCGGCGTCGAGGCGGAGGCCGAGACCTGCGGCGAGCCGACCGGCACGCTCGTGGTGCGGGGCTCGACCCTGCACGGGACGGAGGTGGCGGCGGTGGAGATCCCCGGCCTGATTGACGAGGTGCCGGTGCTCGCGGCGCTGGCCTCCCGCGCCCGGGGTGAGACGGTGTTCCGCGAGGTGGGCGAGCTCCGGGTGAAGGAGAGCGACCGGCTCGGGCTCCTCGCGGAGAACTTGCGCGCCGTGGGGGCGGAGGCGGCCGTGCAGGGTGAGGACCTGGTGGTGGCCGGCGGGCACGCCTCGCCCCCGCGGGGCCGGGTGCGTACGGCCGGTGACCACCGGCTCGCGATGGCCTTCGGGGTGCTGGGGGCGCTGCCCGGTGCCCGCGTGGCGATCGACGACCGCGCCTGCGCGGCCGTGAGTTTCCCCGGCTTCTGGGACCTCCTCCGCGAGGCGACCCGATGACAACCGCCTGGAACGGCGCCGTGGTCATCGCGATCGACGGCCCTGCCGCCTCGGGCAAGTCCAGCACGGCACAGGCGGTGGCCCGGGCGCTCGGCTTCGCCCACCTGGATTCGGGCGCGCTCTATCGCGGGCTCACCCTGCTGGCCCTCGAGGGGGGGCAGGGGAGCGGGCGGTTCGACGCCGCAGCGATCCTGGCCGAGGCGGCGCGCCGCGGCCTGGAGCTCCGGCCGGGAGAGACGGGGTTCGACCTGTACCTGGACGGGCGCACCGCCGAGGACCGGATCCGCTCCGCGGAGGTGACGGCCAACGTCTCGGAGGTGTCGGCCCTGGCGCCGCTCCGCGACTGGGTGAACGGCCGGCTTCGCCAGGTGACCCGGGGGGTCGGCGGGGTCGTGGTGGACGGCCGGGACATCGGCACGGTGGTGTTCCCGGACGCGGCGCTCAAGGTGTTCCTGAGCGCATCCCCACGGGCCCGGGCGGGGCGCCGGCTCCGGCAGCGGGGCGAGGCGGCCGACGCGGCCCGGGTGGCGGAAGAGGCCGCCCGCCTCGAGGCCCGGGACCGGCAGGACGCCGCCCGACCGGTCGCGCCCCTCCGCGCCGCCCCGGACGCGGTGCTGGTGGACGGGACGGACCTGACCTTCGAGGAGCAGGTGGCGCGGATCGTCGCGCTGGCCCGGGCCCGATAGGGAATCACCGCAGAGGCGCAGAGGGCGCAGAGGACTGCGCCGCGGCGTGAGTCCGCCTGGACGGACCTTCGGCAGTCCTCTGCGCCCTCTGCGTCTCTGCGGTGAAGTCCCCTTGCCCAGGTTGGCCCCGGGGGCTAGCTTGCTGGGCTTCCCCGGCCCGCACTTCCGCGGTGCCGGGGCACTTCACCCCTGCTCCGCGCCTTTCCCCGGGCGCCGGACGATCGAGGCGATCCGTGCCCTCTATGACCGACACCCCCGAGTCCCCGACCCAGACCCCTGCCGCCGACCGCGCCGCCGCCGAGCCGATGCTCGAGGCGCACGGGCTCCGGGTTCGCGCCGACCTCTACGACGAGGAGTACTCCGACGAGGAGTACCAGCAGATGCTCTCGATGTACGAGGGCACGATGGCGTCCATCGCCGAAGGCGAGATCGTCAAGGGGAAGGTCCTCCGCAAGACCGACAACGCCGTCATCCTCGACCTCGGCTTCAAGTCCGAGGGCTCGGTGCCGCTCGACGAGTTCTCCAGCCCGGACGAGGTCCAGGTCGGCGACGAGGTCGAGGTCTTCCTCGAGCACCTCGAGGACCAGGAGGGCGCCGTCGTCCTCTCGAAGAAGAAGGCCGATTTCATGCGGGTCTGGGAGAAGATCCGCCAGGCCTACGAGAGCGACCAGCCGGTGATGGGCACGCTGGTGAAGAAGATCAAGGGCGGGGTGGTGGTGAACCTGATGGGCGTGGACGCGTTCCTGCCGGGCAGCCAGATCGCGCTCCGGCGGGTGCCGAACATCGACGAGCTGCTCGGCTCCTCGTACGAGTTCAAGATCATCAAGCTCAACAAGCGCCGGCGGAACATCGTGGTGAGCCGCCGCGTCATCCTCGAGCACGAGCGCGCGCACAAGCGCGAGTTCCTGATGAAGGAGCTCGAGGTCGGCCAGCTGCGGAAGGGCGTGGTCAAGAACATCACCGACTTCGGCGCGTTCATCGACCTCGGCGGCGTGGACGGCCTGCTCCACATCACCGACATGTCGTACGGCCGGGTCTCGCACCCGAGCGAGGTGGTCTC
>CAVQWA010000109.1:0-4220 GCA_963717315.1 uncultured Gemmatimonadales bacterium
GTCCGCGTCGGCCCGCTCACCCTCGCCGGTGGGGCCCAGTACCTCCGCTTCGCCGATACCGCGCGGGTGCGGGACAACCTGAGCTGGGTGGCGGCGCTGGTGTACCGGGGCGGGCTGGGAGCGCTCGGCGCCGACGTCCGCTACGTCTCGATCGAGGACACCACGGGGCGGATCAACCGCGCGCTCACCACCGACGCGGGCCTCACGTTCGCCTTCTTCGACATCGCCGCGCTCGCCGTGGCGGTGCAGGGCATCGGCACGCTCCGCGCGAGCGGCCGACGGCTCGACCTGCCCCTGGTCACGCGCCTCGGCTTCACCCTGAACCTGGTGGACCCGCAGGGCGTACCCCGGCTCCTCGGCACGGTCGAGGCCATCTGGACCGAGGGGGAGGAGCATCGCTGGGCCGGCGGGCTGGAGGGCGGCGTGGTGTCGCCGAGCGGCTTCGGCATCCTCGGCCGGCTCGGCGTGGCGGAGGTTCCCGCCGAGTCGGGGCTCTCGTCGGTCTCGGCCGGCGCGGGGTTCGTCTTCCCCGGCTTCCGCCTCGACTACGCCTACCAGCGCCGGAACGTCTTCGGCGAGCCGGTACACCGGCTCGGCCTCCGCTTCAGCCCGTGACCCGCAGGGGGTGCCTCGTGGTCTTCGTGGCGATCGTGGCACTGCTGATGGCCGGCTACGGCACCGCCTACCTCGCGAGCGACGAGGTCCGCTTCCTTTCGCGCGCCGGCGCGGAGGAGTTCCGGATCCTGGCCGGCCGGCGGCCGATCGCCGACCTGGTCGGCGACGCGCGGATCCCCGCGGAGCGCCGCGCGCTCCTCCGCCTCGTGCTCGAGGTGCGGGACGATGCCGCGCGGCTCGGGCTCGAGGCGGGAGGCACCTACCGGCAGTACAGCGACGTGGGCCGCGACACGCTGCTCCTGGTCCTCTCGGCCAGCCCGCCGGACTGCCTCTGCCCCCACGTCTGGAAGTACCCGATCGTGGGCCGGGTGCCGTACAAGGGGTACTTCGACCCGGCGCAGGCGGCGCGTGCCGCACGGGAGTTCGAGGGCCGGGGGTACGACACCTGGCTCCGGCCGTCCGGGGCCTTCTCGACCCTCGGCTGGTTCGAGGACCCGCTGCTCTCCACCGCGCTCGACGCCGACTCCGTCGAGCTCGCGGCCACCGTCTTCCACGAGATCGCGCACAACACGCTGTACGTCCGGAGCGCCACGCCGTTCAACGAGAGCTTCGCCCAGATGGCGGGCTACCGTGCCGCCGAGGCGTTCTTCCGCGCGCGCGGAGACTCGGCGCTGGCCGGGCGGGCCGCCGACCGCTGGCACGACGAGATCCTGCTGGGGGCCTACTACGACTCGCTCGGCACGCGGCTGGAGCGGCTCTACGGGTCGAAGCCGGACGGGGCCGCGCTGGCGGAAGGCCGGGCGGAGGTGGCCACGTGGGCGCGGGAGGAAGTCGTCACGCGCGTGGCGCCGGCGATGCGCACGCTCCGCCTCCAGGCAAGCGACCGACCGGTGAACAACGCGCGCATCATCGCTGCGCGCCTCTACCGCACCCGGCTGGATCTCTTCGAGGGATGGTTCCAGCGGGAGGGGGCCGATGTCGGGCGCGCCGTGACGGGGCTCCGGACGCTGGTGGCAGGTGCCGACGGCGAGGCGGCCTTCGCGCGGCTCGAGGCCGCGCTGGGCCGGCCCGCCTCCGCCGGACCGTGATGTCGCCGGCCTAGTGGAGGCGGCGTCCCCAGAGGCGCCCCTCGGGATGCTGTGCGGCCTGGAGGGCCGTCACGGGATCGGGCCAGGGCCCGCCGAGTCCGTCGAGCCGGCCGGCAACGTCCACCGGTTCGGCCCCGGGGTCGTGGTCGAGGACAAGGGCCAGGCCGCTCCGACTGCGGGCGATCCGCTCGGTGCCCTCCGCCCAGCGCTCCCCGCCGCTCGTGACGCGGTGGCTCGCGACCAGCGGCACGCCGGGCCAGTCGTCGCCCGGGTCCGGCACGAGCGGGACGTCGAGCAGGTCGGCGAGCAGCTGCCAGCCGGGCCACGCGTCGGTCGGGAGCACGGCGGTGAACGACCAGCCCAGCTCGCCGGCGAGCATGGCGAACGCGCGGAGCGTCGTGGCCTCGTCGGCGCCCGGCATGCGGCCCGGCCCGCAGAGCGGCACCCCCCCGGTCTCGGCGAACCACCGCCGGTGGGGACCGAGCGCGGCGGGCCGCATGCCGAAGGAGGCGAGCCGGCGCGTCACCCCCAGCTGCCGCTCGGCCTCCGCCTGTTGCACCGGCAGCTCCGCCGCTTCGAGGGCGGCGGTGAACGCCACCTCGGCCGCGAGGAACCGGCCGGCGTCCTGCAGGATCCGCCCGCGCAGGTGAAGGGTGCCGCTGTGCGGCTCGAGGGCGAAGGCGCGGTCGAGTGCGGCCAGTGCGCGGGCCGGCTCGCCCAGCCGGTAGGCGGCATATCCCGCCTCGTGCCACACGAGGGCGAGGTCCGGCGCCCGTCCCGCCGCGCGTTCCAGGGCCGCCAGCCCCTCGCGATACCGCCCCAGCTCCACCAGCGCGGCCCCGGTGAGCGCGTCGGTGAACGCGCCGTCCTCCACGTGGCGCGCCGCGCGGCCCGCCAGGGCCAGCGCTTCCTCGAACCGCCGCTCGCCGCGGAGCAGCTGGAAATACTCGCCCCACGCCAGCGCCAGGTCGGGGCGCTCCCGCAGCACGGCGAGGTAGGCCCGCTCGGCCTCGGCGGGGCGTCCCTCCTGCAGCAGGTGCCGCGGGCGCGCGAGCACCCGTTCCCCGGGCTCGGTGGCGAAGAGGCGGAACTGGCTGGTCCGGATCACGCCGCGAATGTACCCCGTGTGCCCCGGGGCGCCAGTGGGACGATTCCGCAGGCGGGGTGTCGGTGCGGCGGCTCCGGTGTAGCTTTCCCCCGGCTATCCCGATTCCATTCACTCCCGCACGGACCCGTCAGATGGAACATGCCTTCGTCGAGCGCGAGCAGGCGCGGCTCCTCCGCGAGCTGACCGAGTTCCTCGCCATCCCGAGCATCAGCGCCCTTCCCGACCACGCCGCCGACTGCCGGCGCGCCGCCGACTGGCTCGTGGCCGAGTTCCGGCGTCTGGGGTTCCCCGTGGTCGAGCTGCTGGAAGGGCAGGGGCACCCGATCGTGTGGGCCGAAAGCCCGCGGGTGGAGGGACGTCCCACCATCCTCGCGTACGGCCACTACGACGTGCAGCCGGTGGACCCGCTCGACGAATGGGTCTCGCCCCCGTTCCAGGCCACCGTGCGCGACGGCAAGCTCTACGCCCGTGGTGCGGTGGACGACAAGGGACAGGTGTTCACGCTGCTCAAGGCCTACGAGGCGGTGCGCGGCGCCGACGGCACGCCACCGGTGAACCTGCGGTTCATCATCGAGGGCGAGGAGGAGTCGGGGGGGAACGTCATCGAGGAGCTGCTCACTCGCGAGCCGGAGCGGACCGTGGCGGACGCGGTCGTGGTGGCCGACATGGGCTACTACGCCCCCGGCCTCCCCGCGGTGTACACCGCGCTCCGCGGCATCTGCTACGCGGAGATCCACTGCCGCACGTTGCAGCGGGACCTCCACTCCGGCTCCTACGGCGGGGTGGCCCCCAACGCGATCGAGACGCTGGTCCGGATCCTGGCGGCGCTCAAGGACGAGTCCGGCGAGATCCACGTACCCAAGGTCTACAAATCGGTGATCCCGCCCTCCAAGGAGGAGCTCAGGACCTGGAAGAAGCTGCCCTTCGACAAGAAGCAGTTCCTGGAAAACGAGGTGACCGGAAAGGCCCTGACCGGGCTCAAGGAGTACTCCATCCTGGAGCGGATCTGGGCGCTGCCCACCCTGGAGATCCACGGGATCCGTGGCGGCTTCACCGGGGATGGCGCCAAGACCGTGATTCCGGCTGCGGGGGTGGCCAAGGTCAGCTTGCGGCTCGTGCCGGGGAACACCTACGAGCAGACGATCGCGGCCCTGGGCAAGGCGGTGAAGCGGCTCACCCCGAAGTGGGCCGATGTCGAGGTGCGGCCGGTGCACGGCAGCGACCCGGTCCAGGTGGACGTGTCGCACCCCGCCTTCGGCGTGCTGGACGACGCGTTCGAGGAGGTGGTCGGCCACCGGACGGTGTCGGTCCGGGCGGGCGGGTCGATCCCGATCGTCACCAAGCTGGGGCTCGGCGGCGCGCCCGTCCTGCTCACCGGAATCGGGCTCCCGGACGACGGTCTGCACTCA
>CAVQWA010000110.1:0-6156 GCA_963717315.1 uncultured Gemmatimonadales bacterium
CTATTGGTGGTGAATTAGGGTGTGTAAATACGTCTGGACCAAGTGATACTTTACTCCTCGATTGGTTCCATTGGGAGTCGCAAGTGGTTTTTAACACCCACCCCCAAGGGTGTGTAATGATTACACAAAGACTAAAGTTTTGAGGCTAATTACTGAAGCACTGGAATATAACAAGGCTCTTGAAGTTGAGCGTAATAAGTTCTAACATCATTCACAGCTTTCCACAAACAACAAAAACCCGCTATACCGGCGGGTTTTTTTCGTCACGTTGCCGAACCGCTTGGACATCTTCGACCCGCGGATGTTCAGGAACTCGCCATGCATCCAGACCCGGGCGAACTCCCCCTCGCCGGTATGGGCGCAGCTCTGCGCGATCTCGTCCTCGTGGTGCGGGAAGATGAGGTCCACCCCGCCGGCGTGGATGTCGAGCACCCGCGCCCCGAACCGGTCGCCGATCAGCGAGAGCGCCATCGCCGAGCACTCGAGGTGCCAGCCGGGCCGACCCCGCCCGAAGGGGGTGTCCCAGGCCGCCCCCACCCGTTCGTCCTCCTCCCGTGCCGCCTTCCAGAGGACGAAGTCCTGCGCATCCTCCTTGGCGTATTCGTCGGCCAGGACCCGGCCACCGGCGCCAGCGCGGAGCTCGCGGGCGTCCAGCCGGCTCAGCCGGCCGTAGGCCGGGAACCGGGCGATGGAGAAGTAGACCGAGCCGTCCGCGCCCCGGTACGCCACACCCTTCGCCAGCAGCGACTCGACCAGCGCGATCATCTGCGGGATGAAGTCGGTGGCGCGGGGCTCCGCGTGCGGCGCCAGGATGCCGAGCCAGTCGCGATCCTCGTGGAACGCGGTGATGAACTGCGCCACGTGCTCCCGGAGCGGCCGGCCGGCCGCGAGCGCGCCCTTGATCGTCTTGTCGTCCACGTCGGTCAGGTTCATCACGTGGAAGACGTCGTACCCCCGGGCCTCGAGCCAGCGGCGCAGCAGGTCCTCGAAGAGGAACGTCCGGAAGTTCCCGACGTGGGCGTAGTTGTAGACCGTCGGGCCGCAGGTGTAGAGGGTCACCCGCGGCGGCGCGAGCGGCACGAAGTCCACCACCGCCCGCCGCAGCGTGTCGTGGAGCCGGAGCGTCATTCGGCCCCCTCCGCCGCCGCCGGCGCCACCGCGGCGTCCACCCCGGGGAGGTTCGGCGCCGGGTCCACCCGGACGTGCACCGAGCGCTGCGGGAAGGGGATCTCGATCCCCTCCTGGTCCAGCCGGTTCTTGATCCGGCGGCGCAGCTCGCGGGCGACCGTCCACTGCTGTCCCGGGTGGGTGCGCACGACGGTGCGGATGGTCACGGCGCTGTCGCCCAGCGCCTCGACGCCCCAGACCTCGGGCTCCCCGTCGAGCATCGGGGCCCACTCCTCGTCCCGGGCGAAGGCCGTGGCCTCGTCGCGGAACACCGCGAGGGCGCGGTCCACGTCGGCCCCGTAGGCCACCCCGACCTCCAGCACGGCGCGCGACCATCCCCGGGTCATGTTGCTCACCACGGTGATGGTGCCGTTGGGGATCGAGTGCAGGGTGCCGTCGAGGCTCCGCAGCTGGGTCATGCGGAGCGTCATCCGCTCCACCACGCCCGACCTGCCCTCGATGTCCACCACGTCCCCCACGGAGAACTGGTCCTCGAAGAGGATGAAGAAGCCGGCAAAGAAGTCCTTGACCAGGCTCTGCGCGCCGAAGGAGATGGCGAGGCCCACCACGCCCGCGCCGGCGAGGAGCGGCGTCACGTTGACGAACACGCCCAGGCTCAGGATCACGGTGAAGACGATCACCACGAACCGGCCGAGGCTCCGCAGCAGCTGCGCCAGGGTGAACCCGCGCTTCTCGCGCAGGGTCATGGTGCGCGCGTCCCCGTCGTCCACCGCCTTCTCGATGCGCCGGGCGAGGAGGCGGACCACCTGGTACGCGCCCCAGGCCCCCACCCAGATCACGAGCAGGCGGAGACCCCGCTGGACGAGGACCCGGCCGTCCATGTCGAGCAGGTCGCCGAGGCGAGTGAGCCAGTCGGGGAGCAGGAGCGTGAGGGACATCGGCTGATCCGGGGCCTGGGCGAGGGAGACCCGGAACGTACGGCGGGGCCGGCGCGGGGGTCAACCGGCCCCCGAAGGGGGATCAGCGGGCGGGAAGGACCGTGGAGGCGAGGACCGGGAGTCCGAGCGCGAGACACTCGGCGAGGACCGCCTCCGGGGAGCTCTCCCCGAGCCGGAGGAGCAGCCCGTGCGGGACCACCTCCAGCTCGACCCGGTGCGCCGCGCGCAGGAATCCGAGGGCCGCGGCCGATGGTGGGACGGGGAGGCGGACGATCATCAGGGTGGACACGGGTCCACACTGCCCCTGCCACGCCCCGGCAGGACAACCCACTGGCCGCAGGCGGGGACCATCCAGCGCGGAGGCAGGGAGCATCGCGGAGGGCCGGGGGAGCTAGCGGATGAGCAGCACCCCGGCGGCGCTGGCCAGCGCCAGCAGGAGGAGCCCGGCGCCGGCCAGGCGGCGGTACTCGCCCCGCCCCAGCCCGAGTGCGAGCGCGAGCTTCGCCACCCCGTTGCTGGCCACCCCGACGCCGATGGCCGTCGCCGCCGTGACCACGCCCCCCACCGACTCCGGCCGGGTGGCGAACGACACGGTGAGCGCGTCGGTGTCGGTGAGCCCCAGGATCGCGGCCAGCCCGATCACGCCGGAACTGCCCACCCGGTCGCCCACGATCTCCACCGCGAGGAACGCAGCCTGCAGCAGCACGGCGAGGCGGACCGCGCTGCCGAGGCCGAGCGGGCTCCCGCCCATCCCCTCCGGCTCCGCGCCGGCGGACGGGGTCCGGCGGGCCTCCCGGAGCACGATTGCCACCCCGACCAGGGCGGGGAGCAGGAGCGCCGGCAGGAGCGCGAGGGCCACCCGCGGGTCGAGCACGGCGGTGATGACACCGACCCGGCCAAAGAGCACGGTGCACGCGGCGACCACCCCGAGGGCCAGGGGCCGGCCCGCGTTCGGCTCCTCCCGGCTCAGCCGGCTGAACACGGCCGCGATGCCGGTCGAGGAGACCAGTCCGCCGAGCGCGCCGGCCACCGCATAGCCCCGGTCCTCTCCCACCGCGCGGCGCAGGAGGAAGCCGGCGAAATTGATCCCGGAGAAGACCAGGACCAGTGCCCAGAGGGCCCGGGGGCGGATGGCGTCGTAGGGACCGTACGGGCCCTCGGGGAGGAGCGGGAGGATGACCAGCGCCAGCACGGCGAACTGGAGCCCGGCACGGAGGACCGGTTCCCCGATCCGGCGGACGAAGGCGTGGATCCGTCCCTTCTCGCTCAGTACGAGGACGACCACGGCGGTAGCTCCGGCCGACAGGTCGAGGCGGCCGAGGCCGGCGAGCGCCCCGAGCGCCAGCACCGTCAGGGCGGCCACTTCGGTGGTGGCATCGAGGTTGTCGGGATGCCGGCGGACCGCCATCACCCAGGCGGCCACGGCAAACGCCGCCTGTCCCGCGAGGAGTACCACGGCCGGCGCGACGAAGCCCGCGGCGGCCAGCCAGCCGGCTACCCCGGCGGTGAGTCCATAAAGGAAGAAGGTCCGGATCCCGGCGAAGCGGCCCTCGGGGCCGGAGGCGTGCCCCGACCACTCCCGTTCCATCCCCACGCCGATGCCGGCCAGGGAGGCCACGGCCAGCCGCGCCACGATGTCGAGGGCCTCGGTCATCCGCGCCCTCCCGGGCGGCTCAGAGCGGCACGGTCAGCAACGCGGTGCGCGCCTCGCGTACCAGGTGGTGGGAGACGCCGAGCTGCCAGGCGGCACCCAGCTGGCCGCCGCGGTGGACGCCGAACGCGATGCCGTCGGCCCCGACCTCGTCGGCCTCCGCGAGAATCTCGGTCGAAAGCTCCCCTTCGCGCCAGCGGCGCAGGCAGTACCCGGCGTCGTCGCATCCTGCCAGCGGGTCGGAAATCACGGGCCGGGATCCGCGGGGGGCGCCCGGCACCCGCTTGACGGACACGCAGCGGACCTCGATGCCCGCCGCCGCGGTGAAATCGAGGGTGAAGTCCCGCACCGCCCCGCCGCGGGGACCGGGATCGAGCGCAAGGAGGATGGTCCGGGGGACCGGCACGTGGGCCGGAAGGAGCAGGCAGGGCACGCGACTCCGCCGGACCACGGCGTCGCCGGTGGCGCCGAGGGGGGGGGTGGCACCTTCACGCCGCCGGCGACCGAGGATCAGGAGGTCGGCGCCGACCGACTCCGCCTGCCGCGGCAGCTCGATGCCCGGAACGCCGGGCACGCCGTGCACTCCCTCGGTCACGCCCGGCCCGCTGCCCACGGTCACCGGCATCACGCGCGCGCCGCACCGGCGGGCGAGTTCCGCCGCGACCTCCTGCGCGTGCGCGCTTTCGGGAGAGCCGTCGACGCCCACGACAAAGAGACTGAAGTCCCGGCGGGGCAGGGGCATGAGCCCCAACTTGCCCGCCGCGGAGTGAAGGAAGCGTGAGTGCTGACCCAAGATGCCCCCCGGGACCCTCCCCCCTCACCCCGAAACGCGCTAGACTCGCCACCCATGACACCCCACCGGCCGAACCCGAACCGGCTCGAGGCACTGCTGGCCACCAGCCTGCAGCTCACCACCGAGCTCTCCCTGGACCGGGTCCTCGAGCGCGTGACCGACGCGGCGCTCGGGCTGTTGAACTGCCGCTATGCCGCCGTCGGCGTCCTCGCGCCCGACGGCCAGATCCTGGAGCGGTTCCAGACCGCCGGCATGTCCACCGAGGAGGCGGCGGCGATCGGCCCGCGCCCGAAGGGCCACGGGATCCTCGGCCTCGTGATTCGCGAACGGAAGGCGATCCGGCTCGCGGACCTGACCCGGCATGAGGCCGCCGCCGGATTCCCTTCCCGCCATCCCGTGATGCGCTCGTTCCTCGGCGTGCCGATCATCGGCCGGCGGGGAGTCTTCGGCAACCTGTACGTCACCGAGAAGCTCGGCGGGAGGGAGTTCGACAAGGCCGACGAGCACGTGGCGCAGCTCCTCGCGAACGCCATTGCGACCGCGGCGGAGAACGTGATGCTCCACGAGGAGAGCGCGCGGCTGCTCGACGAGGTCCAGTCCCTGCACCGGCGCCGGGAGCAGTTCTTCGCGATGGTGAACCACGAACTGCGGAACGCGCTCGCCGGGGTCTACGGCTGGGCCGAAATGCTGGTGCGGCGCAAGGACCCGGCCGGCGTGCCCCGGGCCGCCTTCGAGGTGCTCGACTCCGCGGAGCAGGCGGTGGCGCTCATCAACGACCTGCTCGACCTCAGCCGGCTGGACGAGGACCGCCTGAAGCTGGTCGTCCGCCGGGTGGAGCCGCGGCTCATCGTCCACCAGGCCATCCGACGGGTCCTGCCGGCGGCGGAGGCGCGACGGGTCCGTCTCGAGGAGGAGACGGCCGACGACCTGCTGCCGATCGAGACCGACAGCCATCGGGTCGAGCAGATCCTGACGAACCTGTTCACCAATGCCATCAAGCACTCCCCGCCCGGGACCCGGATAATCCTGACCGCCACGCGGGAAGGCGACTCGACGCTCTTCGCCGTGCAGGACGAGGGCCCCGGCATCCCGGCCGGGGAGGAGGAGCGTATCTTCGACATAGCCCCGCGGAAACACCATCCCTGTCGGACAGCTGCCGCGCGCCGTGACGCAGATGCTGCCGCCCGCGCGGCCATACCCCGGGCCGGGCGGGGGCGGCGGCGGACGGTGACCCGGCGGGCGCGGCGGGCGATAGGGCGGCGGATGACCTGGCGGCGGGGGATAGTCGGGCGCCGGCTGGCGATAGCGCCGTTGCGGTGGCGGATAGTCGTCGTCGCCGCCATATCCGCCTCCGCCGCCATAGTACTGGGCGGAGGCGGGCACCGCGGTGGCCACGGCGACCAGCACCAGGGCGATCGTTGCAGCCAGGATACGGGCCAGCCTCATCGTGTCGTCTCCTGCATCTGCCGTTGCGGCACCGTCTCGTGGCCGAATTGAGGGTTCATCGCGACTGTAGAGGGATGATGCGACTGTTGCACCCCGTCCGTGCGCCCGATACACACCGCCCATGGTAGCGGTACGATGACGAGCGAGCTTCTGACACTCGTGGCGCTGGACGCCGACGACCTTTCGGTGCTGTCCGCACA
>CAVQWA010000111.1:0-13624 GCA_963717315.1 uncultured Gemmatimonadales bacterium
TTATGTGGCCTTGGTTCCGTTCATGCTTCGAGAAGAACGGCTTCCAGGTGGCGACGGAGCTCCGCCGGGAGGGGCGGAACACGCCGATCCTGATGCTCACCTCGCGAGACGCGGTCGAGGACATCGTGCGCGGCCTCGACGCCGGCGCGGACGACTACCTCTCGAAGCCGTTCCGCTTCGACGAGCTCCTGGCCCGCATCCGGGCGCTGGTGCGCCGCGGCGGGGCGGACCGGATGGAGACGCTGCGTTACGGCCCGCTGGCGATGGACCGCCTGCGCCACGTGGCCACCGCCAACGACAAGCCGCTCGACCTGACGCCGAAGGAGTTCCAGCTGCTGGAGTACTTCCTGATGCACCCGGAGGAAGTCGTCCGGCGCACCACGCTGCTCGAGAAGGTGTGGGACATGCACTTCGACCCCGAGAGCAACGTGGTGGACGTGCACGTGGGGAACCTCCGCCGGAAGCTCAAGGCCGCCTGCGGCGACCAGCTGGTGGACACCGTGCGCGGGGTGGGTTTCGCCCTTCGGGACGGCAGCGGGAAGGCGCCGGGCAGGGAGCGGGCGGCGCAGGCGTGATCCGGGAGCGGGTGGCCGAGCTTCGGCCGGTCGCCGCGCTCGCCTTTCTCGCCGTGGGACTGCTGGCGCTCGCCGCGCCGGCGGGGCCGCGGCCGCATTTCTGGTGGACGGCGGGGCTCTGGCTCCTCGGCGTGCCGCTGGTGTTGCGCACGCTCCGGGGGGCGCTGCACGGCCGGTTCGCGGCCGACCTGGTGGCCTCGCTGGCCATCCTCGCGGCAATCCTGCTGGACGATCCCCTGCCCGGCCTCGTCGTCGTCCTGATGCAGACCGGCGGCGAGGCGCTCGAGCGCCGGGCGGCGGCGCGCGCGAGCCGGGCCGTGGCGGCGCTCGAGGCGGAGGCCCCGCGCACGGCGCACCGCGTCACCGACGGGACGGTGCAGGACCTCCCGGCCGAGGCCATCGTGGCCGGCGAGCGGCTGCTGGTGCGCCCGGGTGAGCTGGTGCCCTGCGACGCCGTCGTGCTGGAGGGCCGCTCGCACGTGGACCGGGCCCAGTTGCACGGCGAGCCGATCCCCGGGCGGGTCGGCCCCGGGGCGGAGCTGCGGAGCGGCGCCCGCAACCTGGACGGCGCCCTCACGGTGCGGGCGCTCCGGCCGGCGGCGGAGAGCACGTACGCCCAGATCGTCCTCCTGGTGCGGAGCGCCCAGGCGAGCAAGGCCCCGCTCCAGCGAGTGGCCGACCGCTACGCCACCTGGTTCACGCCGCTCACCCTCGCCGCGTGTGCCGTGGCTTGGGCGCTGTCGGGCGACGCGGGCCGGGTGCTGGCGGTGCTGGTGGTGGCGACGCCCTGCCCGCTGATTCTCGCGGCTCCGGTGGCGGTGATTGGCGGGATCGACCGGGCGGCGCGGCGGCAGGTGATCTTCCGGCACGGCGGGGCGCTCGAGGCGATCGCCGGCGTCGACACGGTCGTCTTCGACAAGACGGGCACCCTCACGGTCGGGCGCCCGGAGGTGGCGGAGGTCCGGCCGGCGCCGGGGTGGACCGCCGACGAGGCACTGCGGCTGGCCGCGGCGGTGGAAGAAGGCTCGGGCCACCCGCTCGCGCGGTCGGTGACGGACGCCGCGCGCGCGCGCGGCCTCGATGCCCCCCTGCCGGACGACATCGTGGAGGCGGCGGGCCAGGGCGTGCGGGGCCGGGTGGCGGGCCGGGTGGTCGCCGTCGGCTCCCCCGGGTTCGTGCGGGGGGAGATGCCGGGCGCCGAGCGGGGGCTGGCCGCGCTGCACGACGGCACGCCCGGCCTCGCCGCCGACCTGGCCGTGGACGGCCAGGCGGCGGCCCTGCTCGTCTTCGCCGACCATCCGCGCCCGGAGCTTCGCGCGGTGCTCGACCGGCTGGGCCGGCTGCGGATCCGGGAGGTCCACCTCCTTTCCGGCGACCATACCGCGAATGCCGCGGCGCTCGCCGCCGAGGCGGGAATCACCCGGGTGGAGGGCGACCTGCTCCCGCAGGACAAGGCGGCCCGGGTCCGGGACTTGACGGCGGCCGGCCGGCGCGTCCTCATGGTGGGGGACGGGACCAACGACGCTCCCGCCCTCTCCGCGGCGGCGGTCGGGATGGCCCTGGGAGGACACGGGTCCGGCGGGATCGCGGCGGAGGCCGCCGATGTCGTGCTGCTGGCCGACGACCTGACCCGGATTCCGGAGGCGGTGGCCATCGGCCGGGACGCGATGCGGATCGCGCGCCAGAGCATCATGGCCGGCCTGGGACTCTCGGCGGCCGGGATGGTCCTGGCCGCCCTGGGCTACCTGCCGCCCACCGCCGGCGCGCTGGCGCAGGAGGCGATCGACCTGGCCGTCATTCTCAACGCGCTCCGCGCGGCCCGCTGAGGCCGCCGGGCGCCGCTCCGCTGCAGCACCGCAGTCCATCGTCCGACCACATCACCGGGGGAGGGATCCGCATGTCCGAGATGCCGCCTGGACTGCCCAGGCACCCGATCGGCACGTTCGCCTTCGTGGGAGCGTACGCCGTCGCCTTCGTCGTGCTCTGGTTCGCGATCTACCTGCTCATCTACATGGCGCGCCAGCCGGTGACCCCATGAACGTGGACCTGTACGAGCGCATCTGGATGTACGGCACCGGCGCGATGCTCGCCCTGTTCTTCGGCAGCACCGCGGTCGCCGCCGTCGGGCGCCGGTTCCAGCCGCCGAGCCACGTGGAGACCATCAACCCGGCCAGGGCGATGAGCGACCCGCGCTTCGCCAGCCGCGGCGTCTGGCGGGACGACCAGGGCGGGGTGCACGTGACGGTGGTCGGGATGATGTACGTCTGGCTGCCCGACATCGTCACGGTGCCGTCGGAGACCCCGGTCACCTTCCACCTCACCTCGGCCGACGTCACCCACGGCTACCAGATCGTCCGGACCAACGGGCAGACGATGGTGATCCCCGGGTACGTCAGCCAGTTCACCACCCAGTTCGCGCCCGGCGAGTACCTCATCGCGTGCAACGAGTACTGCGGCATCGGCCACCACACGATGTCGGCACGGCTCACGGTGGTGCCGGCGAAGGAGTGGACCGGGCCGGGCATGGCGGCGCCGGCACCGGCCGCGGAGGGAGGCGACCATGCGGCCAACTGACCGCCTGGTCCTCGCGAACATCTGGGTGGCGGTCCTGGCCTTCGGCGCGGCCGCCGCGATGGCGATGATGCAGGCCATCAGCCGGGCCAACCTCGAGCTGCCGTTCCGGTCGTCCCGGATGTACTACATGTCGGTGACGGCGCACGGTGTGCTGATGGCGCTGGTGTTCACCACCTTCTTCATCATGGCGCTGGGCTACGTCACGGCGGCCAAGGAGAACGGGAGGCTGCAGCTCCCGCGGCTGGGCTGGGCCGCGTTCGGGACCGCCACCATCGGCGTGCTCCTCGCCGCGTGGGCCATCCTCACCTTCAAGGCCAGCGTCCTCTACACCTTCTACCCGCCGCTCCAGGCCCACCCCGCCTTCTACATCGGCCTCACGCTGGTGGTCGTCGGCTCGTGGCTCTGGGTGCTGGAGATCGTGCTCTCCTGGCGCGCAGCCCGGAAGGCACGGGGGGACCAGCCGGTGAGCCTCGCGATGCACGGCACCGCGGTCAACGCCATGCTCTGGTTCCTCTGCACCCTCGGCGTCGCCGCGGAGATGCTGTTCCTGCTCATCCCCTGGTCGCTCGGGCTGGTGAAGACGGTGGACCCGCTGCTGGCCCGGATGCTGTTCTGGTTCTTCGGGCACCCGCTGGTGTATTTCTGGTTGCTGCCGGCCTACGTGCTCTGGTATACCCTGCTGCCGAAGGAGGCGGGCGGGAAGCTCTTCTCCGAGCCGCTGGGGCGGATGGTCTTCGTGCTGTTCCTGATCCTCTCCACTCCGGTGGGCTTCCATCACCAGTTCCAGGACCCCGGCATCTCGGCGAACTGGAAGCTGCTGCACACCTTCTTCACGATGATCATCTCGTTCCCCAGCCTCGTGACGGCGTTCACGATCTGCGCCTCGCTCGAGGTCGCGGGACGGCTGCGCGGTGGCCAGGGGCTCTTCGGGTGGATCCGGCGGCTCCCGTGGGGGAACCCGTTCGTGGCGGCGTCGCTGCTGGCGATGCTGCTCTTCCTGGTGGGCGGGTTCGGCGGGTCGATCAACGCCGCGTACATGCTCAACTCGGTGGTGCACAACACCGCCTGGATCCACGGGCACTTCCACCTGACGGTGGGGAGCGCCGTGGCGCTCACCTTCATGGGGGCGGCGTACTACTTCGTGCCGCGGCTCAGCGGCCGCCGCCTGGAGCTGGTGCCGCTGGCGAAGGTCCAGCCGTACCTCTGGTTCCTGGGGATGCTGCTCTTCGCCCTGCCCAACCACTTCACCGGCCTGATGGGCATGCCCCGGCGGATCTTCGCCACCGACTACGCCGGGGCCGCGCCGGCCCAGGCCTGGGAGGCCATCACGAAGCTCACCGCCATCGGCGGGATCGTGCTCTTCGTGAGCGCGGCGCTGTTCGTCCAGGTGATGCTGGTGACGCTCCTGATGGGCAGGAAGGAGCCGCAGCCGCCGATCGAGTGGGCCGAGTCGCTGGGGGAGCCCGCGGGCGGGTACCGGGCGGGGCGCTGGGACCGGCTGGGGTTCTGGTTCGTGATCGCCGTGGTGCTGGTGCTGATCGCCTACGGCTACCCGCTCTGGGACCACTTCCAGATGGAGCGCTTCGGGTCGCCGGGGTTCAAGCCGTTCTGAGCCGGGCCGGCCGCCTCGGCGATCCGCCGTAGGATTCACCGCGGAGACGCGGAGAAGGCGCGAAGAGCCGCAGAGGAAGGACAGGAGGGACGGCGGGGTCACCCACTGTCCCTCCTGCTGCTCCTTCGTGTGGCTCTTCGTGTCGTTTCTGGTTGATTTGTCTCGGGGTTGTTTCCTGTCGACGCATCGGGAGCATCACCGCAGAGGCGCAGAGGGCGCAGGGAACTGCTGCGGTCGCGGGGTCCGCTTGCCGGATCGTGGCATCCCCGCCCCACCCTGCATCGGCGGTCCTCCGCGTCCCCTGCGCCTCTGCGGTGATTCCTGCTCCGCAATGCCGAGGGAGCCCTCCGCGGCCCTCCGCGTCCTCCGCGGTGAACGCCTCAGCCGGCCCGGGTGCGGAGGTACCCCGCCCGCCCGGCCGCGACCGCGTCGAGCAGCGGCGCCGGGTCGAACCGCACCGGGTCGGTGCACGGCAGGCCGGTGGCGTCGGCCGCCCGCTCGCAGGCGAGCCGCGCCGCGGCCTCGTCGAGGTCGTGGGTGTTCAGCGAGACCCCGACCACCCTCGTGGGATGCACCGCGGCCGCCAGCTCTTCGTACCACCGCACGTACTGCGGCAGCGGCGGGATCCGGAACTCGCTGGTCCGCCGGTAGTCGCCCAGGTAGTCCCGGCTCGCCTGGTGGCACAGGATGAGCCCGTCGGGGCAGCTGCCGTGGAGCAGGCCGAGCGTCACGCCGGAATACCCGGGATGGTTGATGCTGCCCTGCCCCTCGACCAGCACCACGTCCGCGTCCGTCGCTCCCTCCAGCACCAGGCGCTCCGCCGCGCCGGCGATGAAGTCGGCCACGACGGCGTCCACCGCGATGCCCCACCCCTCGATCATGATGCCGGTCTGGCCGGTGGCCACGAACCGCGTGCGGAGGCCGCGCTCGCGGAGCCCGCGCACCAACTGGAGCTGGGCCGTCATCTTCCCGACGTTGCAGTCCGTGCCGACCGTGAGCACGACGTAGGGCTCGACCCCCTTCGCCAGGCCGCTGGCGATCGGGAGGTCGGCGGGCGGGCGCCGGAGGTCGAGGATCCGGACCCCGCGGGCCCGGGCGCGCGCGGCGAGTTCCGGGTCGTCGGACAGGAAGGTGTGGAGCCCGCTCCAGAGGTCGCATCCTGCGTCCACCGCCTCGAGCAGCCAGTCACGCCATTCGGCCGGCAGGCGCCCCCCCTGCGGGGCGATGCCGATGAGCACCGCCGTGGGGCCCCGGCGGAGCCCCGCCGCCATGGAACCCACCACGGGGATGTGGCCCCCGAAGCCGAGCACGTCGCCCGCCGTGCGGCCGGCCTCCCGGCGGTCGAGCACCCCGACCACCTGCCCGGGCAGGAAGCGGATCACCGAGTTGGCGGTCTTCGAGGTCATCGGGCCGAACTCGCCGTCGGCCAGGATGAGGTAGCGGGGAGGGGTCACGGGGCGGGGACGGGGAACGGGGAACGGGGAACGGGGAACGGGGAACGGGACCTGTCGGGCGAGGAATATATCACCAACGAAACGGGGGCCCCCCGCGGAGCCCCCCGTTCCCCGTTCCCCGTTCCCTGTTCCCCCTACTTCCCCTCCTCCTCGATCTCGGCCTCGTGCACGTCCCCGCCGGCGCCGAGCTGCTTCGCCTCGCCCCCGCTGCCCGCGGGGAGGAGGCCCATCTTCCGCTTGAGGTCGAGCAGCTGCTGGTCGGCGCTGCCGTGGTACTCGAGCACCTCGAACTGCTGCACCAGGCGGTCGCCGGCGAACTCCTCCTGCAGCTCCGCGGCGGCGAGCGCCTTCCGCTCGGTGGCCTCGATCTTCTCGCTCATCCGCTCGAACGACTCGAACGCACTCTTGTCGTTGAGCCCCGACATCGTCTCCTGGATCCGCTGCTGGGCCTCCGCCCGCTTGGCCCGCGCCACCAGGATGTTCTTCTTGCGCTTCGCCTCCTCGATCTTGTCGTTGAGGTGGCGGAGCTGGCCCTTGAGCTGCTCGGTCTCGGCCCGGTGCTTGAGCCAGGTCTCGTGCAGCGTCTGGGCGCCCTGCAGGTGCTCGTTGAAGCGCGCCAGCGCCTGCTTGGCGAGGTCGTCGCGCCCCTCCTGCACCGCCAGCATCGCGCGCTTCTCCCAGTCCTCCGCCTGCTTGCGCTCCGCTTCGGCGTCCGCCTGGAGCTTCTTCTCGTCCGCGATCGCGCTCGCGACCTGCTGCTTCGCCTTCGCCAGCTGGCTCTTCATGTCGAGGATCAGCTGGTTCAGCATCTTCTCGGGGTTCTCGGCCCGGGAGATGAGGTCGTTGATGTTCGACCGGAACATCGTCGACAGCCGGTCAAGGATGCCCATGCGATCAGCCCTCCCGGAAGGCGGCCAGCGCGCCCAGGTGCGAGGCGAGCGAGACGGTGAGCGCGTCGAAGCTCGCCTCGAATGCCCGGTAGTCCAGGCCCTCGAGGCTCGAGCGTGTCGGTCAGGACCACGTGCCCGTTCTCGAGGCCGTAGGAGCCGTGGACCAGCTCGCGCGCGTTGAAGGTCAGGAGCTGCCGGAACAGGTCGGCGCGGCGCCGGTCGTCCCCGGGCACCTCCATCACCCGCACCCGGAGAATAACGACCG
Organism: uncultured Gemmatimonadales bacterium; assembly: GCA_963717315.1. GTDB lineage: Bacteria > Gemmatimonadota > Gemmatimonadetes > Gemmatimonadales > GWC2-71-9 > JAICEH01. The sequence continues at coordinate 7,371 of CAVQWA010000111.1, forward strand.
GGGGGGCGTGATTCACCACCACCTCCGCCCCCTCGTGGGTGCGGACCCGCCAGAGCCCGGGCTCGAGTTCGTCGGTCTCGACCATCCCGCCGTCGAGCCGGTCGATCCAGGACTGCACGTCCTCCCGCGTGATCATCGCGTGCCTCCGGTGGGCGTGATCTCCCGGGCCGCGTCGGGCCGGGCCGCCGGCAGGCGGTCGACCTCCACGGGCCGGGCGAGAATGCGTTCGGCGAAATCCATCCGCTCCTCCAGTTCGAGCAGCCGGGCCTGCGACTCCTCCAGCTCGGCCACCCGCGCCTCGAGGTCCTCGATGCGGGCGCGTTCGTAGTCGTCGGGCGGCTTCCGCGGGGCGGCGCGCAGCGCCCGCTGCCGGCGCCAGGCGTAGACCACGGTCCCGAGGGCGAAGACGCCCGCCACCAGCACTTCCTCGTTCCCGGACGCTTCGGCGAGCATGATGGCCACCAGGCCGGTAACGGTGACGTGCACCGTCAGGTCGATCGGGTCGAGCCCGAAGATCCGCGTCCACCAGTTCATGGGCGCGGCTCCCCGGCCCGCAGCTGCCCGGGCACGGGCTCGCGTTCGCGTTCGCGTGCCAGCAACCGCTCGGTGAAGTCCATCCGCTCCTCCAGCTCGACCATCCGGGCGCGGACCTCGTCGAGTTCCTGCAGGAGCGGTTCCACGTCCGGCTCCGGCTGGCTCGACCCCTCGATGCGCCGGGCCAGCGCCTTGCCCAGCGGCCCGCGCAGCACGATCGTCCCGCCGATCCCCAGCATCAGGATCGCCGGGATCGCGAAATCCTCGCCCGCGATCGCCGTCCCCGCCACCATCATCCCCGCCACCGAGACGATGGCGGCGGTGACGGCGAAGTAGAACATGTCCTTGTTCCTGCCGCTCATCGTGCCTCCGGCTCCCGCAGCCGCGCCGGCTGGCCGCGATCGGTGAGCAACCGCTCCGCGAAGTCGAGCCGCTCCTCGAGCTCGGCCAGCCGTTCCTCCGCACCTCCGAGCTCGGGCACCCGGTCGCGCAGCCTGGCGACCTCGCCCTCGAGCACCGGATCGGCGGCCCCGCCCCGCCGTTCGAGACGCTTCGCCCAGGCGGACGCCAGCGCGATCACCACGTACCCGCCCCCCGCGGCAATCATGATGCTCATCATCACGCCGAAGAACTCGAGGATGTCGTCCACCCCGTCAGGCTTCCGGCGGGGCGAGTTCGCCCACGGGCTTCTTGGCCAGCAGCCGCTCGGCGAAGTCCACGCGCTCGTGCAACTCGGCCACCTCTGCGCGGAGCTGATCCACGTCGGCCACCTGGACGCGGAGGTCGTCCACCTCGGCGAGGAGATCCTGGGCCGCCTCCCCCCCGGGGCCACCCCCCCTGATCCGGGCCGCGATGGCCTTCCCGATCGGGCTGAACGAGACGGCCACCATCGTGCCGCCGCCGAAGATGAGCAGGATCGCGAGGATGTCTTCCATTGTCCCGGTCCCCTACGCTCCGGTGTTTCAATATGTTTCAGAACGAACAGGCAAGCCAGCGCCCGGGGTCAGGCGGACTTGCCCTTCAGCTCCACGAGGCGCTCGCGCGCCAGACGGCGCCCGGTCGGGGTGGCCGCCAAGCCCCCGCCTGCGGTCTCCCGGTACCGGACATCCATCTGGCGGCCGATCTCCCCCATGGTGTCGATCACCTCGTCCACCGGGATGGGGAACCGGACGCCGCTCAGGGCCATCTCGATGCCGGCGAGCGCGATCGCGGCACCAGTGGCGTTCCGGTAGACGCACGGAACCTCGACCAGCCCGCCGAGGGGGTCGCAGACCAGCCCGAGGGTGCCCTGCATCGTGAGGCCGATGGCGTGCGCCGCCTGCTCGGGGGTCCCGCCCAGCACCTCGACGCCGGCCGCAGCGGCCATCGCGGCGGCGGCCCCGGTCTCGGCCTGGCACCCCCCCTCGGCTCCGGACAGCGAGGCCCGGACCGCCACGACCGCGCCGACGAGGCCGGCGGCGGTGAGGCCGCGGATCAGGGTGGCGTCGTCCAGCCCGCGGCGCGCGCCGAGGCCGAGCAGCACTCCAGGAAGGACTCCGGCACCGCCGGCGGTGGGCGCGGCAACGATCACGCCCATCGCGGCATTCACCTCCTGCACCGCGAGGGCCCCGCTCAGCACGTCGGTGAAGAGGGTGCCGCCCAGCGGGCCGGGCGAGCGCGCCACGAGGGCCGCGTCCCCTCCCACGAGCCCGGAGACGCTCCGCAGGTCTCCCTGGCGGCCGCGGGCGACCGCCTCCCGCATCACGCCGAGGGCCCGGCGGAGCGCCGTCTCGACCTCCTCCCGGGTGCGGAGGCCGGCCTCCACCTCGGCCCGGAGCGCCACCTCGCCGAGGCTCACCCCCTCCGTCGTGGCGCGCTCGACCGCGTCGCGGACCGAGTCGAACATCACGCCACCCGGGGGACGGCGCGCACCATCCGCACGCCGAGGGCGCGGATGGCCTCCACGGCCCGGTCGGTGGCCGGCGTGTCGAGCTCGTAGACGTGGATCGCTTCCCCGCCCTTCCGCCGGCGGGAGACGCGGATGGTGGCGATGTTGGCCGACTCGCCCGCGAGGGCGGTGGTGGCGGAGGCGACGATGCCGGGCACGTCGGGAGCGACGAAGACGAGGGCGGGGAGCGCCCCGGTCACCTCCACCGGGTAGCCGTCGATCTCGGTGATGACGATGCGCCCCGCGCCGATGGAGGAGCCGGTCACGGCCACGGTGCGGTCGCCTCGGGTGACGGTGATGCGGGCGGTGTTCGGGTGGTGCTCGCCGGGGAGCTTCGCGTTGGCGAAGGTGATGGCGAGGCCCTCGGCCCCGGCGAGATCGAGGCTGGACCGCAGTCGTTCGTCATCGGGCTGGAGGCCGAGGAGCCCGCCGGCGAGCGCGCGGTCGGTGCCGTGCCCGACGCCGGTGCGGGCGAACGAGCCGTGCAGTTCGACCTTCGCCCGGTCGGGCCGCCCGCCGGCCAGCGCGCGGGCGAAGAGCCCGATGCGGCAGGCCCCCGCCGTGTGGGACGACGAGGGCCCGACCATCACGGGGCCGATGATGTCGAGCAGCGAGACCACTACGCCAGTTCCACGGCGGCGACGGACCCGAGGTTCACCGCGATCTCCAGGTCCGGGTCGCCCGCGGGCCGGAGGTACACCTCGAGGGCGGTGCGTCCGGGGTCCACCGCCGTGGGCACGCCGACGACCTCCTGCCGGTCGGTGGTGACCACCTTCACCGTCAGCTCGTGCCCGCTGGCGTAGCCGAGCACCTCGACGATCTGCTCGTAGGTCACGGGAGCCTCCGGGTGACGGGTGCCCACCGAATCTACCGCCCGCTAGGGGAGCGGGCGAGGCTCCGCGGCCTGGGCGCCGAGCTCGCGGAGCGCGAAGCCGGTGAGCAGGGTGCGCAGGTGCACCGTGGTGTTGCCGCCGAAGATCCCGTGGTTCCGGTTGGGGTACGACATCAGCGTGAACTGCTTCTTCGCCTGCACCAGGCGGTTGATGAGCGCCTCGGAATTCTGGTAGTGCACGTTGTCGTCGCCGGTGCCGTGCACCAGGAGGAGCTTCCCGCGGAGCGAGTCGGCGTAGGTGAGCGGCGAGCCGGCGTCGTAGCCGGCCTGGTTCTCCGGGATGAGCCCGTTGTACCGCTCGGTGTAGATGTTGTCGTAGTACTTCCAGTGGGTGACCGGCGCCACGGCCATCCCCATCCGGTAGACATCGGGGAAGCGGAAGAGCGCGTTCAGCGTCATGAACCCGCCGTAGCTCCAGCCCCAGATCCCCATGCGCGTGGAGTCCACGTAGGGCAGGCGCCCCACCACGCGGGCGGCGGCGGCCTGGTCCTCGGTTTCGATCACGCCGAGGCGGCCGTAGACCACCTTCTTGAACTCGGCCCCGCGGTTGCCGGTGCCGCGGTTGTCCACGCTGGCCACGATGACCCCGTGCTGGGCAAGCAGCGCGTGCCAGAGGTAGGTCGAGCCGCCCCAGGAGTCGAGGACGGTGTTGGAGCCCGGCCCGCCGTAGACGAAGAAGAGCACCGGGTACTTCCGCGCGGGATCGAAGCCGGGCGGCTTCATCATCCAGGCGTTGAGCGTCCGGCCCGCGCCGACGTCGAGCCGGACGAATTCGCTCGGGCCCCGGTCGAGGGCGGCGACGGCGGCGTGGAGCTTCGCGTTCGGGGCCAGGGTGCGGATGACCTTGTGGTCGGGCAGCCGGACCAGCTCGGTCACCGGGGGCACCCCGAACCGGCTCCAGGTGTGCACGGCGAAGCGTGCGCCCGGGGCGATGCTGTACCCGTGCGTGCCGGGCTCGTCCGCCGGGCTCAGCCGCTCGGGCCGGCCCGAGCCGCTGAGCCGGGCGCGCCAGAGGTAGCGCTGCGACGGATCCGAGGGCGACGCGATGTAGTAGAGCCACCCGCCCGCGTCGTCCACTTTCGCGACCGACTCCACGTCGAATTCGCCCTTCGTCACGGCCACCGGCCGGCCGCCGTCCAGCCGCTGCACGTAGACGTGCTCCCACCCGGTCCGCTCGCTCACCCAGGTGTAGCGCTTGCCGCCGTCGAGCCACACGAAGTCGTCCACCACGAAGAGCCAGGCGCGGTCCTGCTCGGTGTGGATCGGCCGGACCGTGCCGCGCGCGGCGCTGGCCGCGAACAGGATCATCGTGTTCTGCTTGCGGTTGAGCTGCTGCACCACGAGCCCGCGGCCGTCGGGGCTCCACCAGACCCGGGCGGGGTAGTGGTTCCGCGGGTCGCCGGGAAGGTCGAGCCAGGTGGTGGTCCCGCCGGAGTCGGCGACGACGCCGACGCGGGCGGCGGAGTTCGGCTCCCCGACCTTGGGGTACTGCACCGGGAGCACGTACGAGTAGAGCGAGTCGGTGTTGTTGATCAGCAGGAAGTCGCGGGTCGAGTCCACGGCGAGCTGCCAGTAGGCGATCCGGGCGCCGTCGGGGCTCCAGCGCCAGCCGTCGCGCAGGTCGAGCTCCTCCTCGTAGACCCAGTCGAAGGTGCCGTTGATCCGGTCGCGGCGGCCGTCGGTGGTGAGCTGCCGGATGGCGCCGGTGGCGAGGTCCTCCACCCAGATGTTGTACTCGCGGACGTAGCCGACCTTCGACCCGTCGGGGGAGAACTTGGCGAACATCAGGGTGGAGGGCTTCGCCTCGGGCCCGCCGAGCTTCCGGAGGGTGCCGGACTTGCGGTCGAGCACCCAGTAGTCGCCCCGGGTGTTGGCGCGCCACACCGGCTGCGAGCTGGTGTAGACCAGGAGCTTCCCGAGATCGTCCGTCCAGGCGTAGTCCTCGATGGGGAGCGGCGCGGTGTCGCCCGGCGCGACCAGCTGCGCGGCGCGGACCAGCACCTCCTTGCGGCCCGACTCGGCGTCCACCCGCACGAGGTCCCGGCCCTTCCCATCCGCGGCGGAATCGGGCATCGCGTAGGATCGGGCGTCGAGCCAGCGGATCTGGGCGCCGCGGTCGGGAGCGAAGTCACGGGAGGCGAAGATCCGCTCGACCGTGAGGCGCGAGGAGTCGGTGGCGGCCGTCTGCGCCGCGGCGGGCGCGGCGAAGCCCGCGGCGAGGGCGAGGAGGACGAGGAGGGCGGGACGCAGTTTCACGGTGCAACTCCGCGGGACTGTGACGTGCGACACGGTGGAACGCGATCTGGCGGACGAACGTAGAGACGCAAGATAGATGGTACCGGAGCACGGGGGAGGCCGCCCCGAGCGAAGCGATCCCCCTGTCGGGGGGTGGGCATCCCGGCTCCTGCCAGACACCATCGGCCGTTCCCCGCCAGGCAGCGAGCCACGGGCGGAGGGCGGCCGATCGTGTGTCCGGGGGCTACCCCAGCACCTTCCTGAGGAACGCCCCGGTGTGGCTCTCCGGCACGCCGGCCAGCAGTTCCGGCGTCCCCTGGGCCACGATCCGTCCCCCGCGATCCCCGCCCTCCGGGCCGAGGTCGATCACCCAGTCGGCGGTCTTGATCACGTCGAGGTTGTGCTCGATCACCAGCACGGTGTTGCCCTTGGCCACCAGCCGGTGCAGCACCTCGAGGAGCAGGCGCACGTCCTCGAAGTGGAGCCCGGTGGTGGGCTCGTCCAGGATGTAGAGGGTGCGCCCGGTGTCCCGCTTGGCGAGCTCGGTGGCGAGCTTGACCCGCTGGGCCTCGCCGCCCGAGAGGGTCGTGGCGGCCTGGCCGAGGTGGATGTAGCCCAGGCCCACGTCGTTCAGCAAGCACCAACGGAACGAAGAACAACAGGCAT
>CAVQWA010000112.1:0-14123 GCA_963717315.1 uncultured Gemmatimonadales bacterium
CCCTTCGGGTTGAAGGCGGATACAACCTTCGCGGACGAACTCGCCCGCCAGCAGACTCAGCAGTGCATACACGAGTCCCAGGCCTGCGCGCGCGCAATTGGCGAGCTTGCCGCTGATCCGAACCTGTGGAGGATCGAGTCCGGATCATTTGCTGGAGACCAGACCGGTGGCACACAGTACCGTCGGAGCAAGGACGGGACGCTCGCCGGTGGCACGATCACCGTTGATGGCGACCTGAGCAAGTACTCCCGAGTGACGAACAAGTACGGGTTTGAGGTCACCTACCGCACAACCCTCACCCACGAAGTGGGCCACGTTCGGGGAAACCTTATGCTCCAGAAGACGGGACGGATCACACCTGAGCGGCACTGCGACGAGCCCTGTGCGGTGGAGTACGAGAACGAGTACCGGCGCGACATGGGCTACACGGAGCTTCAATACACGCCATGAATACACTCAAGGCTCACCGCTGCCGCATCTTGGCGCTCGCCGCGGGGATGGCGATCTGCGTGTGGTTGATTCCCCAACCTGCGAGCGGGCAGGGCACTGAACCGAGTGCCGTGCGAATTATCAAGGACGCGATTGCCGTTCGATGGGCGGCTTCATCGCCATCCTGGGACACGCTCTATGGTCCCAAGACTGTCGCCGTTGACACAATTGCGACGAAGGTCGGATCGGCGCTGACTGTTCTCCGGGGTCGCGACTGGATGGATCCGGATTCACCGCCGCTCGTTGCGGCGGTGGCTAACGATGGGTCAATCTTCCGGCTTGGCGGCTTCCCGGATCCTGACCCCAGAGGGGCTGCCTCGCATGTGCGACGGTACCACTCGCCGCTTTCGGCTCGCGACCTTGCGGATCAACTGGCAGTGCTGCTCGATCCAAACGGGGCCGTGGAGCTTGTGCCCTGGACCCCAGAGGTTCCGATCGTGCCTGACGAGCTTCGGGCCAATTGGGAAGCGCACCGCCCCATCGGTTGGCCAGCTCCAGGCACTACCTCGATCCACGATGGCGGAACTCTGGTGCGGGTCTCCGTACTAACCCGAGCGCGGCATCTTGCGGGCCGTCCTTGGCAGGCACTCGCCTACACCTTCCAGTTCGACCGGGAAGGGGAGTTGGGCGAATGGTTCGTCCTAGCCGGGCCTGTTCTGCGGTAGGTTGGTGACGGTGCCGTCTGAAACTTCCGGTCGCGAACCTTCACGCCACATGCGGTTCGCGGCCGCCTCTTGTCACACCTTGGTGACACTCGGCCGGCAGAGTCGGGATCCCTGACGGCCCACTTTGTGTGGTCCGAGTGGACGGTCAGTCTAAGCGGCGGGGCATGCCTCCGTCGTCGATGGGGTCGGGAGCGTGAGCATCACCGTCTCCGGGGCTGGGGGCCGATAGCCGAGGGCAAAGGCATTTCCATCGAGGTATGGACCATCCTCCCGAAGGCCCGAAGTCTATCGGTGCCTTGGCGAGGATCCCCGGCTCGGCAGTCCCGTGCTGGAGGTCCATCCGGAGCTCTGCTTCCACGCCATGACCGAAGGCCGGAGCATGGCCTACTCGAAGCGGAAGGCCGCTGGCCGAGAGGGGCGGGCGGGCCTCCTCTCCAGGCACTTCCCCAGGTGGCTGGAGCCGGCGCTGGGCGACCGCCGGGCGCTCGGATGCGAGGCGAACGACATCCTCGACGCCTACGCGGCCGTCTGGACCGCCGCCAGGATCGTCCGGGGCGAGGCCATTCGCCCACCTTCAACCCCCAACTGCGACCCCGAGGGGCTTCCGATGCAGATGTTCGCCTGACCCCTGCGGGTTGCCCCACATTTGAGCAGGCTCGGCACGACCTAAGTACGTTGACCGCAGCCCACTCCGATGGGGTACCCTGCGGCAGAGCCGACCTCCGACCGGCAGCTCCCAATTACAGCGTTCGCGGGCACCGCCGCTCGATTCGAGCGACTCGCGCGGATCCCGTCCCATCGTTTCTCACAGCGGCAGAACTGTCGCGCCGGAGCCGATTCGCTAAGTTGTTGTGGTACAGGTGTCAATGCCGATCCGAATTGCACACTTTCGCCGGCCAGAATTGCACACTCGGGGGGGGTCGGCCCTGGGGTGACGGTCAGGCCTCCTGCCGGGCGGTCCGGCGGTGGCGCTCGGGGGTGGCCCGGGGCGCAGTGCCGGCCAGGCGGCCGGCGAGCTCGCGATGCTGGCGCATCCGGTAGCTGTTCCCCCGGATGTTGACGATGTGGCAGTGGTGGACCAGCCGATCGATGAGGGCGGCGGCCATGACCTCGTCGCCCAGGACCTCACCCCAGTCCTCGAAGCCCTTGTTGCTGGTGAGCACCGTGCTGGCGTGCTCGTAGCGCCGGCTCATGAGCTGGAAGAAGAACATGGCGCCGGTCCGGGTGATCGGCAGGTAGCCGATCTCGTCGAGGACCATAAGGCTGGGGAACACCAGGGTCCGGAGCCGATGGTGGAGTCGCCCCGCCTGCTGGGCCTCTTCCAGGGAGCTGATCTGAACCGTCCCGGGTTTTCCGGAGGCTCGGTTAGTTGAGTGCCCCAGCCTCCGCCGGGGCCGCCTGGGCCTGCTGGTATTGCGCTTCGTACTCCGCCGGGGGCACGTAGCCCAGCGGTTCGAGCAGCCGCTGGGCATTGAACCAGGCCCCCCACTCGAGGGGGGCGTAGTCCACCTCGTCGAGCCCCCGCCACGGGCCGGCGTGGTGGATCACCTCGGTCTTGAACAGGCCGATGATCGACTCGGCCAGGGCGTTGTCGTAGGAGTCCCCCCGGCGGCCGCCGGACGACTCGATCCCGGCGTCCAGCAGCCGGTCAGTATAGCGAATGGCCAGGTATTGCGCCCCGCGGTCGCTGTGGTGCACCAGGGGCCCGTCCGGTCGTACAGCGCCTGCTCGGGCGTCGAGCGCCAGGTCGGTGCGAGCGAGGTCGTCGCGCGCCAGCCCACGATGCGCCGCGAGAAGGCATCGGTCACGAAGGCCACGTACACGAAGCCGCGCCAGGTCGCGACATAGGTCAAGTCCGCGACCCAGAGCTGGTTGGGGCGGGTGGCGGTGACCGCCCGCTGCACCAGGTCCCGGGGCCGCTCCGGCAGCGGCTCGGGCCGCGTCGTCCGCACGCGCCGGCCTCGCACCACGCCCCGCGCAGGCCCTGCTCCCGCATCAGGCGGGCGACGGTGCAACGGGCCACCCGGTAGCCCTCCCGGCCCAGCTGCTTCCAGACCTTCCGGACCCCGGACCCCCGCCGGCTCGCCGCCCACACCCGGGCGATCTCCGGCTGCAGGTGGGCGTCCCGCGGGGCCCGCGATTCTCCCGCTCCAGCAGCTTGAGGCGCTGCGCCTCAGCGGTCGTCAGGCCGGGGCGCTGGCCCGCGTCTCGCTCGGCTCGGCGGACCCAGTTGCGTAACGCCTCCGACGACCAGCCCACCTTCGCGGCGATCGACCGGATGGCCGCCCAAGGGGAGGGGTACTCCGGGGCGTGGTCCTGCACCAACCGGACGGCACGCGCCCGCACTTCGGGGGAATATCGGGCAGGGGCTGGCATGACTCCATCCTCTCACGAAATGGAGTCTCCGGCAATCCCGGGGCGGTTCACTACGCGGCCCCGGTTCTCCGGAGCGGCTGCAGGCGCTGGATCGCTTTCGCCTCCGGCGAGCGCAGTGCGTGCCAGAGGTCCCAGTCCTGCTGCAGGGTGAGCCAGAAGTCGGCGGCCATGCCGAGCACCCGCTCCAGGCGGAGCGCGGTGTCCGGGGTGACCCCGCGCTTCCCGTGGATGAGCTCGTTGAGCCGCGGGTAGGAGACGCCGAGCCGGGCCGCGAACTCGACCTGGCTGACCCCCAGCGGCTTGAGGAACTCCTCGAACAACATCTCGCCGGGGTGGGGGGGCCGACGATGAGTGGGCAGACGGCGCATGGGTACGGCCCTCAGTGGTAGTCGACGATCTCGACGTCGTACGCGTGGCCTTCCAGCCAGCGGAAGCAGAGGCGGTACTGGTCGTTGATCCGGATGCTGTGCTGGCCGCGCCGGTCGCCCCTCAGGGCTTCGAGCCGATTGCCGGGCGGGACGGCGAGGCTGGCGAGCGCGCTGACCGCATTGAGCTGGGAGAGTTTCCGCTGGGCCACGCGCCAGAGCGCCGGCGGGCAGGCCCGGCGCGCGGCCCGGGTGTCCTCCCCGTTGAACACGTCCTCCGAGCCCGGGGTCGCGAAGGACTGGATCACGCGGCATATATAACGGCATGCGTTATAGCGGTCAAGGCCGAGGGCACCGACTCCCTTGCCCTCGGCGGCATACAGATGTAATATGGGTTATATACATACCCGAGAGGCCCCCGTGGCTCGCACCAGGAACGCCGGCCCCCGGCGCAGTGGCCGCCCCCCCCGGCCCGGGAAGTGGGTGCGCAAGAACATGGCGATGGACCCCGCCAAGCTCGCCCTGGCCAAGGCCTACCTCGGCGTCGAGACGGAAACCCAGGCCGTGGACGCGGCCCTCGACCTCGTGGCCTTCCAGGCCGAGGTCCTTGGCGGGCTCCAGCCCCTCGCCGACGCCGGCCCCTGGCGCACGCCCTACGAGCCCTAGGCGTGCCGAAGTACGTGCTGGACACCAACGTCCTCATCGACGCGCTGAACCAGGCGGCCGCGCGCGAGGAGCTGCTGGGCTTCCTCCGCTGGGCCCTGCCGCAGGTCTGGCTGAGCGCGGTGGTCGTCCACGAGCTCGAGGCCGGCAGCAGCGGACCCCGGCAGCAGGCCCTGCTGGAGCAGCACCTCGTGGGCCCCTTCGAGCGGCGGCGGCGCCTTCTGGCCCCCTCGGTCGCCGTGTGGCGTCGCGCGGGCCAGGTGATCCGTCGCGGCCTCCGGGTCGATTCACCGTCGGCACTGACCGACCTCTTGCTGGCCGTGTCCTGCCGGGAAGCCGGGGCCATCCTGGTGACGCGCGACCACGGGCTCGCCCGCCTCGGCAAGCACATCCCCGGACTTCAGGTCGTCGCTCCGTACCCCACGCCGGGACGCCCGCCCCGTCGCTCACCGTAGTCCGACCATTGCTGGCCAGGGACTCTCCTCACCCACTCCCCCCACCGGCCGCGGCCGGCCCCTACCCGGCCGCCGCTCCCTGCTCCCCGCTCTCCGCTCCCCGGGCATACCACGCCCGCGTCCCCACGCACATCCGGCACACCGACAGCATCACCGGCACCTCCACAAGCACGCCGACCACCGTCGCCAGGGCCGCCGCGGAGGTCGGCCCGAAGAGGGTGATCGCCACCGCCACGGCCAGCTCGAAGAAGTTGCTCGCGCCGATGAGCGCACCGGGCGACGCGACGTTGTGCGGCACGCGGAGGCGTCGCATCAGGAGGTAGGTGAGCGAGGAATTGAAGTAGACCTGCACCACGATCGGCACCGCGATCAGCAGCACCGCGAGCCAGTTGCCCAGGAGGTTCTCCGCCTGGAAGGCGAAGATGAGCACCAGCGTGGCGAGGAGCGCCAGGATGGTCACCGGCTTGAACGCCGCCAGGAACCGGGTCTCGAACCACTCCCGCCCCCGCGCCCGCACCAGCAGCACCCGGGAGAGCCACCCCGCCGCGAGCGGGATGACGATGAACACCACCACCGACGTCATCAGCACTTCGCGCGGCACCACCACGTTCGCGACGCCGAGCAGCAGCATCACGATCGGCGCGAACAGCACCAGCATGATCAGGTCGTTCACCGCCACCTGCGCCAGGGTGTACGCCGGGTCGCCGTCGGTGAGGTAGCTCCAGACGAACACCATCGCGGTGCACGGCGCCGCCGCCAGGATGATGAGCCCGGCCGTGTACCCCCGCGCCGTCTCCGGGTCGATCCAGGCCCGCGAAGACGTGCTGCAGGAAGAGCCAGCCGAGGAACGCCATGCGAGAACGGCTTCACCAGCCAGTTGACGACCAGCGTCACCAGCAGCCCCTTCGGCCGCTTCGCCACCCCCGCCACCGCCGAGAAGTCCACCCGGAGCATCATCGGGTAGATCATCAGCCAGATGAGCACCGCGATGGCGACGTTGACGTGCGAGCCGGTGCCGAACTCCCAGCGGGCGAGCGCCGCGGTGGCCTCGGGGAAGACGCTGCCGAGCGCCACGCCCGCCACCATGCAGCCGCCCACCCACACCGTGAGGTACCGCTCGAAGAAGTCGAGGCGCTTCGGGACGGCAGCGTCCGGCATCCTGGCTCCGGGAGTCGGGGACCGCGGCGGCGGGCGCCACCGCAGCCATCAAGATATCAAGTTCTGTTGATATTTCCAACGGGAGATCCTGCAAGGAGGCTTGCGGGGCCCGTTCCGGAGCGGAACTTGGGACGGCGGCGGGGGAGGGGCGGCGGGGCCCTCTCCCCTCTCCCCTCTCCCCCTGTCACCCCATTCCGGAGCCTCCTCCGTGGACTTCACCGCCATCCTCATCCAGCTCGTCTCCGGCGTGCTCGGCGGCAACGTCGGCGGGATGCTGAACAAGGCCAGGAGCCTCGGCCCGATGCTCAACAGCGTCCTGGGCGCGGTCGGCGGCGTGGCCGGCGGCCAGCTCCTCGGCCCGACCCTCGGCGGGATGCTCGGCGCCACCACCGGGAACATCGGCGCCTCGGCCATCGTCGGGCTGCTGCTGCCGATGATCGTGGGGATGTTCAGGAAGAAGACGGCCTGACCTGCGGGGAGCGGGGAGCGGGCCACCCCACCCCCGGTCCCCGTTCCCCGTTCCCCGTTCCCCGTTGCCCCCCTACGCCGCCGGCCTCGGCCCCCGCCCCAGCACGCCTACCGGCGTCGGCGAGTCGTCGGGACCCACCACCCGGTTCCGGCCCGCCTTCTTCGCCCGGAAGAGCCGCTCGTCCGCCCGGTCGAGCAGCGCGTGCACGTCCTCCCCGTCGGCACCGAGCACCGCCACGCCGGCGCTCACCGTGAGCGTCACCGCCGTCGTCTGCCGGGGGATCGGGAGGATCGTGTTGCCGATCGCGAGACGGATCGCCTCCAGCTTCTCCATCGCCGAGCCCACTCCGGTCTCCGGCAGCACCACGACGAACTCATCCCCGCCGTAGCGCGCCACGATGTCGGAGGCGCGGAGGGCCCGGCGGATGGTCGCGGCCACCATCCTGAGCCCGACGTCGCCGGCGGCGTGGCCGAATCCGTCGTTGAACCGCTTGAAGTGGTCCACGTCCACCATCGCCATCGCGAGCGGGCGCCCGTGCCGGAGCGCGCGCGCCACCTCCGCCCCGAAGCGGGCGTCGAGGTAGCCGCGGTTCGGCAGCCCGGTGAGGCGGTCCATCACCGAGAGGTGCCGGAGCCCCGCGATGCGCCAGACCACGGCCGTGGCGAGGACGCCCGCCGCGCCGAGCATGATGAGGCGCGATACCTGGTCCGCCCAGCTGAACATCCCGTAGGGGAACGGCGCCCACCGGGCCGCGTCATTCAGCTCCCAGCCGGTGGCCGCCGCCACGATGATCGCCCCGTACTGCGCCATCGCGAGCCCGGTCGCCAGCAGGCAGATCCGGGTGTCGTACCGGAGGCAGGTGGCGCCGAGCGCCAGGAAGTACGCCTGGTAGATCACCCGGCTGTTGACGCTGATGTGGGGCTGGTCGAGCAGGAGGTAGGCGGCGAGCGTGGCGCTCACGAACGTCACGTCCATCGAGCTGGTGAGGAAGCCGAGCCAGGGGCGATGGAGCTCGCGCCGCACCAGCCAGAGGAGGAAGGCCGCGAACGCCACCACCGCGAGGGCCGCCGCCACGCCCACGAGGTGCTCCGTCAGGCCCGGCTCGCTGACCAGGCTCTGGACCGGGATGACCAGGATGATGAGCGCGAGGAGGAGCCGGATCCGGGCCACGAGCAGCTCACCCGACGCCCCCGCGTCGAGCAGGAACGGGTCGGGCACCTGCCAGATCCCGAGGGGGCCGCGGGCGCTTGGCTCGGCCATCGGCTACATCAGCCGGTACCTGGGCCCCGAGCCGCCCTCCCGCGGAAGCCAGCGCGGGCCCAGGACGTCGGTGGCCTTGCAGTCCACGCAGTTGGGCGCGTTCACCCGCAGCGTGTCGCCGTCGCGCTCGTACACGCCGGCAGGACACATCGCGGCGTAGAAGTCCGCCACCTCCCCGGTGAGGTCCTTTCCCACGATCAGGTGCGACGGGATGGTGTCGCGCGTGGCGTTCCCCGACTTGAAGTTGGCGTCGAGCTTCGAGAGAGTCGGACCGTCGGACCGTCGGTCAGTCGGGCCGACCACCCTTTCCACCTCCGCGTCCGCGTGCATCTCGATCCGGCCGCCGGGCATCCGCCCGCCGGAGAGCGTCATCAGTCCCGCCCTGGCGGCGCCGGCCCAGAAGCCGTCCTTGAACGCGAGCCGCATGTTGCGGGTGCGGCGGAGGTCGGAGACGATGAACGACCCGTCCACCGCGCGATCGTAGGCCGCGAGCGAGGCGGCCGAGGCGCTGCCGCCGCGGAGCGCGGCGTGGATGGCCCGCGCGGCGAGGATCCCCGACCACATCGCGTAGTGGATCCCCTTGAGGGAGGGGACGTCCACGAAGCCCGCGGTGTCACCGGTGAGCAGGAGCCCCGCACCCGACCTCCGCTCCGGCAGCGCGTAGTACCCGCCCTCCGGGATGGTCTTGGCGCCCCACTCGAGCAGCTCGCCGCCCTGCAGGACCTCGCGCACCAGCGGATGCAGCTTGAATCGCTGCAGCAGGTCGTGCACGTCGAGCGCGGCGTCGCGATAGTCGAGCCCCACCACCATCCCCACCGCGACCTGCTCCGGCCCCATCGGGTACACGAAGCTCCCGCCGAAGGCGTCGGTGGAGAGCGGCCATCCCATCGTGTGAATCACGCGGCCGAGCGGCCTCGCCACCCGCCAGACCTCCTTCACGCCCAGCGCGAAGATCTGGGGATTGGGCGACCCGACGCCCTGCCATTGCCGCCACGCCTGGCCCAGCGGACCGCGGGTGCCTTCGGAGAGGACGGTGACCCTCGCGGTGAGGTCGGTGGGCGGGGTGAAGTCGGCGCCCGGCTGGCCGGAGCGGTCGAGGCCCGAGGGTGTGGTGCGGACCCCGCGCACGGCGTCTCCCTCCACCAGGAGCGCGTCCACCGGGAAGCCGGTGAAGACGTTCACGCCGAGGCCCTCGGCCCTTTCCCCGAGCCAGCGCACCATCTCGCAGAGGGAGGCCGTGTGGTAGCCGTGATTCCGCATCGAGGGGGGGGTGGGGATCCGCATCGCCTTCTCCCCGGTGAGCCAGTAGACCGCCTCGCCCGGCACCTCCTGGCGGAAGGGCAGCTCGGCCACGGGCACGTCGGGGAAGAGCTCGCGGAACGCGACGGGGTTCACCACCGCGCCGGAGAGGTTGTGCTCGCCGAGGCTCGCGGCCTTCTCCAGGACGCCGATGGAGATCCCGGGCCCGCCGTCGGCCCGCGCGAGCCGGCTCAGCTCGATCGCACCGGCGAGTCCCGCGGGGCCGGCGCCGACGAAGAGCACGTCCATCTCGATCGCCTCGGGGTCCGGGGCGTCACGCAGGATCAGGCGGTCGAGCGGGAGGTCGGGCTGGAAGCGCTTCGGCAGGATCGGCGGCACGCGGTGCTCCGCTGGATGGTCGGGATGGGGCCGCCCCGGGGATGGGCGACGGCCCAATATAACCGCCCGGTTGCCCCGCGGCCGCTCGGGCGATAACGTGTTCCGGTTCCCCGACACCCCACGACCACACCCAAGGACGGACGCATGACCCTCCGAGGCCTGCGCCAGGCCGTGAGCCGCGCCTTCACCACGGCCCTCCTCCTCGTCCTCGCGGCCGTCCCCGCCGCGGCCCAGGACGCCCAGCGTGCCGTCGGGCAGGACCTGATGGACCGGGTGGACGCCGCCTTCGGCGTGATGGTCAACGCCATCGGCTCGGTCTTCTTCTGGGACGTGATGTTCTGGGACCCGGACCACGTGCTGCCGCTGGTGGTGCTCTGGCTGGTGATGGGGGCGGTGTTCTTCACCTTCCGGATGGGATTCATCAACATCCGCGCGTTCGGGCACGCGCTGAACGTCACCCGCGGGAAGTACAGCAACCCCGCCGACGTGGGCGAGGTGAGCCACTTCCAGGCGCTGTCCGCCGCGCTCTCCGCCACCGTGGGCCTCGGCAACATCGCCGGCGTGGCGATCGCGGTGGCCGTGGGCGGCCCCGGGGCCACCTTCTGGATGATCGTGGCCGGCCTCTTCGGGATGACGGCCAAGTTCACCGAGGTGACGCTGGGCCAGAAGTACCGCGAGATCCGCCCCGACGGGAAGGTGCTGGGCGGCGGCATGCTCTACCTCGGCAAGGGCCTGGCCGAGCTCGGGCTGCCCCGGCTGGGCAAGGTGCTCGCCGTGGTCTTCGCCGTGATCTGCATCGGCGCGTCGTTCGGCGGCGGCAACGCCTTCCAGGTGAACCAGTCGCTCAACGCGCTCACCGAGACCTTCCCCATCTTCGGGCAGTACCCCTGGGCCTACGGGCTCGGGATGGCGCTGCTCACCGGGATCGTGATCATCGGCGGCATCCGCCGCATCGCCGAGGTGGCCGACAAGATCGTGCCGTTCATGTGCGGCATCTACGTCCTCACCGCCCTCTACATCCTGTTCGACAACGCGGGCCAGATCCCCGACGGCGTTCGGCGCGATCATCGACGGCGCCTTCACCCCGGCGGCGGGGTACGGCGGGTTCATCGGCGTGCTGGTGACGGGCTTCCGGCGGGCGGCGTTCTCGAACGAGGCCGGCGCCGGCTCCGCCGCCATCGCCCACTCCGCCGCGCGCACGCCCTACCCGGTGCGCGAGGGGATCGTCGCGCTGCTCGAGCCGTTCATCGACACCGTCGTGGTCTGCACCATGACGGCGCTGGTCATCGTGATCACCGGTGCCTACAGCGACCCGGCCTACGAGGCGATCCGCGCCGCCAACAACGGCGCCGCGCTCACCTCCCGCGCCTTCGGCCAGCACATCACCTGGTTCCCCTACGTGCTGGCGGTCGCGGTGATGCTGTTCGCCTATTCGACGATGATCTCGTGGTCGTACTACGGGGAGCGGAGCTGGGTCTGGCTCTTCGGCGACAAGAGCAGCCGGATCTACCAGGTGATCTTCCTGGTGACCGTGTTCCTCGGCTCGATCGTCACCTCCACCAACGTCCTCAACTTCGGGGACCTGATGATCCTGGGGATGGCCTTCCCCAACCTGCTCGGCGTGTTCCTGCTGAGCGGGAAGGTGCGGAAGGACCTGGATGACTACTGGGCGAAGTACAAGGCGGGGGAGTTCAGGGCGTACAAGTAGTCGCGAGCTGCGAGTCGCGAGTCGTGCGGGGTGGGGGACTCACGACTCGTGACTCGTGTCTCGCGACTTCAGTGCCCCTTCGCCTTCCTGACCTCCTCCGTCAGCCGCGGCACGATCTCGAACAGGTCGCCGACGATCCCGTAGTCGGCGATCTTGAAGATCGGGGCGTCCTTGTCCCGGTTGATCGCGACGATCACCCGGCTGGTGCGCATCCCGGCGAGGTGCTGGATGGCGCCGCTGATTCCCACCGCCACGTAGAGGTCGGGGCTCACCAGCCGGCCGGTCTGGCCGATCTGGTCGGCGGGGTCGCGCCAGCCGTCGTCGGTGACCGCGCGCGTGGCCCCCACCGCGGCGTTGCCGAAGGCCGCCGCGAGCTCCTCCACCAGCCTGAAGTTCTCCGCCGCCTTGAGGCCGCGGCCGCCGGAGACGACCACCGGCGCCTCGCCCAGGTCCACCGCCCCCGACTCCCGGGCCGAGACCTCGGTGACCACCACGCGCGCGGCCGCCGGGTCCATCGCCGGCGCCGCGCTCTCCACCCGCGCCGTGCGGGGCGTCTCGACGGCCGTCACGGCCCCGGGCCGGACCGACACCAGCGCCAGGCTCCCGGTCACGCGGAGCGTGAGCACCACCTTGCCGGTGTACCCCGGGTGCGTGGCGAGGAAGGCATCGCCCTCGAACCCGAAGCCGGTCACGTCCGAGGCGAGGCTCGTGTCGAGCGCCGCCGCCACGCGCGGGGCCAGGTCGCGGCCTTCCGCCGAGGCGGGGAAGAACGCCGCGCGATGGCCGCCGGCCCGGATCCGCTCCGCCGCCGTGGCCGCCACCGCCTCGGGGTTGTAGCGCGCGAGCCCGGCGTGCTCCACCACCGTCACCAGGTCGGCGCCGTACCGGCCGAGCGCCTCCGCCTTCGCCGCGATGCCGGGCCCGCCCACCAGCAGGGCGTGCACCTCGCCGCCGCCGGTCTGGTCGGCGGCCTGCCGCGCCGCCGTCACCGCCTCGAACGCCACCTTGCGGAGCTCCCCGCCCCGGGACTCCGCGTATGCGAACGTGTTGGCCATCAGAGCACCTTCGCCTCGGTCTGGAGGAGCCGCACGAGCTCGGGCACCACCTCCGGCCCCTCGCCCAGGATCCGCCCCCCGGTCCGCTCCGCGGGGAGCTCCATCTTCGCCACCGTGAGCCGCGCCTCGCCCAGCTGGGCCGGCCGCACGTCGAGCGGCTTCTTCTTGGCCGCCATGATGCCCTTGAGCGAGGGGAGGCGGGCCCGCGCGATCCCCTCGTCGATGGTGAGCACCGCCGGGAGCGGGAAGGTCACCGTCTCCGAGGCGCCCTCGAGCTCGCGCCGCGCGGTGCCCTTGCCGTCGGCCACGTCGAGCTTCGACACCGCGGTCACGCAGGGGAGGCCGAGCCGGTGCGCCGTCATCGCGCCCACGGTGCCCGCGCCGGTGTCCACCGCCATCCGGCCGAAGAGGACGAGGTCGTAGCCCCCGTCCTTGAGCTCGGCCGCGAGGGCTGCGGCCACCGCGCGCCCGGCGTCGCGGTGGCCGAAGCCCTCGCGGCCGAGCTCAAGGACGGGGGCTACGACCTCGTCCTCTTCGGCCGGATGGCGGTGGACACCGGCGCGGGCACCGTGGGCGCGATGACGGCGCACCGGCTCGGCCTCCCTGCGTGACCGCGGTGTCGAAGCTCGACGTGGCCGACGGCAAGGGCACCGCGCGGCGCGAGCTCGAGGGCGCCTCGGAGACGGTGACCTTCCCGCTCCCGGCGGTGCTCACCATCGACGAGGGGATCGCGCGGGCCCGCCTCCCCTCGCTCAAGGGCATCATGGCGGCCAAGAAGAAGCCGCTGGACGTCCGGCCCAGCTGGGCGAGGCGCGGCTCACGGTGGCGAAGATGGAGCTGCCCGCGGAGCGGACCGGGGGGCGGATTACATGGGCGAGGGGCCGGAGGTGGTGCCCGAGCTCGTGCGGCCCCTCCAGACCGAGGCGAAGGTGCTCTGATGGCCAACACGTTCGCTTACGCGGAGTCCCGGGGCGGGAGCTGCAAGGTGGCGTTCGAGGCGGTGACGGCGGCGCGGCAGGCCGCCGACCAGACCGGCGCCGAACTGCTGGCAGCCTGCTGCGCGCCGGCATCGCGGCGAAGGCGGAGGCGCTCGGCCGGTACGGCGCGCGCCTGGTGACGGTGGTGGAGCACGCCGGGCTCGCGCGCTACAACCCCGAGGCGGTGGCCACGGCATCGGCCGGGATCCGGGCCGGCGGCCATCGCGCGGCGCCCGCCTCGGCGGAAGGCCACGGGCCTGGGCCCCGCACGTGGCCGCGGCGTCCGACACAGCCCTCCGCCTCGGACATTAATTTTCCCCTTGCGGTTCGAGGGCGATGCCTTCCTCGCCACGCGCGCCGGGTACACCGGCAAGGTGGTGCTCACGCTCCGCGTGACCGGGAAGTGGCGCTTGTCGGTCCAGCCGGCGCCGTGACGGCCGTCGAGACGCCCCGCCAGCCGCGCGGGTGGAGACCGCGGCGCCGCAGGGACCCGGCCGCGCCGCGCGCGTGGTGGTCACCAAGGTCTGCGCCCGGGAGTCGGGGGCGGTGGGCCACGGGGCGAGGCGCGTGCGGTCGTCTCCGGCGGCCGCGGCCTCAAGGCGGCGGAGAACTTCGGCTGGTGGAGGAGCTCCGCCAGCAGCCTTCGGCAACGCCGCAGTGGGGGCCGCGCGCGCGGTCACCGAGCGACGGCTGGCGCCAGACCCGCCGACCAGATCGGCCAGACCGGCCGCTGGTGACCCCGACCTCTACGTGGCGGTGGGAATCAGCGGCGCCATCCAGCACCTCGCCGGGATGCGCAGGGTGATCGTCGCCATCAACCGGGACAAGGGACACAGCGATGCGTC
>CAVQWA010000113.1:0-35739 GCA_963717315.1 uncultured Gemmatimonadales bacterium
TCGAGGACCGGATCTGGACGGCGCAGGCCGACTGGTCCCTGCCGGTCTCCCTGCGCACGACCCGGGATGCGGAGATCAAGGTCGGGGGCGGGGGGCGGTGGCGGGCCCGGGACTTCGACGCCTACAGCTACCGGCTGGAGGTGAACCCGGTCGCCACCGGGGATCCCAGCCTGGTCTACCTCCCTCCGGAGGAACTGTTCCAGCCCGAGATCCTGGGAGACGTCCTCGGCCTCAACGACCTGATCGAGCGGGTCGAGCCCGGGGACCCGTTCCCCGCCAACCCGCAGGTGGTGAATCCGGCGTACGAGTCGGACGACGACGTGGTATCCGCGTACGGGATGCTCGATCTCCCGGTGGTGCCGGCGGTCCGGCTGGTCGGCGGCCTCCGCATGGAGCAGTGGCGGCTCGATCTCTTTCCCAACTCGCAGGACGACCCCCAGGGCGCACCGATCCTGCGCCGGGAGACGGACCTGCTGTGGTCCGCGAATGCGACGTGGTCGCTGTCCGAGCGGATGAACCTCCGGGCCGCCTCGTGGCGTTCGGTGGCGCGGCCCGAACCGCTCGAGCTGGTCCCGGCGCTGTATGTGCCGGTCACGGGGGAGTGCGGGACGGTGGGCAATCCCGACCTGGAACGCACGCTGGTCACGAACGCCGACGTCCGCTGGGAGCTCTTCCCCGGGCCGGGCGAACTCCTCTCCGTGAGCGGGTTCTACAAGTGGTTCACCGACCCGATCTTCGAGCGGGTCGGGTTCCCGAACCTCAACAACTGCCAGATCTTCTTCGAGAACGCGAGCAGTGGCCGCACCAGCGGCCTCGAATTCGAGGCCCGGAAGTCCCTCGGCTTCATCGCCCCGGCCCTGCAGCCGCTGAGCCTCAGCTTCAACCTGACACTCACCTCCACGTCGAGCACCGACTCGACCGTGGGCACCACCGGCGTGCTGGTGCGGGAGCGGGACTTCATCGGCCAGTCGCCCTGGGTGGTCAATCTTGCGGCGTCGTGGCAGCGGCCGGAATCCGGGTTCTCCGCGACGGTCCTCTTCAACCGGTTCGACGACCGGATCAAGCGGTACGGTTCCCAGACCGAGACGAGCGAGGGGTTCGTCATCGTCCCGGACGTGGTGGAGCGGGGCCGCTCCCTGCTGGACTTCCGCGTGTCGCAACGGTTGGGCGGGGTCGCGCTCAGCCTGAGCGGGCGGAACCTCCTCGGCGCCGAGACGCTCTTCGTGCAGGAGACGGTCGGCGGGGAATTCGTCGCCGAGTCCTACCACACCGGCCGGACCTTCACCTTCGGGATCACCTATGGCTGGTGACAGGCGTGGCGCCCTCCTGGCGCTCCTGCTGACGTGCGGCATCGCGGGCGGATGCGGTGACGACTCGCCCACCGGGCTGGTGGCAGTGGCCCCGCCCGAATCGGTGGCGGTGGTGGTGCAGTCGCTCCGTGCGGTGGAACTCTCCTGGATCGCGACGCCCATCCAGGGCAATGTCTCGAACACCTACGAGGTCGAACGTCGCGTCGGACTCGAGGGACGCTTCGAGCCGGTGGAACCGGGTGGCCTGCCCCCGGTGGCCGAGGGTCGCCTCACCTACGTGGACGCGGACGTGCTGCCCGCCACCTACTACGGTTATCGGGTCCGGGCCCGGAGTGCGGTCGGGGAGACGTCCCCCTGGAGCGTCGTGCGTGGGGGGCAGACCCCGCCGCCACCGGGCATCGAGGTCCGCACCAGCACGAACGGCGCCGCGTTGGCGGGGCAGGGCAGCTACGTGGTGGTGCTGGTCGGTCCCGGCGAGTCGGGCGACAGCGTGAGCATGCCGGTCGGCACCGCCGACGTCCGCCGGGTCCAACCCCTGCCGGTCGGGTCGTACTCGGTCGAGTTGACCGGCTTCGTCCCCTTCTGCGTCCCCCGGGACGGCGGGCGGAAGTCGGCCACCGTGGAGGACGCGGGCCGGAGCACGATCGATACGGTCGCCTTCCAGGTGGATTGCCGTGACCCGAGCCGGGCGCGCCTCACGGTGACCGTCGTGGCCGAGGGACCGGGATCTGACGAGGACGGCTTCCTCCTCGCCGCGGAGGGAATCATCGGAGGGGGGGTCGAGACCCGCACCGTCTCGATTCCCGGGAGCGGCGGTGAAACCGTGCTCGAGAACCTCTCCCCAGGGGACTGGCAGGTCACCCTCGGCGGCCTCGCCGCCGACTGTGCCGTCGAGGGGGACGCGGCGATCAACCTCCAGCTGCAGGCCGGCGCCGACCGGTCGGCGGTCTTCGTGGTCCGGTGCGAACGGGAGGCCGACCCGGGCGAGCCCGGCTATCGCCTGCGCGGAGTCTGGAGCGCCATCGAGGGCGGGACGGTGAGCTATACCCTCAGCTTCGATCTCACCGGGTTCGATGACCCGGCCATCCCCGGGGCCGACGACCTCTTCGTCATCTCCGGGCAGACGACCTACGATCGCGCGAAGCTGCAGTACGCCGGGACCAGTGGGAACGTGCCGGCCTCGATCCTTCAGAACCAGGGCTCCGCCGAGCCGCTCCCCGGGATCATCACCTGGCAGAATTTCGACACGGACGTGGCGCAGCGCGCCACCGGCCAGGTCGGGGTCATCCGGATCGACTTCAGCGTGGTGGGCGGAGCGACCGGCCTGGTGCAGCCGGTCACCAGCTTCCAGGTGACCGACGACGTGATCAGCGAGAACGGGACCGACCTGAAGCCGCACACCGTGATTCTCGATGCGGACCTCGATCTCTCCGTCGGTGGTGGGGGGGGAGGGGGCGGGGGGGGAGGAGGCGAGGGTCCGGTGGCGGAGGCGAACGGTCCGTACGCCGGCGTCGCCGGCTCACCGATCCAGTTCAGCGCCGCCGGGTCGGCCGCCGCCAGCGGTCGCACCCTCGTCGGGTACGCCTGGTCGTTCAGCGACGGTACCGTCGCCTCCGGCCCCACCCCGTCCAAGACCTTCGCGGGGGCCGGGGGGTACGCGGCCAGCCTCACGGTCACCGACGACCTGGGGTCGAGTGCCACCGACCAGGCCACCGTCACCGTGACGGCGGCGGCCACGGGCCCGATCTGGCGCGCCACGTTCGGTCCCATCGGCGCGGACTCGATCGTGGAACTCGCCGTCGCCCTCGACCTGCGCGCGGACCTGGCGGAGACCCCGGGCGCGGAAGCGCTGGAGCGGTTCACGATCGACAGCCTTGCCTGGAACCCGACGCTCCTGCAGTACCGTGGGTTCGGCTTCCCCGGGGGGAACACCGGGAGCGTGATCACCAGTTCGGCCACCGGGCGCCTGGCGGTGGCGAACGGCACCACCGGTGCGACCAACCGGTCGGGTGTGGTGCAGGTGCTCACGCTGCGGTTCAAGGTGCTCGGGCCCAGTGGCGCGGTGAGCTCGACGCTGACCGGGCTCGGGCCGCTACTCTCGCCCGCGGCGCTCGGGCCGGTGGACTACCGGGATTGGACGCAGGTGGTCGAGGGAACCCTCACGGCGCCGTGAGACCTGGCGCTCGATCACGATCTGGTCACCAAGTCGCGCGGGTCCGGAAGGGCTGCTCGTGACTCCCCCGTGCCCCGATGCGAGGATGGCAGTCGTGACGCCGTAGCCGGGGAGTCCGAGGTTGGTGCCGCGTCGGGACGATCGCCCCGACGCGGCACCCACTCTCCACCCGGAGGCAGTATGCAGATCGGTTCAGGCGTCCGTCGGCGCACCGTGCCGCGGCTCGCCGCCACGCTGAGTGTCGCGTGGCTCGCGTTCGCCGCCGCCTGTAGCCCCGATGGCACCACCTCGCCCCAGTCCCCCATCCTTCCCCCGAACCCGCCCAAGAACCCCGAGCTGACGGCCGCGTCGTTCGTGTTCGACGTGAACATGCACACCGGGACCGTCAAGGTCACCGCGCCCACGAAGACCCTCGCCCAGCTCGGGGTCGTCGGGGACCCCACGGCGCTCCAGAGCACGATCGGGCCGGACTTCTCGATCATCGGGGGCGACGTGATCGAGATCGTCAGCTCCAATTTCCAGGTGACGGCGGGTGGCGGCTTCCAGTCCGGCGGCATCCCGCAGGGCGCCTGCCCGGGCGGCAGCCCCGCGGCGGTCTCCGGCAAGCTCTGCGTCGAGTTCGACGTGAGCGCCATCAACGAGCTGCTCGGGGTGCAGCTCGTCGGACCGCAGGTCTTCCCGACGCCCCCGGCAGGTTCCGCCGGTCCGGTGCTCTTCCCGTTCGACGTGGTGGTCACGCAGACCTCGGGGGGCACCTCCACGGGTGGGCCGCAGGGGAACGACGTGATCATCGAGCTGCCGAGCGACGGGGCGGTCGAGGTGAGCCCGGAGTGGGCCGGCGTGCCGCACAACTTCTTCAACGACGCGGCCTGCGCCGGCATCGGTGGCGGCAGCGGCCAGGGTGACAGCGACTGCTACCGGTGGGAGGAGCTCTCCATCGGTGGGTCGCCGGTGATCCCGGGCGGCGCGGCCAGCGACCCGGTGACGATCGGATTCTACATCGACCCGACCGTCGGCAACTTCCGGGTGCGCCTGCTCCTCGGGGCCGACCTGCAGAACCAGAGCGGCTCGGCCGCGGGCACCATCGCGGGGACCGTCACCTCCCCGCAACTCGGCGCGCTCGCCGGCGTCGGCATCAGCGTGACCGGCGGGTTCAGCGGGACCACCGGGGCCGCCGGTGACTACAGCATCGGCGGGGTGGGCGTGGGGGCGCGGACGGTCGAGATCGTCAGCGGCCTGCCGGCCGGCTGCACCAATCCGGGCACCCAGGGCACCACGGTCACCAATGGCGCCACCTCGACGGTGAACTTCACCGTCACCTGCCCGGTGGCCGCCGGGACCATCAGCGGCCAGATCACCAGCAGTCTGGGCGGTGGCCTGGCCGGCGTGAGCGTGATCGTGACCCCTGCCGGCGGGTCGGCCCTGTCCGCGGCCGTGACCGACGGCAACGGCGACTACAGCAAGTCCGGCGTCCCGCTCGGCAGCCCCAGCGGCACCGGCTCGATCGACCTCTCCGGGCTCCCGGCTGGCTGCACCAACCCCGGTGCCACGCCCTACTCCGGGCTGAGCAACGGGGGGAGCATCACGGTGTCCATCACCGTGACCTGCGTGCCGCCCCCGGAGCTGTACTTCCTCAACGGCGCCTGGTCGGGCAGCGGGTCGACCCGCACCTACACGCTGAGCTATGACCTGACCCAGCGCGACGACCCGGCGATCCCGGGGGTCGACGATGTGTTCGTGATCTCGGGCCAGGTCCAGTACGACAACACCAAGCTGCAGTACGCCAGCAGCTCGAACGTGGCCGGCTCGGTGCTGCAGAACCAGGGCACGGCGGAGCCGCTTCCCGGCATCGTGACCTGGCAGAACTTCGACACCGACGGCACCCAGCGGGCCACCGGCGTGGTCGGCGTGGTCAACATCAACTTCACCGTCCTCGGTGGGGCCACCGGGACGGTCACGCCGGTCACCTCGTACGGCGAGTTCGACGACATCATGAGCGACACCTTCGTCGACCTCAAGCCGAACACCGTGGTCCAGGACGCCATCCTGACCCTCTAGCGCCCGGTGCCCGGGCGCGCGGCGGCTGGTCCGTCGCGCGTCCGGGCCGGGTGCGCCATCCAGGAGACCTTTCGCATGCAGCTCCCCAGCATCCCCCGCGCCCCGTGGCCGGCCTGGGCCCTCCTGGCCCTCCTGGCAGGGGCGTGTTCCGATGAACCCGAAGGCCCGACGCAGGCGCCGCCCCCGCTCTCGGCCGACCTCGCCCTCGCGGTGGAGGCATCGGATCTCGACGCCCGCCCGGGCGACCGGATCGGCATCGCGATCCGGGCCGATCACGAGGGTGCCCTGCTCGGGCTCCAGGGCGCGTTGCGCTACGATCCCGCGGCCCTCCGCTTCCTGGGCCAGGAACCGGGTGACAAGGCGAGCCTGGCCATGGTCAACGCGGAATTCGCCGATCGCGGCGTCCTGCCCTACCTCGTGATGAACAGCCGCGACGGCTATGGCGAGCGCTCCCCGGTGCTCGTCTTCGAGGTGCTTCGCGCGCGGTACGACGCCGGCCTGCGATTCCAGCTGTCCGAGGCGGTGTTCCGCGGCGGCCGCGACGGGGCCTTCGAGGTCGCCGCCGCCGAGGTCCGCCCGGTGCGCGAGGCGCCGCTCGTGCTCCCCGGCAGTCCCCGGCACCTCTCGCCCGAGGATTGGGCGCGGGTGATGGACCCCGGGATCAGCCAGGTGGAGCTCGACTTCGGCCGCACCGGCGAGGGGGTGAGCCTCTCGCCCGGGCAGCGTCCATCGAGCGGAGGCACCTACGGGGACGTGAACCTGAGCGGGACCTACAGCAGCCTGGACGTGGCGCTCTCGGCCAACGCCTCGCTCGGCCGCCTCACGTTCGAGCTCATCGCCGGCACCGACTCCGCCACGGGCAACAACCGCGACTTCGTGATTGCGGCGAACGTCCGGCCGGTGGGCCCGCCGGTCGGGGGCGCCGACCCCAACCGGGTGCTCAACGCCACCGACATCCAGGCACTGCAGGCGACCTTCCTCGGCGGCACGGACGTGGCGGGCGTGGTGAAGTCCCCGATCCGCGCTGCCGATGCGGCGGGATGCAGCAACGTCGTCGTGAACCTCAACATCACCGCGGACGCCACCTGGAACGTACCGCGGCCCTGCTGGATCCAGCTCGAGGGGCGGATTTCGGTCACCAACGGTGCCACCCTGACGATCGCCCCCGGCACCCTCGTGCGGGGGGTCAACAACCCGGTCTCGGCGCTCTACGTCGAGCGGGACGGAAGGATTGTCGCCATCGGCACCGCCGCTGACCCGATCGAGTTCGGCTGCATCGGCGCCCAGACCCCGGGGTGCTGGGCCGGCGTCTTCATCGCCGGCAACGCCACGGTCAACGAGCTCGGCAGCGGACTCTCGACCAGCCCGGCGATCCCGGGGCGCCAGACCGGCGGCGCCAACCAGCGCCAGGGGGAGGGCCTGGGTCCGCTGTACGGCGGGAACAACGACGCCGACTCCAGCGGGGTCCTTCGCTACGTGCGGATCGAGTTCGCGGGCAATGAGGTGGCCCCGAACGACGAGCTCAACTGCCTGACCCTGGGCGGCGTCGGCAGCGGCACCGACATTGATCACGTGCAGTGCCACAAGGGTGCGGACGACGGCGTCGAGCTCTTCGGAGGGACCGTGGACCTCAGCTACCTGGTCCTCTCCGACCAGCTGGACGATGCCTTCGACATCTCCTACGGCTGGCGTGGCCGGGCCCAGTACGTGATCGTCCAGCAGCGCACGGCCGGGGCCTTCGTGAGCAACAATGGTCCCGACAAGGGGCTGGAGGCCGACAACACGGAGAACTCCGCGACGTACAACAACAGCCCGCGGACGACGCCGCGGCTCTACAACTTCACCCTGGTCCGCGGCGGCACGGCGCCGGTCAATCGCGAAGCGATGCACATCCGCCGGGGGGTCGGCCCCGAGATCGGCCACTGGTACGTGGCGGGCTACAGCGGGGTGCTGCGGCTCGACGACGCGGCAACGTGCGGCGTCCTGGCGCGCGACGTGGCAGGGGCGTTCACCACCGACAGCCTGCTGATCCGGCGGTCGCTCCTCGCCAACAACGGGACGCTGGGTCGCGTCTCGGGTGGCACCTTCAACGCCGCCTGCGCTCCCTTCGCGTCCGACGCCGATGTCCTCTCGGCGGCCCAGTTCCAGAACACGGTCAGTCCCGCGCTGACGACGGCCCTGATCGACCCGCTCAGCGGCAACCCCGACTTCCGGCACAATCCGGCGTCGGGCGCGGCCACGATGAGCACTCCGGTGGGATCGTCCCTCCCGCCCGAGGCGTTCTTCAACACCGCCGGGGCCGCGCACGTCGGCGCGCTCGGCAACACCCCGGCTTCCCAGAACAGCATCCCCTGGTACGCCGGCTGGACCCGGTTCCCCTGAGCCGGGAGTGACCGGCACGGGAGAGGGCAGGGCGCCCTCCCCCGCGCCGGGCCGGGCGGCCGGTCGCCTCTGACACCTTGGTGACCGGCCGCTCGCGCTTCCGTGACAGCCCGCGGGTTGCTTGACCCGGACATGCGATCCCGCCCCTCCCCCGCGCGACCCACTGGCGCCCTCCTCGCCCTGGCGCTCCTCCTCCTCGGCTGTGGGTCCGAGGCGACGGCGCCCCTGCCCGGGCCGCCCTACCTCGCCATCGTGTCCCTCTTCGACCAGCCCCCGACGCCGGACGTGGCGGCGGGCATGGCCTACCGGGTGCGGGACCTGATCGGCACGGCGCTCGACACCGTGATCCGGGTTCCCCCGGCCGACACCGTCATCCTGCCGGTCGAGCCCAGCACCTACCGGGTGGAGCTGACCGGACTTCCGCCACGATGCCTCCCGCGGGCGGGGACGGTGCGGGACGTGGTGCTCCTCCCCGAGTACAACACCGGCATCGCCCGCTTCGTGGTGAACTGCCTGCCCTCGCTCGGCCTTGCGGCGTACGCCTTCGGGCCGATGACGGACTCCGCCTTCGTCTATCGCCTCCGCCATCTCGCCCTCGGGACGCTGATCGAGGGTGTCGTCCAGGCGGGAGATACCATCTACCTCACCCCGCTCGAACCGGGCGGGTACGAGGCCACGCTCGGGCACGTTTCCGCGAACTGCGTCGTCGTGAGCCCCGACGGCGTCCGGCAACGGGTCGAGGTGCCGGAGGGCGGGGGGCCGCTCATCTCGTTCAGCGTGAACTGCTCCGACCCGGCGCACCGGCCTCGCATCGTCCTCGCTCACGCCACCTATGCCAACGGCCGGCTGGGCGCGGTCATCCGGGCCGTCGACCCCGACCGCGATCTCCGCCGGTTCTTCTACACCATCACCGATTGCGCCGGGCGATCGCTCCTCGGGAGCGCGGCCACCGACCTCGGCTTCTCGTCCGGGCGGGGGACGGCCGACACGGCGTCGGTGCTGGTCGCCACCGAGATCGGGCTCTCCGACGACACGTTCGCCGGGGGCTGCCTGCTGGCGCGGGTCTCCGATGACCGCCAGAACGTGTCGATCCCGCTCGAGGTCCCCCTCGGGCCCGTCGGCGGGGCCCCGGCAGCCACGAATCTGTCGGTGGTGGTCCTCGGGGAGTCCCCCCTTCGCGTCCAGGTCGCGGTCGCCGATCCCGACGCTGACTACCTCGGCGTCGTGGTGGCGGCCCGGGTCCGGGATGGCGTCCTCCGCCCCCCCGATGGTCGCGACGACTACCTGCTGTGGCGGAGCGACGGTTACCTCGGGACGGCCGTGCCCGACCTTCCGCTCGGGGCTCCCTACCCGCGGGTGTACGACCTGGTGTCCGTCCGGGTGGCGCTGCTCGACCGTGGAGGCAATCTCACCGTCTACGACGACGCCGACTTCACGCAATAGCCGGAATCGTGACCGGAGGCGGCGTCAGCCGTCACGTCGTGGTGACCTGCCCGCCGGAGCTTGTGGGGCGTCCCGACTCAACCCCGACTGCAGGCTCGATGCCCCCCAGGAACGGTCCCTTCCCGCGAGGTCTGCTGCTGGTTTCCGCGGCGATCGTCGTCGTCTCCGGTTGTGAGGCGCTGCCCTCGGCGCCGCCGCCCGACCTGCACGGGCGGCTTTCACTGGTGGTGGACCACCAGGAGACCCCGGTCGGGGCCTGGGTGGTCGTGGCGGTCCGCCTCGACTCCGGAACGACGCTCACCGGGTTGCAGGGCCGACTTCGATTCGACCCCCGGCGACTCCGGTTCGCCGGGCAGGCGCTGGGCGAGCTCCTGGTGCACGTGCGCGAGGCGGACAGCAGCCGCGGCGAGCTCCGGATCGTGACCGCATCGACCGGGGGCATCCCGGTCGACGCGATCACCCTGGCGTTCACCGTCCTCCAACCGGGGTACTCTCGCGGGCTCCGGTTCGAGGTCGAGGAGGCCGTCGCTCCCGGGCCCCGGGGGGTGCGAGTGCCGGTGCATCGTGGGGTGGTGGAGGATGGCGGGCTCCGCCTCGCGACGATTCCGCGGCGGCTCTCCCTCGCGGACTGGGTCGCGCACCTTGGCCTCGCCGCTTCGGAGCCCGGGATCCTGGCACGACTCCCCGGCGAGGGCACGGTCTACGGAGACGTCACCCTGAACGGCAGCGTGAGCGCGCTGGACGCGGCGCTGGTCGGAAACCTGGCGGTCGGCAACGTCCCCCTGCTCACGGACACGGGCCGGGATTACGTGGTGGCGGCAAACGTCGCCCCGTTCAACCTGCCCGGTCTCGGCGAGGCGTCGGATCCCGTGCCGCCGGGGCGGAACAGCGACGGCACCTGGGCCGTGACAGTGCTCGACGTCGCCTTCATCCAGACCGAGGCACTGGGCCAGGACGAACCGGTGGTGGGTGAGCCCATTCCCGGGCGGGCACCGAAGGCGGGCCGCGTGCTGATCTCCGGGCAGATCGACTCGGGCACGACCCGCCGCCTGTCCGCCGATACGGTCTACGAACTGCAGGGAATCGTGACGGTGCGCCGCGGCGGCGCCCTCCAGATCGCCCCGGGAGTCCGGATCGAGGGAGATGGGGATTCCGAGGCGGCCCTGGTGGTCGAACGCGGTGCATGGCTCGAAGCCGTCGGCACCCGGCTCGAACCGATCGTCTTCGCCTGCGCCGACGCCGGGGACCGCGGCTGCTGGGGCGGACTCGAGATCCGGGGGTATGGCCCGCTGAACCACGGCACCCCCGGCGGCGGATCCGACGTGCTGGGATGTCCGGAACTGGCGTCGCCCCGGGGAGGAGCGTACGGCGGGTGCCTGCCGAACGACGGGAGCGCGCGCCTGCGGTACGTCCGCATCCACGGTGCGGGAAGGGGCATTGCCGGCCGCACCGGCGCGGGGCTTGCCCTGCTGGGGACGGGGGTGGCCACCCTGCTGGACTCGGTGCAGGTCGAGGGGAGCGGCGGCGACGGCCTCCTCGTCTCCGGGGGCGCCACCGACCTCCGCCACGTGGTCCTCTCCCGCAACGCGGCGGCGGGACTGCACTGGAGCGATGGCTGGGTGGGGCGGGGCCAGTTCCTGATCATCCACCAGGACCTGCCGGACGGAGACGCAGTCCGCGGCGCGAACCACGATGCCAACCCTTCGAGCACGCCGCGGTCCGCGCCGGCGTTCGCGAACGTGACCCTGGTGCGCCAGCCGGGCGGTCCGGGGCTGTCGGCGGGCGGGCGGGGCATCCACCTCGAGCACGGCACGGCGGCGACCTTCGACAACGTGGCGCTCGTTGGTCCCCACGCGCCCGCCATCGACCTGAGCGGCGCGGAGACCTGCGCGCTCGCGGCGTCGGGCGGCGTGGCGGTCCGCGCCGCGATCTTCGATGGGGGGGCGCCGGATTTCGCGGTCGACGCCGACTGCATCGACGAGTCCGCCTGGCTGCTCGACCCGCAGGCCGGAAACCGGGTAACGCCAGCGGGGCTCCTGGCGCCGTTCGTCGCCCTGTCGCCCGACCTCCGGCCTGAGGTGGGCAGTGCGGCGGCGACCGGTGCCGGGACGCCGCCCTCCAATGGCTTCTTCGACGGGTCGGCAGCCTGGGTGGGCGCGGTCGCGCCCGCGAACTCGGCGGGCAACGTCCTGCCGTGGTACCCGGCGTGGACCCGGTGGTGGGGAGGTGCCCCATAGCCCGCACGCTCCCGCTCGAGTTCACCGCCGTCCGCCGGGTCGCTCCGCCGGGGCAGGCCGAGGATGTCATCCAGGCCCAGGCGGGACCTGGCGTCATCGAGGTTTCCGGCGGCTTCGGCGCGGGCAGCCGGGGATGGCGCCTGACCGCCCAGGCCGCGAAGTACCGCCGGGTCATCACGCTGTACGTCACCGCCCGGAGGCGCCAGCCGCATCCGGAGCGTGGCCTCGAGGACTACGCCTACCGGGCCCGCATCGGCCCGGTCCCGTCGGGCCGCTACGAGGTCCGCATCATCCACCGCTACGTGAACGGCGTCCCCGGTCAGCCGGCGGAACAGCTGGTCCGCCACGCCGCGGCTGTCACGGTGCCGGAGCCGGGCCCGGCGGCGCCCACGGAGGCGGGAGGACCGCCCCGGCCGGGGCGAACGCACCCGGCTCCAACGCCGACCTGAGCGCGATGGAGTCGACCCGCTCGAGCAGGAAGCGCTCCCCGTTGTGGAAGTGCTGCAGCCTTCGCGCGACCCAGCCGGCGCCCAGTCGGCCGTAGTCCTCCAGCCAGGTCTCCCGCACCCGGGCGGGAGCCTCCCCGGCGCCGACCGGGGCGGGGACCACCTCGACCACGCGCACCAGCACCAGGCGCTCGCGATCGATCCAGAACTGGGACCGATTGCGATCCCCCGGGTCCGCTCCCACGACAATCGCCGGGCGGCCCCGCCACTCCTCCTCGTGCACCAGGTCGAGCCGGATCCCGGTCGCGGCCAGCCGTGTCGCGGTCCGGGACGGGGGGTCGTGGTAGACGTCGAAGGATAGGATGCGGAGCGGGTGGGGACGGTGGATCGCCCGGGCCGGGCCGGCCCCGCTCCGCTCGTAGATCGAATCTCCGCGGAAGACGAGCGAGACCGAGGCCCCGACCGGAAGGACGTCCAGACGGCGGTGATCGGGCGCCTCCATTCGTTCGGCCCACCACTCTCGGCGACCGTCCTCGAACCGGGCCTCGCGCAGGGCCGCCACTCGGGTGAACCACTTGCCGGCGTACCGGCGGTGCATCCGCTCGAGCACCTTCACTCCTGCCGGGGTCCGCGGGCCGGGTCCCTCGAGCCGGGCCCCTGCCGGGGGGGATGCGAGCAGGGCGCCGAGGAGGGGGATGGTGAGGACGGAGGGCCGCATGGGCCAACGCTAGGCTGTCCGGCGTGGGCGGCAATGCCCTCCGGGGGGCCGTGACCCGCCCGAACGGCTCTCGTTACGAATTCGGGGCGCCGCTAGAGCCGGGGCAGGGTCACCCCGACCTGGCCCTGGTACTTCCCCGCCTTGTCCCGGTAGCTCGTCTCGCACACGTCGTCGGCGTCCGCCTCGAAGAACAGCACCTGGCAGATCCCCTCGTTGGCGTAGATCCTCGCCGGCAGCGGGGTCGTGTTGCTGATCTCGAGCGTGACGTGCCCTTCCCACTCCGGCTCGAACGGCGTCACGTTGGTGATGATGCCGCAGCGGGCGTAGGTGCTCTTCCCCACGCAGATCGTCAGGACGTTCCGCGGGATCCGGAAGTACTCCACCGACCGGGCGAGGGCGAAGGAGTTGGGGGGCACGATGCAGACCTCGCCCTCGAACTCGACCAGGCTCCGCGCGTCGAAGGCCTTCGGGTCCACCACTGCCGAGAGGACGTTGGTGAAGATCTTGAACTCCGGCGCCACCCGCATGTCGTAGCCGTAGGAGGAGACCCCGTAGGAGATGACCTTCCGGCCCTGGGCATCCACCGCACGGACCTGCGCGTCCTGGAACGGCTCGATCATCGCGTGCTCGCGGGCCATCCGGCGGATCCAGCGGTCGGACTTGATGGACACCTGCACCTCGGCGGGTCGGGCGGGACGGAGAGGGGGTGGTCGGGCGGGGAATATAGCGGGCCCACCCCGTTGCCGCTTCACGACTTGGCGGGATTGAACTCCCCGCCGGATGGCGATAGACTTCCGGCCTTCCCGGCACCCACGCGAAAGGCCCAGGACCGATGAGTCAGTCGTACATCGCGCTGCTCCTCGTCGTCCTCTTCGTGGCGGCCAACGCCGCCCTCCTCACGGGCCTCTCCCACGCGATCTCGTGGGGGCGGCAGAGCGAGGTGATGCGCCAGCCGTACGAGTCCGGCATTCCCGTGCTGGGCAGCGCGCGGGAGCGGTTCTCGGTCAAGTTCTATCTCGTCGCGATGCTCTTCATCCTGTTCGACATCGAGACGGTCTTCATGTTCCCGTGGGCGGTGGCGTTCAACCAGCTCCGGGAGATCCGGGGGCTGCTGCTGGTGGAGATGCTCCTCTTCGTCGGCATCCTCGCCGTGGGCTACGTCTACCTCTGGAAGCGCGGAGCGTTCGAATGGGACTGATCGAGCCCGGCGGGGTCCCGGGTGATCCGGCGGTCATCTCGCACACCTCGCCCAACTGGGTCACCACGCGCCTCGACTTCCTGATGAACTGGGCGCGCAAGAATTCGCTCTGGCCGATGCCCTTCGGCACCGCCTGCTGCGCCATCGAGTTCATGGCGACAGCCGCCAGCCGGTACGACCTCGCCCGGTTCGGCATGGAGCGCCAGAGCTACTCCCCGCGGCAGGCCGACGTCCTGATCTGCGCCGGCCGCCTCCCGTTCAAGCTGGCACCGGTCATCCGGCGGATCTGGGACCAGATGCCCCAGCCCAAGTGGGCCATCTCGATGGGCGCCTGCGCCAGCTCCGGCGGCATCTTCGACAACTACGCGATGGTGCAGGGCATCGACACCATCATCCCGGTGGACGTCTACGTGCCGGGCTGCCCGCCGCGGCCCGAGGGGCTGATGTACGGCATCCTGCTCCTCCAGAAGAAGATCGAGGGCGAGAGCGTGTCGGACGACGCGCTCCGCGTCGAGCGGGTGCTCCGCCCCGACGGCCTCTTCCTGCCGGCCGAACGGGTGGACGAGCTCTCCGAGCCGTTCGGCAACTCCATCAGCCAGACGAGGTCGGCGTGACGGCTCCCGCCGCCGCGGCGTCGCCCACCGTCGCCGCGCTCCGCTCGGCCTTCGGGCCCGCCATCCGCCGGCACGAGGTGGTCTGCGGGGACACGATCGTCCACGTTGCCCCCGCCCGGGTCCACGACGTCCTCGCCTGGCTCCGGGACACGCCGGGGCAGCAGTACGACTATCTGGTGGACGTCACCGCGGTCGAGTACCGGGACCGCGAGCTCGCGCTCCAGGTGGTGTGGAACCTGCGGGCACTGGCCCGCGGAGAGGACCTGCGGGTGAAGGTGGAGCTGGCCAAGGACGGGCCGCTGGAGGTGCCGACCTGCACCGACCTCTGGCGCGGCGCCGACTGGCTCGAGCGCGAGGTGTTCGACATGTTCGGCGTGCGGTTCGCCGGGCACCACGATCTCCGCCGACTCCTGATGTGGGAGTCCTACGCCGAGGGGTACCCGCTGCGGAAGGACTTCCCGCTCCGGGGCCA
Source organism: uncultured Gemmatimonadales bacterium (assembly GCA_963717315.1). Lineage (GTDB taxonomy): Bacteria > Gemmatimonadota > Gemmatimonadetes > Gemmatimonadales > GWC2-71-9 > JAICEH01. The sequence goes on from CAVQWA010000113.1 coordinate 15,052, forward strand.
CTTCAGCCGGGCGGAGCAGACCCGCCAGGCGCTCGGCGGCCCCGCGGAGAAGCACTACTCGATGGAGGAACTCTCGATCGCCGAGGCGATGCACTACCTCCCGACCGAGATGCGGCAGCGGCTGGCCGAGGGCCACCACGGGGAGGTCGCGTGACGACCCGGACCGTGGAGCTCGGGCTGGCCACCCCCGGCCTCGACGCCGCCGGCCGCCCGGTCCGCGTCCCGCTCGGCGTGGCCGCCGGCGGGGGGGAGGAGCTTGGCGGCGAGCACATGCTGGTGAACATCGGCCCGCAGCACCCCGCCACTCACGGGGTGCTCCGGCTGGTGGTGGAGCTCGAGGGCGAGACCGTCAAGCGCCTGATCCCCCACATCGGGTACCTGCACTCCGGCTTCGAGAAGCTCGGGGAATACCGGCAGTACAACCAGATCATCCCGCTCACCGACCGGACCGACTACCTCAGCCCGATGGCGAACAACGTCGGCTTCGCGCTGGGGGCAGAGAAGCTGATGGGGCTCGAGGTGACGGAGCGCTGCCGGGTTCTCCGGGTGATCGCGTGCGAGATGAGCCGGATCATCTCCCACCTCGTCTGGCTCGGCACCACCGGCATCGACCTGGGCGCCTTCACGCCGTTCCTGTGGGCGTTCAACGAGCGGGAGAAGGTCTACAACCTGCAGGAGGCGTGGACCGGGGCGCGGCTCACGACCAGCCTCACCCGGATCGGCGGCCTGATGGCCGACATTCCGGAAGGGTGGGAGCGGGGGCTGGCGGAGTTCTGCGGCCACTTCCCGCGGGTGCTCGACGAGATCGAGACGATGTTCTCCCGGAATGCCATCTGGATCGGCCGGACCCGGGGCGTGGGCGTGATGTCCGGGGCGGACGCGGTGAACTACTCGCTGTCCGGCCCGATGCTCCGCGCCTCCGGCGTCGCGTTCGACGTCCGGAAGGACAAGCCGTACCTGGGCTACGAGACGTACGACTTCGACGTCCCGGTCGGGGAGCACGGGGACATCTACGACCGGTACGCCGTCCGGGTGGAGGAGATGCGCCAGTCGAACCGCATCCTCCAGCAGGCCCTCGCCCGGCTCCGCCCCGGCCCCATCAACGTGGACGATCCGCGGGTGGTGCTCCCGCCCAAGTCCCTGGCGATGAGCGACATGGAGTCGATGATCCACCACTTCAAGCAGGTGATGGAGGGGTGGCGTCCCCCGGCGGGCGAGGCCTACCTGGCGGTGGAGAACCCGAAGGGCGAGCTGGGCACGTACCTGGTGTCGGACGGCACCGCGAAGCCGGTGCGCTGGCGGATCCGGCCGCCGTCCCTGATCAACCTGGCCGCGCTCCCGACGCTCTGCGAGGGCGCGCTGCTCTCCGACGTGATCGCGATCAATGCGAGCGTGGACATCGTGATGGGGGAGATCGACCGATGAGCACGGCCCACGCGCAGGCGGCGCCCCACGAACCGGTCTTCACCGGCGACACGAAGGCCAGGCTCGAGGCGCTGTTCCCGAAGTACCCCACGAAGCAGGCCTGCCTCCTCCCCGCACTCTGGCTGGTGCAGGAGGCGCGGGGCTGGATCTCGGAACCGGCGATGGCCGAGGTGGCCGAGGTGCTGGGCCTGACTCCGGCGTACGTGAAGGGCGTGGTGACCTTCTACACGATGTACCACACCCACCCGGTGGGCCGGCACTTCATCCAGGTCTGCACCACCTCCCCCTGTGGCCTGTGCGGGGCGGAGGACGTGATGCGGGCGCTGCTCCGGGAGACCGGCTGCGGCGAGCTCGGCGCCACGAGCCCCGACGGCCGGTTCACGGTGGTGGAGGTCGAGTGCCTCGGGGCGTGCGGCTTCGCCACGCCGGTGCTGGTGGACGACGACTTCCACGACTCGGTCACGCCGGAGCGCGTGCCGGCCCTCCTCGCCAGGTACGCCTGATGGGCTATCCGCACCCGATTCATCCGAAGGAGACGCCGGTCCTCTCCCGCCACTTCGGCGAGGCGGAGGCCCGGACGTTCGACGGCTGGGCCGCCCGCGGCGGCTGGGAGGGGCTGCGGAAGGCGCTCGCGATGACGCCCGAGGCGATCGTCGAGGTGGTGAAGGCTTCCGGTCTCCGGGGCCGCGGCGGGGCCGGCTTCCCGACCGGCCTCAAGTGGTCCTTCATGCCGAAGCCCTCGGGCCGGCCGCACTACCTCGTCTGCAACGCCGACGAGTCGGAGCCGGGCACGTTCAAGGACCGCGAGATCATGCGGTGGACGCCCCACCAGCTCCTCGAGGGGGTGGCCATCGCGGCCTGCGCGATCAATGCCGAGCGGGCCTACATCTACATCCGGGGCGAGTTCACCGAGCCGTGGCGGATCATGGAGGCGGCCCTCGCCGAGGCGTACGCCCGCGGGGCCCTCGGCGGAAACGCGTTCGGCAGCGGCAAGCGGATCGACGTGGTGCTCCACCGGGGCGCCGGGGCCTACATCTGCGGCGAAGAGACCGCCCTGATGAACTCGATCGAGGGGAAGCGCGGCAATCCCCGGATCAAGCCCCCCTTCCCGGCGCAGGCCGGGCTCTTCGGAATGCCCACCACGATCAACAACGTGGAGACCCTGGCGGCGGTGCCGCACATCCTGGTGCGCGGCGCGGACTGGTACGCCAAGCTCTGCCTCGGCAACCCCAAGAGCACCGGCACCAAGCTGATCTCGGTCTGCGGGCACGTGCAGCGCCCCGGCAACTACGAAGTCACGATGGGCACGCCGATGCGCGACATCGTCTTCGACATGGCCGGGGGAATGCGCCCGGGCCGGACCCTCAAGGCCGTCATCCCCGGCGGGTCGTCGGTGCCGGTCATGACGGCGGACGAGGTGGATCGCTGCCTCACCGACTACGAGGGCGTCGTGGCCGAGGGCTCGATGCTGGGCTCGGCCGGCATGATCGTGATGGACGACAGCGCGGATGTCCCGTACCAGGCCTGGCGGCTGGCCCGGTTCTACGCGCACGAGTCGTGCGCCCAGTGCACCCAGTGCCGCGAGGGCACCGGCTGGAGCACGCGGGTGCTGGAACGGATCCTGGCGGGGCAGGGGAAGCCGGAGGACCTCGAGCTCCTCCTCGACCTGGCCGAGCAGATGACCGGGAAGACGATCTGTGTCCTCAGCGACTCCTGCGGCGCCGCCGTGGCGAGCGCCGTCCGGAAGTTCCCCGGCGAATTCGAGGCCTACATCCGGCGCGAGCGGCAGCCCGCGCTGGCCACGGTGTGAGATGAGCGACGAACTGGTCAACGTCACCATCGACGGCGTCACGGTGGCCGTGCCGAAGGGCACGGCCATCATCGAGGCGGCGAAGCAGGCGGGCGTCCTCGTCCCGCACTACTGCTACCACCCGTCGCTCCCCTCGCCGGCGGTCTGCCGGATGTGCCTGGTCGAGGTGGAGAAGAGCCCGAAGCTCCAGCCGGCCTGCGTCACCGCCGTGGCGGAGGGGCAGGTGGTGCACGTCAGCAGCCCGCAGGCGCGGCAGGCCCGCGAGGCCGTCCTGGAGTTCCTGCTCATCAACCACCCGCTCGACTGCCCGATCTGCGACCAGTCGGGGGAGTGCGAGCTGCAGGACTTCACCTTCCAGGAAGGGCGGGCCGCCGGCCGGTACGCCGACTATCCCAAGCGGTTCAGCCCGGTCGAGGACTTCGGGCCCGACATCCTCTACGTGCCCAACCGGTGCATCCTCTGCACCCGCTGCGTCCGGTTCATGGACGACGTGGCGGGCGATGCCGTGCTCAACGTCTCCGATCGCGGCGACCGCGCCTACATCGGGATCTTCGAGGGCGAGCGGCTCGACCACCCGTGGTCGGGCAATGTCGTGGACCTCTGCCCGGTGGGCTCGCTGATCTCGAAGGACTTCCTGCACAAGGCGCGGGCCTGGGACCTCGACAAGACCGCCAGCGTCTGCCCGGGGTGCACCCAGGGGTGCAACATCACGGTGGACACCCGGGACAACACCGTCGTCCGGCTCCGTCCCCGGCCCAATCTCGACGTGAACCGCCATTTCATCTGCGACACCGGCCGGGCGGACTACCGCTGGATGAACCGGGGGGACCGGATCGAGGCGCCCCTGGTCCGCGACGGCGACCGGCACCGGGCGGTGGACTGGGACGCCGCCCTCGCGCGGGTGGAGGAGCGGCTGCGCGGGGCCCGGGGCCCGGCGGTCCTCCTCGCGTCGGGCCGGGCCTCGACCGAGGCGCTCGGGTACGTGCGCGCGCTGCTCGACGGGCCGGAGGTGACCGCGGCGGTGCGGGTGCCCCGCGGGGAGGAGGCGCCGCTGGCCGGCATCCCGGGGCTCGCGCTCCGGGCCGAGCGGGCGCCCAACCTGGACGGCGCGCGGCTCCTCGGCTACGACGACGACTTCGCCGGCGCCCTGGCTCGCGCCGCCGGGGCGGCGGTGGTCGTGCTGCTCGACGCGCAACTGGACCCGGCGGAGCGGGAGGCGCTGGCGGCGGCCGGCGGCGTGGTGGTCGTCTTCGGTACCGTGGCCGACGACGCGCTGCCCGGTGCCGAGGTGGTCCTGCCGGTGACCACGATGGTGGAGGAAAGCGGGACCTTCGTCAACCGGGACGGCCGGGTGCAGCGCTTTCTTCCTGCCCGCACCGCGCCGGGGATGGCCCGGCCCGCCTGGTGGGCGGCGGCGGCGGCGGCGGAGCGCCTCGGGCGCGGCACGGCGCCGGCCACGGCGGCGGCGGCCTTCGCCGCCCTGGGCCGTCTGGCGCCGGCGCTCGCCGGGCTCGACCACGCCGGGCTCGGCCTTGCCGGGCGGACCCTGGACGCCGCGGGGGCCGCGCGATGACCCCGGAGCAGAAGGCCTGGCTCTTTCTCACGCTGGTCAAGATGCTGGCGGTCTTCACCCTCTACATGGTGACGATCACCTACCTGACCCTGCTGGAGCGGAAGCTGGCCGCCTGGTTCCAGAACCGGCTGGGCCCGAATCGCGTCGGTCCCTCCGGCCTGCTGCAGCCGATTGCCGACGGGATCAAGGCGGTCCTCAAGCAGGAGACGCTGCCGGCGCAGTCGGCGAAGGCGGTCTTCCTGATGGCGCCGTCGCTCGCCTTCATCCCGGCGCTCACGCTCTGCGCGCTGATCCCGGTGGCGGCCCCGGTGCAGTTGAACTTCGACTGGACCCTGCCCCTCATCGGCCGCATGGCCTGGAACGGGCCGCTCCCGATGGTCGTGGCCGACGTGCCGGCCGGCTTCCTGCTCATCCTGGCGATCAGCTCGATCGGGGTCTACGGGATCGCCCTGGCGGGGTGGAGTTCCAACAGCAAGTACTCGCTCCTCGGCGGCCTGCGCTCCAGCGCCCAGATGGTGTCCTACGAGGTGGCCGCCGGGCTCTCGGTGGTTCCGGTGCTGCTCCTGTCGGGCAACGTGTCGATGGGCGAGGTGATCCGGGCGCAGCAGGCCTCGACCTGGTTCGTGCTGCCGCTCTTCCTCTCGTACTTCTTCTTCCTGCTGGCGGGATTCGCGGAGACCAACCGCCTCCCGTTCGACCTGCCGGAGGCGGAGTCGGAGCTGATCGCCGGCTACCATACCGAATACAGCGGGATGAAGTTCTCGCTCTTCTTCATCGCCGAGTACGCGAACCTGATCACGGTGTCGGCCGTCACCGTGACCCTCTTCTTCGGCGGCTGGGACATCCCGTTCACCGCCTGGGACGAGGCCGGCGCCTGGCTGCCGGCGCTCGCGAGCTTCGCGCTGTTCGGGCTCAAGGTCTTCCTCTTCATCTTCCTGTTCATGTGGATCCGGTGGACGCTGCCCCGCTTCCGCTACGACCAGCTGATGGCCCTGGGGTGGAAGCTGCTGGTGCCGGTCCTGCTGGCGTACGTGATGCTGATCGCGGTGGCCCTCGTGGTCGTGGAGCAGGTGCTCGGGGTCACGAACCTGCTGGCGCGGAACCTGGCCCTCCTGGGCGTGAACCTGGTGGCGGGCTGGCTGGTGTTCTTCGTGCTCGACCGCGGGCTGGTGATCCGCGGCGTGGCCGAGCGGGTGGCGCCCGCGGACCGCGCCCTGCCGGAGGTCCCCTGATGGCGATCGGCGTGAAGGTCCTGAAGCAGCCCGGGCGGGGCGAGGTGAGCTACGTCCGCGCCATGCTCAAGGGCATGGCGCTCACCTTCAAGCACCTGCTCCAGCCCAACTGGACGATGGAGTACCCGGAGGAGCGGAGCGTGGGTGATGCGGCGCGCGGCGCCTGGAGCCTCGCCCCGCGGTGGCGCGGCACCCACCGGATGCTGACCGACGAGCAGGGGCGCTCGAAGTGCGTGGCCTGCGGCCTCTGCCCGCAGATCTGCCCGGCCAACTGCATCAAGCTGGTCCCGGGGGAGGACGAGGACGGCCACCGCTACCCGTTGATCTACGAGATCGACGAGTTCCGCTGCGTCTTCTGCGGCTACTGCCAGGAGGTCTGCCCGGAGGAGGCCATCCACGTGGGGCAGCACTTCGAGAACGCCGAGTACGAGCGGGGACGCTTCGTCTACGACCTGGAGCGGCTGCAGGCGCAGACCCACCCCGTCTCGACCCTCTGGGACCCCAGCGACCCGCGGGGCGAGTGACCATGGTCCAGGTCGTCTACTACTTCTTCGCCGTGGTGGCCGTGGTGGCGGCGCTGGTCTGCGTGATCGACCGCAACCCGGTGCACTCGGCGCTCGCGCTCATCACCTGCATGCTCTCGCTCGCCGGCATCTACGTGCTGCTCGAGGCGTACTTCGTCGGGGCGGTGCAGGTGCTCGTGTACGCCGGCGCGATCATGGTGCTCTTCCTCTTCGTGATCATGCTCCTGAACCTGGGGCACGTGCCGGCCGACGCCCACGGGAAGCTCGCCTGGGTGATGGGCGGCGTGCTCGCGGCGGCGCTGCTCGCCGCCCTGGCCGGGGTGCGGATGGTGAACCCCTCCCGGATCGCCCGGGACCTCGCCCCCGACCCGCTCTTCGCCGACCCGTTGCTGATCCTCCCCGGGGGCCGCCAGGCGGTGGCCGCGGCCGAGGCGAAGGGGATCATCGGTGCGGCGGCGGGCCCCCTGTTCGACACCTGGCTCGTGCCCTTCGAGGTGACGTCGCTGCTGCTGCTGGCGGCGATGGTGGGCGCGGTCGTCCTCGCGAAGCGGCGGATCTGACGATGCTCGGACCCTCCCTGGCGCTCTCCGCGCTGCTGTTCGCCATCGGCGTGCTCGGCGTGGTGGTCCGCCGCAACGCCATCGTCGTGTTCATGTGCGTCGAGCTGATGCTCAACGCCGTGAACCTCTCGTTCGTCGCCTTCTCGCAGGTCCACGGGATGGACGGCCAGATCATGGTCTTCTTCGTCATGACCGTCGCAGCCGCGGAGGCGGCGGTGGGACTCGCGATCATCCTCGCGATCTACCGCCACATCCGGACCGTGGACCTCGAGTCCGTCAACCTGCTCCAGGGCTGATGACCCTCGCCTTCCTCCAGGCGGCCCACGGCGCCCTCCCCGCCGGCGGGTCCGTCCCCGCCTCCGGCGCGCTCGGCTGGGTGTGGCTCGCCGTGGCCCTGCCGTTCGCGGGATTCCTCGTGAACGGGGCCCTCGCCCTCTGGCGGCCCCGGGCCAGGTCGGTCGTGTCCCTGGTGGGCCCCGGGGTGCTGCTCGGCGCCTTCGCGGTGGCGGTGGCCGCCTGCCTCCAGCTCCGGGGAACGGGGGACGGGGGCGCCGCCACCCTCACCCTCTGGTCCTGGCTCCCCGTCGGGCGGCTGCAGGTGGAGGCGGCCCTCCGGGTCGACCAGCTGGCCGCGGTGATGCTCCTCGTGGTCACCGGAGTCGGGTCCCTGATCCACATCTTCAGCGTCGGCTACATGAAGGCGGACGAGGGCTACGCGCGCTACTTCGCGTACCTCAACCTCTTCGTCGCCTTCATGCTGGTGCTGGTCCTGGGCGCCAACTTCCCGGTCCTCTTCGTGGGGTGGGAGGGAGTGGGCCTCTGCTCCTACCTCCTGATCGGCTTCTGGTACGGCGACGCCGCCAACGCGGACGCGGGCAAGAAGGCGTTCATCATGAACCGGATCGGCGACTTCGGCTTCCTCGTCGCCACGTTCATGATCTTCTGGTGGGTGGGGACGCTGGACTTCGCGGAGGTCGCGGCGCGGGCGCCCCACACGCTGGCGTACAAGGGGGCGGTGGTCACCACGATCACCCTCTTCCTCTTCCTGGCCTGCACCGGGAAGTCCGCCCAGATCCCCCTCTATACCTGGCTGCCCGACGCGATGGCGGGCCCGACCCCGGTCTCGGCGCTGATCCACGCCGCCACGATGGTGACGGCGGGGGTCTACCTGGTGGCGCGGACCGGGGTGCTCTTCGCGATGGCCCCGTTCACCGGCGCGGTGGTGGCCGGCGTCGGCGCGCTCACTGCGCTCTTCGCGGCCACGATCGGCCTCCGGCAGTACGACATCAAGAAGGTGCTGGCCTACTCCACGGTCTCCCAGCTGGGCTACATGTTCCTGGCCGTCGGGGCGGGGGCGTACGTGGCCGGCATCTTCCACCTGGTCACCCACGCCTTCTTCAAGGCGCTTCTCTTCCTCGGCTCCGGCAGCGTGATCCACGCGATGCACCGGGCGTACCACGCCAGTCACGCGCAGGAGGACGCCCAGGACATGCGGAACATGGGCGGCCTGCGGAAGTGGATGCCGTGGACCTGGGTGCTCATGTGGATCGCCACCCTCGCCATCGCCGGCATCTTCCCCTTCTCCGGGTTCTTCTCCAAGGACGAGATCCTGGCGCTGGTGTTCGGGCGCGGGAAGGAGGATCCCTACTGGTACGTCCTGTGGGCCATGGGCCTCGCCGCCGCCCTCCTGACGGCGTACTACATGGCGCGCCTGATGGCGATGACCTTCCACGGGGAGAACCGCACCGGCGAGGCCGAGCGGGCACACCTGCACGAGGCTCCCTGGTCGATGACGGGGCCGCTGGTGGTGCTGGGCGGGCTGAGCCTCGTCGGCGGACTCATCAACCTCCCGGCGCTGGTGGGGGGACACCACTGGCTCGAGACCTGGCTGCACCCGGTGCTGGAGCAGGCCTCGACGCTGCTGCCGGTGGAGCTGCCGCCCCACGGGGTGGAGCTGGCGCTCGTTGGCCTGGCGACCCTGGTGGCGGTGACCGGCCTGGTGTTCGGGTTCCGCCGGACCCTTGCGCGGCCGATTCCCGTGGCGCGCGCCGCCCCGCCCGAGACCGGCCTCGCCCGGCTGCTCAACCGCAAGTACTACGTGGACGAGATCTACGAGACGGTCATCGTCCGGCCGCTGCTGGCGGTCTCCCGGAACTGGCTCTGGCGGGGGATCGACGCAGGGCTGATCGACGGGTTCCTCGTGAACGGCGCCGCCCGGGCGTCCCGCGCGCTGGGCCGGGCCGGGAGCCGCCTCCAGACGGGCCAGGTCAGCGCCTACCTGCTGCTCTTCCTCGTGGGCGCGCTCTGGATCCTGCGCGTCGTGACCCGGTGACCGCCCGATGACCGACTTCCTCGCCTCCATCGGGTACCAGGGCTGGGCGCTCGGCACGCTCCTCCTCCTGCCGGTCCTCGGTGCCCTTGCCGTGGCGCTGGCGCCGGCGCGCGCCGCCCGCGGGATCGCGCTCGCGACCACCCTTGCCGAGTTCGTCCTCTCGCTCGGGCTCTGGTGGGCCTACGATCCCGCGGGGCCGGCCATGCAGTTCCTGGCAGACGCTCCCTGGATCAACGACTGGGGGATCGCCTACCGGGTGGGGCTCGACGGGATCTCGCTCTTCATGGTCCTGCTGAGCACCGCCCTGATGCCCCTGGCCGTGCTGGGGAGCTGGGCCGGGATCACCGACCGGCCCCGCGCCTACTACGCCCTCCTCCTCACGCTGCTCACCGGCATGCTCGGGGTGTTCGTCGCGCTGGACCTGTTCCTGTTCTACGTCTTCTGGGAGGTGATGCTGATCCCGATGTACTTCATCATCGGGATCTGGGGCGGGGCGAACCGGCTCTATGCGGCGATCAAGTTCTTCGTGTACACCTTCGCCGGTTCGCTGCTGATGCTGGTGGCCATCCTGGTCATGGTCTGGCGGACGGCGGCGAGGACCGGGGTCACCTCGTTCGCCTACGACCACCTGCTCGAGCACGCCGGCGCGATGGGTACCGCGGCGCCCTGGCTCTTCGCCGCCTTCGCCATCGCGTTCGCGATCAAGGTCCCGGTGGTGCCGTTCCACACCTGGCTGCCGGACGCGCACACCGAGGCCCCCACCGCCGGCAGCGTCCTGCTCGCCGGGGTGCTCCTCAAGATGGGGGCCTACGGATTCCTCCGGTTCGCCGTGCCGTTCTTCCCCGAGGTGGCGTTCGGGCCGACCGTGGCCACGATCGCGGTGGCGCTTGCCGTCATCGGGATCATCTACGGCGCGCTGGTGGCGCTGGTGCAGCCGGACGTGAAGCGGCTCGTGGCCTACTCCTCGGTGAGCCACCTCGGGTTCGTGATGCTGGGCATCTGGGCCCTCAGCCTCCAGGGCGTGCAGGGCGCGCTCATGGTGATGATCGGGCACGGGCTCTCCACCGGCGCCCTCTTCTTCCTGATCGGCATGATCTACGACCGGCGGCACACCCGGCAGCTCGCGGACTACGGCGGGATCGCGCGGGTGATGCCGGTGTACGCCCTCATCTTCGTGCTCACGGCCCTGGCCTCGGTCGGGCTCCCGGGCCTCAACGGGTTCGTCGGCGAGTTCCTGGTGCTGCTCGGCGCCTTCCCGCGTCACGGGGTCGCGACGGTGATCGCCACGACGGGCGTGATCCTCGCCGCCGCCTACCTGCTGGTGGCGGTGCAGAAGATGTTCTACGGTCCGCTGGACAAGGAGGCCAACCGCGGCCTCGTCGACCTCTCCCGGCGGGAACTGGCGGTGCTGCTGCCGCTGGTGGCCGGCATGGTCTGGCTTGGCCTCTACCCGAAGCCGGTGCTCTCCCGGATGGAGCCCTCCGCCAAGGCGTACCTCGAGCAGGTGCACCGCCGGCTCCCGGCCGATGCCGCGCCGGTGGCGCCGCCGCACGCCGCGCTGCCGCCGGGGGCGGAGGCCGCGCCGTGATCCCCCTCGACCTCACCTCGCCCGGCGGAGTGCTGACCGCGCTCCTGCCCGAGCTCGTGCTGGGCGGCTGGTCGCTCGTGGTCCTCCTCGTCGCCGCGTGGCGCCACCGGGACGGGGCGGACAGCGTGCTGGCCGGCCGGGTGACCCTCGCGGGCCTCGTCCTCGCCCTCGGCGCCGTGTTCTGGCTCTGGCTCGGCGGGGCGACCGCGGCGGGCATTCCGCACATGGTGGCCGTGGACGCCTGGCGGTTCGCGGGCAGCGCCCTGCTCATCGTGGTGGCGATCGGCGTCACGCTGCTGGCCCTCGGCTACCTCCCCCGCGAGGGAATGGTGGCGCCGGAGTTCTACGTCCTCCTGCTGCTGGCCACCTGCGGGCTGACGCTCATGGCGGCGGCCACCGACCTGATGCTGCTCTTCCTCGGGCTCGAGCTGATGTCGGTGTCGGTGTACGTGCTGGCGGGCTTCGACCGCCGGAGCGCGGCCTCGGCCGAGGGCGCGCTCAAGTACTTCCTGATCGGCGCATTCGCGAGCGGGTTCCTGCTCTACGGCGTGGCGCTGGTGTACGGGGCGACCGGGACGACCAACATCGTGCTGGCGGGCGCCCAGCTGACCGCCGGCCTGCCGCTCCTGGCCGCGCTGGGGCTGGCGCTCCTCCTGATCGGCTTCGCCTTCAAGGTGGCGGCGGTGCCGATGCACGCCTGGGCCCCGGACGTGTACGATGGCGCGCCCACCCCGGTCACCACGTTCATGGCCGCCGGGGTGAAGGCGGCGGCCTTCCTGGCCTTCGCCCGCCTCCTGATGACCGCCTTCCCGGCGGCACGGGAGGCCTGGCGCCCGGCGGTGTTCGGACTGGCCGCCGCGACCATGATCGGGGGAAACCTCATCGCGCTGCGGCAGCGCTCCCTCAAGCGGATGCTGGCGTACAGCTCGGTGGCCCACGCCGGCTACCTGCTGGCCGCGCTCTGGCCCGGCTCCGCGGCCGGCACCGGCGCGCTGCTCCTCTATCTCGCAGCGTACGTGCCCACGACGGTGGCGGCCTTCGGACTGCTGCAGGCGGTGGGGCGGAACGGCGAGCGGGACGTGACGCTCGACAGCGTCGCCGGCCTGGCCCGCGAGCGGCCCTGGCTGGCCTTCGGGCTGGCGGTTGCCATGCTCTCCCTGCTCGGCTTCCCGGGCACCTTCGGGTTCATCGGGAAGTGGGCGATCCTCGGCGCGCTGGCCGGCGCGGGGCAGGGGGTGCTCGCCGTGATCCTCGTCCTCGCCAGCGTCGTGTCGGCGGGCTACTACCTGCCGGTGCTCATGGCGGTGTACATGCGGCCCCTTCCCGCCGAAGGGGCGCATGCCGCCGCAGGGCTGCCCCGCGCGGCAGGACTGGCGGTGGCGGTGGCGGTGCTCGCCGTCCTGGCCCTGGGCGTCTGGCCCGCCGGCGTGCTCGACCTCTCCGTCACGAGCGCCGCCTCGCTGGCGAGCCAGGGGCTCGAGTTCCTCGGCCTCCGCTGAGGCGCGGCGACGGATGAACGTCCCCGCCAGCATCTTCCGGGAGTACGACGTCCGCGGTCTCGTCGACCGTGAGCTCACGCCGGCGCTGGCGGAGGCACTGGGGCGGGCCTATGCCACGCTCGCGCACGAGCGGCTCGGCCGGCAGGCGGTCCTCGCGGTGGGCCGCGACAACCGGCCATCCGGCGCGGCACTCGCGGCCGGCGTGCGGCGAGGGATGGCCGCGGCGGGTGCCACCGCCGTGGACGTCGGCGAGATGCCGACCCCCGCCCTCTACTACGCCGTCCACGCCCTCCCCGCCGACGGGGGCCTCCAGGTCACCGGCTCCCACAACCCGCCCGAGTTCAACGGGTTCAAGATGGTGCTGGCGGGCGAGGCCATCCACGGCGACGCGATCCAGCGGCTGCGCGAGATCATCGAGACGGAATCGTGGGCTCCGGGATCGGGCGGCGAGACGGCCGATGGGACGATCCTCCGCCGGTATCGGGAGGCGATCCTCGAGCGCCACCAGCTCTCCCGGCCGGTGCGCGTGGTGGTGGACTGCGGCAACGGGGTGGCGAGCCTCGTGGCGGTCCCGTTGCTCGAGGCCCTCGGGGCCGCCGTGACCCCCCTCTTCTGCGAATCGGACGGCAGCTTCCCCAACCACCATCCCGACCCCACCGTCGAGGAGAACCTCACCGACCTGCGGGAGACGGTGCGCCGCACCGGCGCGGAGCTGGGGATCGCCTTCGACGGTGACGGGGACCGCATCGGCGCGGTGGACGAGACCGGCCGGATCATCTGGGGTGACCAGCTGCTGGTGGTCTTCGGCCGCGACGCCGTACGCCGGTTCGGCCCGGGACAGCCCGTGATCTTCGACGTGAAGTGCTCCGACGTGCTGCCGCAGGCCCTCGAGGCGGCCGGCGCACGGCCCGAGATGTGGAAGACCGGGCACTCGCTCATCAAGGCACGGATGAAGGAGCTCGGGGCGCCCCTCGCCGGCGAGATGAGCGGCCACATGTTCTTCGGCGGGGACTGGTACGGCTTCGACGACGCGCTCTTCGCCGCCGCCCGGCTGCTCGAGATCGTGGGGCGCGGGCCGGGCGGGCTCGCACCCCTGCTCGCCGACCTGCCGCGCACCTGGGCCACGCCGGAGATCCGCGCCGTGACCACCGAGGAGGCGAAGTTCCGCATCGCGGAGGAGGCCGCCCGCCATTTCGCCACGCGCTACCCGGTGGTCACGATCGATGGGGTGCGGATGCGCTTCCCGCACGGGTGGGGCCTGATCCGCGCCTCCAACACGCAGCCGGTCCTCGTCCTGCGGTTCGAGGCCACCGACCCGGCGGCCCTCGAGGCCTATCGGCGCGAGGTGGGCGACTGGCTCGCCGGGAAGGGTGTGCGGGTCTAGCCCGTGACCCGCCGTGGCCGGTGGGTGGCCCTCGGCGCGGCGGCGGTCGCGGCCTTGCTGGCGGGCCGCGTGGCGGTCGGAATCCTCGCCGACCGCTGGTGGGCGGAGGCGCTCGACCCCGCGTTCGCCGGTCCGGTCACCCGCTTCCACCTGATCCGCGCAGGCATCGAGGGTGCCGCCATCGGCCTGGGCGCGCTCTGGTTCACCCTCCACTTCCTCCTCGTCGTCCGCGCCGTCCACCGCGTCGAGATCCCCCGCTACCTCGGCAACCTGGAATTCCGGGAAACGGTCCGCCGTCGCACGCTCGTCGGCCTCGCCGCGAGCGTCGGCCTGCTGCTCGGGCTCCTGACGGGGTACGGCGCCTCCGGTTCCTGGCAGCCGATCGCGCTCTGGCTGGCCGGAGGCGTCCGCTTCGGGATCGCCGACCCGGTGCTGGGACGCGACCTCGGGACCTACGTGGTGGACCTGCCGGCACAGGCGTGGCTGCAGGCGTTCGCGGTGCGGCTCGGGGTCCTCGGATTCGCGACCACCGCGCTGGCCTACACCCTGGTCGGCGCCGTCCGCTGGGACGGCCGCCTGGCAGTCTCCGACCACGCCCGCCGGCATCTTGCCGTCCTCCTGGTCCTGCTCGCCCTGGCGCTGGGCTGGGGTCACATCCTCGATCCGGCACGCTGGCTTGCCGCTCCCGATGGCGCCGACGCGGGGCTCTCGACCTGGCGCCTGACGGACATCGGTTCCTCCGCGATGATCGGCGTGGCCCTGGGCACGGCGGTGGTGTCTGCCGCGTGGGCCTGGTCCGCGCGGCCGCTGCTCGTCGGGGCGTCCTGGGTGGTGTTCACCCTGGCCTCGCTCGCCGTGCGCGCCGTGCTGCCTGCGGCCGCCGACCCGGGTCCCCCCCTGGTGGACGCGGCTACCCGCCGCGGCCTGGATGTGGTCGCGTGGGGTCTCCCGGACCTGGAGCGTCCCGCCCTCCCGGCGGCCCCCGAGCGACCCGGCTTCTGGCATCCCGCTGCGGTGGCAGGCGCAGTGGGCGGGAGGGGAAACGATCCCGCCTCGGTTTCGCCCGGGGTGGCCGGGGGCCCGGGATCCCCGCGGCCTGTCTGGTTCGCCGTCCGGTCCACGGATTCCGCGCCGGCACTCGTCGCCCTGGCCGACGACCGGGTGGCCGCGGGGGGCGGGCCCCTCAGTTACCGCCGGGGTGACACCCTCGCCTACCCCGGCGTGTCGCCCTGGGCCCGGGCCGGGGACGTCCACCCCGGGGCCTGGGGAGTGGTGCGTGACGCCGTGTCGGGGGTTCCACTCGGCGGTGTCCCGCGCCGGGTCGTCCTCGCCTGGGCCCTCCAGCATCCCGGCCTCCTCCGAGGCTCGGGGCACGTCCGCTGGCATCGCACGCCCACCGAACGCCTCGGCGCGCTGGCCCCGTGGGTGGCCTGGGACCGGCCGGTCCCGATCGAGGTCGGGGGGGAGACCTGGTGGGTGAGCGCAGGGCTGGTCGCGCTCCCGAGCTTCGCCGGCACTACTCGGGCTCCCGTGCTCGACGGGGACGGCGGCGGCGTCGAGTACGCCCTCGTCGGACTGGTGAGGGCCAGGGACGGTCAATCGAGGATCTTCCTCGCGCCCGGGGCCGGACCGGTGGCCGAGCGGCTTGCGCGGCTGTCGGAGCCGCTGGTCGGGCCGGCGGACAGCCTGCCCCCGGCGTTCCGGAGCGCGCTTCCGTATCCCCCTGGCCTCTTCGAGGCGCAGGCCATCGCCGTGGCCCGCGGCCCGTGGAGTGCCGGTCGGTTGACGGCCCCCGGAATCTCGGGCGTCACGGTGGTTCGTGACGCCCAGGGTCGCCCGTTCCCCACTGCGGCGTTCGAGGACTCGACCGGTCGGCAAGTCCGGTCGCTCCTGCTGGGCGTGATGGAAGATGGGGGCGCTCGGCCGGTCCTCCTCCGCTCCGGCGACGCCGGCCTGCCGTCACCCTCCGCCCTCGTGGCGCGGTGGAGCCGGTTCCCGGTCTGGGAGCAGCTCCGGGACTCGGCTGCCGGGGCCGGCGCGCGGATCGAGGCCGGGCCGGTCCGCTACCAGTTCCGCGGGACGGAACTGACTGCCTGGCAGGCGCAGTTCGCCATTGGCCCCGGGCGGCGACCGGCGCTGGTCTGGGTGAGCGTCGCGACCGGCAGCCGGCTCGGGGCCGGTCGCGACCTGGCGGAGGCCTGGCGGAATCTGGGCGGCCTCGATGCTCCGCTGCCTCCCGGCCTCGGCGGCACCCGCCTGGACGAGGCGCGCCGCTGGCTCGCCCGGGCGGATTCGGCGCTCCGGGCGGGTGACTGGGCGGCGTTCGGCCGGGCGTTCGAGGCGCTCCGGTCCACTCTGGGCGCCTCCCCGGCCGATTCCGGCCGATGAGCCCGGCGGTTGTCCGGACCACTGAATTCCCGCTACTTTTCGCGGCTTCGTGACTCCAGCCCCCGACCCCCGGACAGCAGTCGTCGCCCTCGGCGGCAACGCGCTGGCGCGCGCGGGCGAGCGGGCCACGATCACGAACCAGTTCCGGCACGCGCGGGAAAGCGTGGCGCCCATCGTCGAACTGGCGCGGGAGGGGTGGCGGATCGCGATCGTGCACGGGAACGGCCCGCAGGTGGGGGATGAACTGGTGCGCAACGAACTGGCGCGTCAGGTGGTCGAACCGCTGCCCCTCGGGGTCCTGGTGGCCGGCACGGCCGGGTGGATCGGCTACATGCTGCAGCAGTCACTGCAGAACGGCCTCCGTGGCGCGGGCGTGGCGCGCGACGTCGTCACGGTGGTGACGCAGACGATCGTGGATCCCCGGGATCCGGCGTTCTCCCGGCCGACCAAGCCGGTGGGGCACCCGTTGCCGCCGGCGGAAGCCGCCGCCCTCGGGGCCCGGGGTGTGGCGCTGGGCCGGGACGGGAAGGGGCAGGTCCGGCGGCTCGCATCGAGCCCCGCGCCCCTCGGGGTGGTGGAGGGCCCGCTCGTGCGACGCCTGGTGGAGGCGGGAACGGTGGTGATCGCCGCCGGGGGTGGCGGGCCACCGGTCTTCGACCATGACACGCTGGGCTGGGAGGGCGTGGATGCGGTGGTGGACAAGGACCGCACGGCGGCGATCCTGGCGCGGGAGCTCGCGGCCGACGTGCTCGTCATCCTGACCGACGTGGAGGGGGTCTACCGCGGCTGGGGCACGCCGTCGCAGGCGCCGATCCCGCGGCTGACGCTGGCGGAGGCGGACGACCTCGCCGCCTCCGGTGCGCTGGACGAGGGCGGGATGAGGCCGAAGGTGGAAGCGGCGGCGGCGTTCGTCCGCGGAGGCGGCGCGCGGGCCGTCATTGCCCGACTCTCGGACGGCCCCGCGGCCCTCCGGGGAAGAACCGGAACGACCATCACGAGGGACGCGTGAACCTACACGAGTACCAGGCGCGGGCGCTGCTCAGGCAGGCGGGCATTCCGGTCCCGGACGGGGACGTCGCGGAGACGCCGGCCCAGGTCGAGGCAATCGCCCGCCGGCTCGGCGGCCCGGTCGTCGTCAAGGCGCAGGTGCATGCCGGCGGGCGGGGGAAGGCCGGTGGCGTGAAGCTGGCGAAGGACCCGGCCGGGGCGGCGCAGGTGGCGGAGAAGATCCTCGCGCTCACCATCAAGGGCCTGCCGGTGCGAAGGGTCCTGGTGGCGCCGGCGGCGGACATCGCCTCCGAGAGCTACGTCGGGATCATCCTCGATCGCGAGTCCCAGCGGCCGGTGTTCATGGTGAGCGCGGCGGGTGGGGTGGACATCGAGGAGGTCGCGGCGACGACGCCGGAGAAGATCGTCCGCCTCCCGGTGGATCCCCGTTACGGTCTCCTCCCGCACCAGGCGATGACCCTGGCCTTCGCGCTCTACCGGGAGCAGAGGCAGGTGCGCGCCGCGGCCCGGATCATGGAGCAGCTCTACGCCGTGTTCATGGCGAACGGGGCCTCGCTGGCCGAGATCAACCCCCTCGTGACCACGCCGGCGGGCGAGGTGGTCGCGCTCGACGCGAAGGTGGTGCTGGACGACAACGAGCTGGACCGGCGGCCCGACCTCGCCGCGCTCCGCGACGACAGCAAGACCGTAACTGAGCCAAGCAATGATAACATTGCCACATTTTGAGCAAATTCAATAAAAGAAGTTGAAAATATTTTATTAAATATTACAAAAAGAAATTAAACAACTAATAGGAAAATTTTTATGAAAAAAATAGCCTGTTTGTTTTTGTTTTTATTTATCCTGCCATTTCGAAATTAATTACTGCAAAAGTGATTTCGGTGACAGTGTGAAAGCTGCTCCGTTTTCTTTTGAAATAAAATTTTGGAAGCCGTGAATATTCGGAGGATTTACAAAAGTACGGGAGTGGAGTAGATCGGTCCCAAAGATAATTTAAATGTAAGTATCTGGGTTTAAAATAGTCTTGAGGCATTCGATTTAAATTTTAAATGTTCCAATTGGGTCAAAGCATAAAATCAGTTTGCGACTTGGCAGATATTTTTTTCAGGGACATCAATTGTTCCAGCATAGGAAGGGATTCAATGTTTCTCCAGGGAAAAGGAATGACCATTTGGAGATCTCAGTTGTGAGGGAGGAAATCCAAGCGCAATTGCCAATGTAGCCCAACTCCAGCCGGATTTTCGTATGTGGTCATCAAAATCGCAGATGCCGGAGTGGCTTACAACGACGACAAAAGTGAACAACAAGGTACGATTCCGGCTGTCGTTGAGGCGTTGCGCGCCAAAGGCATTAGCGTTTGGGGTTGGCAATATGTTTACGGTTATGACCCCATTGCTGAAGCCCGAATCGCCATATCTCAAATGAAGAAATACGCCATGGATGGTTTTATCATCGACGCCGAGCAGGAATATAAACTGGCAGGGCGGGATGCGGTTGCCAGGAACCTACATGACCGAGTTGCGCAAAGAGCTGCCGACTACACCAATCGCGCTTTGCTCTTACCGCTGGCCTTCCTATCATCCAACGTTTCCGTGGACGGCTTTCCTCGAAAAATGCGACCTGAACATGCCGCAGGTTTACTGGATGCTTTCACACGACCCCCAGGCGCAGCTTCAGCGCAGCGTTGACGAATTTTCGAAGATCTCACCAGTGCGACCGATTGTCCCCATGGTCCCGCTTATTCAGAAGGCGGTTGGACGCCCACGGGTGCCGAAATCACCTGGTTTCTGCAAAAGGCACAGGCTTTGGGGCTGAGCGCCGTGAACTTCTTTAGCCTGGACGAGTTCGTATGTCCGCCAACCGAGCAATACGTAACTGAGCCAAGTAAGGTGCGCAGAACAAGAGCTATTGCCAGATCGCTCGGTTGGCGAACATGCGACTCGTCCCAGCTAAAGAAGTTCACGGCGTCGAGCCCCAGAGCCTGTGCCTTTTGCAGAAACCAGGTGATTTCGGCACCCGTGGGCGTCCAACCGCCTTCTGAATAAGCAGGACCCATGGGGACAATCGGTCGCACTGGTGAGATCTTCGAAAATTCGCTACGCTGCGCTGAAGCTGCGCCTGGGGGTTGGTGCCGGAGATCTGAATAAACCTGCGGCATGTTCAGGTCGCATTTTTGAGGAAAGCCGTCCACGGAAACGTTGGATGATAGGAAGGCCAGCGGTAAGAGCAAAGCGCGATCGGTGTAGTCGGCAGCTCTTTGCGCAACTCGGTCATGTAGCTGCCCGTAATACCGTATCCCGCCCTGCCAAGTTCAGATCCCGCTCGTGCTCACGTAAAACCATCCATGGCGTATTTCTTCATTTGAGATATGGCGATTCGGGCTTCAGCAATGGGGTCATAACCGTAAACATATTGCCAACCCGAAATGCTAATGCCTTTGGCGCGCAACGCCTCAAACAGCCGGAATGAATTCTCCTCTGTTGTTCACTTTATCATAGTTGTAAACCATCTTCCGGCATTCGCGATTTTGATGACCACATACGAAATCCGGCTGATTGGGCTACATTGGCAATTGCGCTTGGATTTCCTCCCGACAACTCAGGAACCTTCCAAATGGTCATTCCTTTTCCCTGGAGAAACATAAAATACCTCCTATGCTGGAACAATTGATGTCCCTGAAAAAAATATCTGCCAAGTAGCAAACTGATTTTATGCTTTGACCCAATTGGAACATTTAAACTTAAATCGAATGCCTCAAGACTATTTAAACCCAGATCTTCATTTAAATTATATTTGGGACCAATATTACTCCACTCCCGTACTTTTGTAAATCCTCCGAATACTAACGGCTTCCAAAATTTTATTTCAAAAGAAAACGGAGCCGCTTTCACACTGTCACCGAAATCACTTTTGCAGTAATTAATTTCAGATGGCAGGATAAATAAAAACAAAAACAAACAGGCTATTTTTTTCATAAAAATTTTCCTATTAGTTGTTTGATTTCTTTTGTGTAATATTTAATAAAATATTTTCAACTTCTTTTATTGAATTTATCCTAGACATACGTAACTGAACGAAGTAAAAAAAAAAAAAAAAGTTAATTGCTATTCGTCGTCTCCGAGGCGGCGCAGAACGCGCCTCGCTTCGACGAAGAGGAGCTCGGTCGCGCCCTCGAGGAGGCCAACATCCCGACGCTCCTGATGGTGCTCGTGCACCTCACGGGCGACCCGCAGTGGCTGCGTGACCCGTATCGCCCCCGTCGGACGCGCGGCCTCACCGACAACAACGACGGCGGCCTCGGAGAGCGCGAGCAGCGCGAGATCCGCTCCGCCGCGCGCGACGCGATCCTGCGATGGCAGGCGGGG
>CAVQWA010000114.1:0-18714 GCA_963717315.1 uncultured Gemmatimonadales bacterium
CCGCCGACGCGCGGCCGACCGGCCGGCGGGTGCAGCTCTTCGTCAACGGCCGTCCCTTCCGCGATCCCTTCCTCGTGCGGGCAGCGGAGGCCGGGTATCGCTCCGCCATCGCGCCGGGCGACCGTCCCTCGCTCCTCCTGCGGGTCGAGACCGCGCCCGACCAGGTGGACGTGAACGTGCACCCCGCCAAGCTCGAGGTCCGGTTCCGCGACCGCCCCGGCCTCGAGCGCGCCATCGAGGAGGCCGCCCGGCTGGCGCTGGGCGAGCTCGCCGCTTCTGCTTCCCTGGGCGAGTGGCGGCCGATGCCGGTGGCGCGAGGGGCGTCGGAGGGGGGCGCATCGTCCCAGGCGCTGGCCGCCGCCGTCGCCGACCTCTTCGGGGCGGAGGACGCGGCGCCGCCGGAGGCCCCCGCGGCGGCGGCGACCTTCACGGCCCCGCTCCTCCAGGTCTTCGACACTTACATTCTCTACGAGGCCCCCGAAGGCGTCGTCATCGTGGACCAGCACTCGGCCCACGAGCGTGTGCTGTACGAGACGATGCGGGCGCAGCTCGATGGCGCGGGCGCACCGTCCCAGCGCCTTCTGGTGCCGTTCACGGTGGAGCTTACCGACGAGGAGCTGGAGGTGCTCGAGCGGCACGGGGCGCTGCTGGCCCGCGCCGGGTTCGACGCGGAGCCGTTCGGCGGTCGGACGGCCATCCTGCGCGCCGCGCCCCAGCCGCATCCGCGGTTCGACGCCGCGCGCTGCTTCCGCGAGTTGGTGGCGGACCTGGCCGGCGGCCGGTTCGCGGGCTGGGCCAGCCCGCTCGACCGCTTCGCGATGACCTGGGCCTGTCGCGCCGCGGTGAAGGCGGGCGACCGGCTCTCCGACGCGGAGATGCGCGAACTCCTGCTCCGGCTCTTCGCGACCGCACTTCCGCCCCACGACGTCCATGGCCGGGCCACGATCGTCCAGCTGCCGCGCACGGAGCTGGAGCGCCGGTTCGGCCGCCGGTGAAGCTGCCCACCCCGGTGCTCGTCGGCCCCACTGCCGTGGGGAAGACGGCCGTCGCCCTGGCGCTGGCCGCGAGCTGGCCGGTGGAGGTCATCTCCGCCGATTCCCGGCAGATCTACCGGCGCCTCGACGTGGGCACGGCCAAGCCCACCCGGCGCGAGCGCGCCCGCGTGCCGCACCACGGGCTCGACCTGGCCGAGCCGGGGGAGCGCTACAGCGCCGGGCGGTTCGCCCGGGAGGCCGCCGGCTGGATCGCCGATGTGCGCGCGCGGGAACGGATGCCGGTGGTGGTGGGTGGGACCGGGCTCTACGTGCGGGCGCTCGCCGAGGGTCTGTTCCTCGAGCCGCCGCTCGACCCGGCGCGGCGCCGCGGGCTCGACGCCTGGCTGGCCCGGCTGCCGGCCGCCGACCTGCTCCGATGGGCGCGCCGCCTCGATCCGGGCTTCCGGGGCGGGGGACGCCAACGGGCGGCGCGGGCGGTGGAGATCGCGCTCCTCACCGGCCGGGCCCTCGGCGAGTGGCAGCGGGAGGCGCGCGCCGCCGCGGCGATCCAGCCCTGGTATGTGCGGCTCACGGTGCCGCGACCGGTGCTGCACCAGCGGATCGAGCGGCGGGCGGAGGAGATGGTGCAGCGCGGCCTCATCGAGGAGGTCGCCGCCGTGCTGGCCGAGGGACACGCGCCCGACGCCCCCGGGCTCGATGGCGTCGGCATCCGCGAGGCGGTGGAGTACCTCCACGGGCGCCGATCGCGGGAATCGGTGGCCGGGGCCATCGCGGCGGCCACGCGCCAGTACGCCAAGCGGCAGGAGACCTGGTTCCGCCACCAGCTGCGCGGCGACGTGCTCGGCCTGGACGCGAGCGGGGCGCCGGAGGAGGTGGCCGGCGCGATCGTCACGGCGTGGGCCGCATTTGACCGGCACCCATCCACGGCGGACCTTTGACTCGTGACTCGTAACCCCCGAGCGCCCTTGAAGATCGGCATCACCTGCTACCCGACCTACGGCGGCTCCGGCGCCGTGGCCACCGCCCTCGGGCTCGACCTCGCCCGGCGGGGGCACGAAGTGCACTTCATCACCTACGCGATGCCGTTCCGGCTCCGGGGCTACGCCGAGCGGGTGTACTTCCACGAGGTCGAGACGCGGATGGCGCACTATCCGCTGTTCGAGCACTTCCCCTACACCCTGGCGCTGGCGTCCAAGCAGCACGAGGTGGCCCTCCGCGAGGGCCTCGACCTGCTCCACGTGCACTACGCGATCCCGCACGCGACGACCGCCTGGCTGGCGCGGGAGATGCTGGGGGAGGCGCGCCGGCTCAAGGTCATCACTACCCTGCACGGCACCGACATCACGCTGGTGGGGCAGGAGGCGAGCTTCCACGCCATCACCCGGTTCTCGATCGAGCGGTCCGACGCGGTGACGGCCGTCTCGCGCTACCTCGCCGACGAGACCCGCCGCGCCTTCGACCTGCCCGACCTCGCGATCCCCGTCATCCCCAACTTCGTGGACCTCGAGGAATATCGTCCGCGGAGCGAGGGAGAGCCGTGCTCCCCGGTGGCGCCTGCCGGGCACAAGGTGGTGATCCACATCTCGAACTTCCGGGAAGTGAAGCGGGTGCAGGACGTGGTGCGGATCTTCGCCCGGGTGCGCCGGGCCATGCCGGCCACCCTCCTGATGGTGGGCGACGGCCCCGACCGCGAGGCCGCGGAGCAGGAGGCGCGGCGCCTCGAGGTGGCGGAACACGTCCGGTTCCTCGGCCGCCTCGACAACGTGGCGTCGCTCCTCCAGGCCAGCGACCTCTTCCTCCTCCCCTCGCAGACCGAGTCGTTCGGTCTCGCCGCCCTCGAGGCGATGGCCTGCGGGGTGCCGGTGGTCGCCTCCCGTTCGGGCGGCCTGCCGGAGGTGATCGACGACGGCGTCACCGGCATCCTCGAGCCACCCGGCTCGGTGGAGGCGATGGGTCGGCGCGCGGTGGACCTCCTGCGCGACCCCGTGCGGCACCGCGCGCTGGCCGACGCCGCGCTGGGGACCGCGCGACGGTACAGCGGCGAGGCGGTCGTCCCGAGCTACGAGGCGCTCTACCACCAGGTGCTCGGATGACGACGCCCGACGAGGTCGTCGCGCTGGCACTGGGCGTCGTGGAGGGCGCGACCGAGTTCATCCCGGTTTCCTCCACCGGCCACCTCATCGTCGCGTCCGACCTCCTCGGCTTCACGGGGGCGGCCGCCAGGACCTTCCAGGTGTTCATCCAGCTGGGCGCGATCCTGGCGGTGGCGTGGCTCTATCGCGATCGCCTGGCGCGGGCGTTCCGCGAACTCCGGTTCGACGCCGGTCGCGGGAACCTCGCCGTCAACCTCGCGCTGGGCTTCCTTCCGGCCGGCGTGGTCGGGTTCCTCGCCCACGACTTCATCAAGGAGCATCTCTTCGACCCCCGGGTCGTGGGAGCCACCCTGGTCCTGGGGGGCCTCGCGATCCTGGTCATCGAGCGGCTCGCGCCGCGCCCCGTCGTGGCGACGCTCGACGAGGTGCCGCCGTCCCGGGCGCTCGGCGTCGGGGTCGTGCAGCTGCTCGCCCTCGTTCCCGGCGTGTCGCGCTCCGGCGCCACGATCCTCGGCGGCTACTGCCTCGGGCTGTCGCGCACGGCGGCCACCGAGTTCTCCTTCCTGCTCGCCATCCCGGTGATGGTCGCCGCCGCGCTCTATGACCTCGCCACCAGCATCGGCGCGCTGGGGCGTGCGGACCTGCCCATCTTCACGATCGGCTTCGTGACCGCATTCGGGTCCGCCCTCCTCGTGGTGAAGGGATTCGTGCGCTGGATCGGGCGGCACGACTTCCGGGCCTTCGCCTGGTACCGGCTGGCCGCGGGCGCGGCGGTCTTCCTCTGGTACGGGCTCCGGTGACCACGGCGCTCGAGGTGCGCGACGCGGTGGACTCCACCCAGGACGAGATCCACGCCTGGGGCGAGTCGGGGCGCCCGCACGGGAGCGCGCTCCTCGCCCGGGAGCAGGCAGCGGGGAGGGGAGCCCGCGGCCGTCGGTGGGCGTCGCCGCGGGGCGGACTCTGGTTGAGCGTCCTGGTGCGGCCCCGGATCGCCGCGGCGGCCGAGGTCCTGAGCCTGCGGGTGGGCCTCGCGGTGGCGGCGGTCATCGAGCGCCTGCCGGGCGTGCCGCCGGTCCGCATCAAGTGGCCCAATGACCTGATGCTGGGGGATCGCAAGGTGGGGGGGATCCTCTGCGAGGCCCGCTGGCGAGGGGACGCCCCCGCGTGGGTGGCGATCGGCGTCGGCCTCAACGTGACGAACGAGCTGCCCGCCGAGTTGCGCGCGCGCGCCACGCGCCTGGGCGAGCACACCCGCCCCCCCGAGGTCGAGCCGCTCGCCCGCGCGATCGTCGAGGCGCTCCTCCCGCTGGCCGGCTCGCCGGCCGAGCTGACCGCGGCGGAGCTCCGCGCGTTCGAGCGGCGCGACTGGCTCCGCGGTCGACGCCTCGCCGCACCCGAGGCGGGGCTCGCGGCGGGCATCTCGGCGGACGGCGCCCTTCTGGTGCACGGCACCGGGGGGATGGTCGAGGCGAGGACGGGCCCGGTGGCGCTGGCCTGAGGCGACCGACATTCTCACGCGGGATGGGGCAATGCTGCTGGTCATGGACGTGGGCAACACCGAATGCACCGTGGGGCTCTTCGAGACCGATGCGCTCGCGGGGCAGTGGCGGCTCGGGACGCGGGCCGACCGCACGCCCGATGAATGGGCCTCCGCAGTCGCCGGCGCCCTCGCCCTCGACGGCCGGTTTCCCCGGGCCGTCACCGCGGCGTGCCTGACCTCGGTTGCACCGGCGGCCACTCCCGAACTGGCGCGGGGGCTCCGGCGGCTCACCGGGATCACGCCACTCGTGGTGGACGCGACCACCCCGCTCCCCGTCCGGCTCGACGTGGACGAGCCCCTCACGGTGGGCGGCGACCGGATCGTCAACACCCTCGCCGGAGTGACGCTCTACGGCACCGACCTGGTGGTGGTGGACTTCGGTACGGCGACCACCTTCGACTGCATCACCGCCGACGGGCGCTTCATCGGCGGCGCGATCGCCCCGGGGCTCCGCACCTCGGCGGACCACCTCACCCAGAAGGCCGCCAAGCTCCCCGCCACCGAGCTGCGGCCCCCGTCCCGCGTCATCGGGCGGCGCACCGAGGAATGCATCCAGGCGGGGGTGCTGTTCGGGGCCGCGGACGCCGCCGACGGCATGGTGCGGAGGATTCGGGCGGAGTGGCCGGGGGGCGGCAGCCCCCGGGCCATCGCGACGGGGGGCCTCGCCGGGCTCGTGGCGACGCTCACCACCACCATCGACGAGGTGGTGCCAGACCTGACCCTGCAGGGCCTCCGGATCGCTGCTGGGCACCTGGGGCTCCGCTGGTGACCGGACGCCCTTGGCTCCCGGCGCGCCGAGCGGCTAAATTCCGCCCCTGCAACGCCTCACGCACGGAGACCCGATGACCACGGCCGCCCACGCCCATACCGGGGCCGACTCGACCCGCCTGCGGCACGTGCTGCGATCCGCCGCCGTCCTCGGCGCCGTCCAGACCGTGCTCATCGTCGCCATCGCGTTCGCCACGCGGGCACTCGGCGGCGTGCCGGAGACGGCGGTGGTCGGTCTGCTCGTGGCGGCCGCCATCCTGGTGACCGCCTTTCTGCCCGGGCTGTGGACCCGTGCGCGCAGCGTCGAGGGGATCGCCGGGGCGGCCGCCATCGGCCTCGGCGCCACCGTGGTCTTCCTGCTCATCGACGTCGCGGCGCTGCAGCCCCTCGGCATCTGGACCAATCGCTGGCGCGAGATCGGCGGCGGCAGCAACTGGTGGTACCACCCGGTCTTCTGGATGGTGGGCACCTTCCTGCCGTGGATGGGCGCCTGGATCCTGGCCAACCTGGCCGCGAAGGGCGGGGCGTCCCTCCCCGCTGCCGTCGTGCTCGTCCTCGTGGCCACGCTCGTCGCCGGGGCGGCGGCGGTGCTCCTTCACTTCCCGGGCGCCGGATGGAACGTGCCGACCTTCGGGGTCGCCGCGCTGGCCGGCCTCCCGATCGGCGTGCTGGTCTCGTCGCTCGGACGCCGCTCCGCCTGAGGCGGATGGCGGCGGTCCGGACGTTCGCGCGCGTCTCCGGCTGGCTGCTCACCCCGATCGTGGCGTGGGCAGCATCGTTTCTCGGGGCCTCGGTCACCGCCGGCGTCGCGGCGGCCATCCCGAATCCGCGGACCGGACTCCTCCTCACCGCAGCCGGCGCCATTGGCACGGCGGTCGTGGCCATCCGGGCCTGGCTCGGGCTGCTCCGGCGATCTCCGGAGCTGCGCGAGACGCTGCAGGTGACGGAGGAAGGCACGCCGGTGGCCGCGGAGGAAGCCCTCGCTGCCGCGGCGGACGAGGACGGGAGGCCCGACGATGCGCGGTGAGCTCGTGCTCGCCCTGCTCGCCGCCGGATCCGGCGGCGAGCTGCGGAAGGACACTCCGCCGCCACCGGTCGGCACGGCACCCGCCGACTCGCTCGCCCTCACGCTGGGGAGCGGGGCCGAGGTGTGGTTCACCCGGGGCCGGGAGGCGGAGGACTCGAGCGGCGCGCCCTGCCTCGAGCGGACGCTCGAGATCCGCCGCGACACGACGCGGAAGGCGGTGCCGCTCCTCTATGCCCGCGAGGCGCCCGTCGCCGTGGACGACACCCTCTTCCGCGCCATCCTCTCGCGCGACTGCGCGCCCGTCGGCACCTACCGGGTGAGCGTGTCCGACGCCCAACCCCACCGGGAGACGCCTTGATGCGACGCCTGCGCCTCGCGGCCCTGCTGATTGCCGCACCCGTGCCACTGGCCGCCCAGGAGGTTGGCGTCGGCTTCGGCCGCTTCCTCGAGGGGAATGACCTCACCTACTTCCGGGCGGATCTCTTCCTCCCCCGGGCGAACATCATCGACCTGGCTCCGCTCGTCGAGTACCGCACGGGCGAAGGGAACCAGGACGAGACGGTGCGCTTCTTCGGTGCGGGGGTGGATGCCACCCTCTTCCGCGGGGCCGGCGCGGGCCCGTATGGGGTGGCGGGCGTCGTGGGCGGCATCGGCTCCGGCGACGGCGACACCTTCTGGGGCTCCTGGTCGCTCGGCCTCGGCTGGCAGCTGATGGCCACCGACGCGGTGAGCTTCAGCGCCGAGGGGCGCTACCGCGGCATCACGCAGGACAGCAGGAACGGCTGGGAACTCGGCCTCCGGGTCGGCATCCGGTACGGCCCGTTCAAGCAGCCCCCGCCCAGCGACCAGGTCCCGCCGGTGAAGCCGGCGGCCGACCCCGATGCGCCGGACGGGCGATTCAAGCCCGGGGTCCGGCCGGCCGACGATCCGCGGGGTTCGGCCCGGTCCGGCAGCGGCGGCGCCTTCCCGCCGAGCCTCGCCACGGCGTCCCCCCCGCCCGACGGGGTGACACCCGAGGTCACGCCCTCGGCCGGGGCCATCCTGGCCATGCAGGTGATCGAGACGGCGCGGGAGGTGATGGGCCA
This sequence comes from uncultured Gemmatimonadales bacterium, assembly GCA_963717315.1. Lineage (GTDB taxonomy): Bacteria > Gemmatimonadota > Gemmatimonadetes > Gemmatimonadales > GWC2-71-9 > JAICEH01. The sequence goes on from CAVQWA010000114.1 coordinate 7,509, forward strand.
GCCATACCGGTGGGGCGGGGACGGGGATGATGGGGGATTCGACTGCTCCGGGCTGATCCAGTACGCGTACGGGGAACACGGCGTGGCACTCCCGCGCATGTCCCGCGAGCAGGCGAAGGAAGGACGGGCGGTGAAGAAGTCGCTCGAGGAGCTGCGCCCGGGCGACATCCTCACGTTCGCCCGCAGCGGGAGCACCATCTCGCACGTCGGGCTGTACCTGGGCGACGGGCAGTTCATCCACAGCGCGTCCCGGGGCGTGCAGGTGAGCGCACTGAGCGACGCCGACCCCTACGGCCGGTGGTGGTTCCGCCGGTGGAAGGGGGCGAGGAGGGTGGTGGAGTAGGGGAGAGGGGAGAGGGGAGAGGGGAGGTCCTGCAAAGCAGAAGCCCCTCGGTGCTCGGCGCCGAGGGGCCTTTCGATTCCTGCAGGTGCTGCCCCCCTCGCCCCTCTTCCCACCTGGTGCTGGTGCTCCCCCTCTCCTCTCTCGCCACCTAATGCTGGTGCTCCCCCTCTCCCTCCGCGTGCTGGCGCACGTCCGCGCGGCGTGCCGATCCGCGCGCCGACAGGAAGGCGAGGTCCTTCTGGGTGTCCGGGTCGTCGAGATCGAGCCGGGGCCAGTCGGCGAGCCGGTCGGGGGCGAAGACCAGCGCGAGGTGCACCATCGCGCCGTCGGTGATGGTGGCGCCGGTGGGATTGTCGTAGGACCCCGAGAGCCGGTAGGTTCGACCCGCGTGGAGGCGCTTGCCGAGCCCGAGCAGCCCGGGCAGCTCCCGCTCGATCTCGAGCAGCCGGCCTTCGCGGTCGCGCTTCATTCCGAGGTGGATCACCGTGCGTTCCTTCGGGGCCACCTCCGCGAAGGTGATCTCGCGACCGAAGTCGTGGGCGTGCCCGCCGGCACCGACGATGCGGCCCGACAGCGGCATCACCAGGTCGGCCGAGAAGGTCGAGGCGCCCGCCGGCAGGTCGAAATTGGCGTTCCGGCCGATGGGGTAGATCACGTCGGCATAGACCGGCAGCACGTCCACCGGGCGCGGCATCTGGTTGGTGGGCATCCAGAGGATGGAGAGCCTCACCATCACGTCCACCACCGGCTCCGGGCTCTCGTTGTGCCAGGCAACGATGAGGCCGATCGGGGAGCCGCGGCTGATCGGCACGCCGATCGTGGCGGGGAGGATGATGTCCTCGGTCTCCTGCCCGATCGCGAGCGTGCGCTCGACGGCCGGATAGAAGAGCTGCCGGCGGCCGAAGTTGACCACGTTCAGGTGATGGATCAGTCGCCGGTCGAGCGGGTTGCCGTCGCCGTCGGTGACCTCGAGCCGGAAACCGCGGAGCCACCCGTCGACCGGCCAGTCGAATCGCAGCACCGGGTACTCCATCTCGTGGGTGTGATGCACGTGCCCACCGCCCCCTCCCGCGATGTCGAATGGACCGGCCAGCAGGGTGACCTCCTTCCGGCCGGAGTCGACCGCCACCCGGAGGAGGTCGGCTTCCGGGGGGGCCTTCGCCGGGGCCTGGGCGGCGGCAGGGGCGGGGAGGCTGAGGGCGGCGGCGAGGATGGGGAACGCGAACCGGCGCATCGGGACGAACCTGGTGTTGTTGGGGAAGAGCGGGACCGACCGAACCGCAATATAGGGGAGATCGGCCCGCTTGACGCCGGGGGGCGCCGGGTTATCTTTGGTCCCGGGTCTGGCACTCTGCCACGCCGAGTGCCAATGCGTTGTAAATACTGGCGTTACAGAACCTTTAACAGTTGCTTGGAGGGTCCCGATGGCCACTGCCACCAAGGCAAAGCCGAAGATCAAGATCCAGCCGCTCGAGGACCGGGTCGTGATCCTGCCGGACGATGAGACGGAGACGATGCGGGGAGGCCTGTACATCCCCGACACGGCGAAGGAGAAGCCGACCCAGGGCGAGGTGATCGCCGTGGGCCCGGGCCGGGTGGAGAAGGGTGCCCGGGTGCCGATGGACCTCAAGGTCGGCGACAAGGTGATCTACGGGAAGTACAGCGGGACGCCGTTCACCACCGAGGGCGAGGAGGTCATCATCATCAAGGCCTCCGACGTGCTCGCGAAGATCGGCTGATCCCCTCAAGGATTCCTCAGGAGACGACTGCAATGGCTGCCAAGGATCTCGTTTTCAACACCGACGCGCGCGCCAAGCTCAAGAAGGGCGTGGACGCCCTGGCCGACGCGGTGAAGGTCACGCTCGGCCCCAAGGGCCGGAACGTCGTGATCGACAAGAAGTTCGGCTCGCCCACGGTCACGAAGGACGGCGTGACCGTCGCGAAGGAGATCGAGCTCGCCGACCCCATCGAGAACATGGGCGCCCAGATGGTGAAGGAGGTCGCCACCAAGACCTCCGACGTCGCCGGCGACGGCACCACCACCGCCACCGTGCTGGCCCAGGCCATCTTCCGCGAGGGCCTGAAGAACGTCACCGCCGGCGCCAACCCGATGGAGCTCAAGCGGGGCATCGACGCGGCGGTCGAGGCGATCGTCGCGGAGCTGAAGCGCCTGTCCGTCCCGACGGCGGGCAAGAAGGAGATCGCCCAGGTCGGCACCATCTCGGCCAACAACGACGCCGAGATCGGCAAGCTGATCGCCGAGGCGATGGAGAAGGTCGGCAAGGACGGCGTCATCACGGTCGAGGAGGCCAAGGGCCTCGAGACCACGCTGGAGATGGTCGACGGCATGCAGTTCGACCGCGGCTACCTCTCGCCCTACTTCGTCACCGATCCGGAGAAGATGGAGGCCGATCCTCGAGGACGCCTACATCCTCATCCACGACAAGAAGATCAGCGCGATGAAGGACCTGCTCCCGGTCCTCGAGAAGGTCGCCCAGACCGGCAAGCCGCTGCTGATCATCGCCGAGGACATCGAGGGCGAGGCGCTGGCCACCCTGGTGGTGAACAAGCTCCGCGGCACGCTCAAGGTCGCGGCCGTCAAGGCCCCGGGCTTCGGCGACCGCCGCAAGGCGATGCTCCATGACATCGCCATCCTGACGGGCGGCAAGGTCATCTCGGAGGAGCTCGGCTTCAAGCTGGAGAATGCCGTCCTCGCCGACCTCGGGCGCGCCAAGCGGATCGTGGTGGACAAGGACAACACGACCATGGTCGATGGCCGCGGGAAGCATGACGACATCAAGGGCCGGATCGCCGAGATCAAGGTCGCGATCGACAAGACCACCAGCGACTACGACCGCGAGAAGCTGCAGGAGCGGCTGGCCAAGCTCGCCGGCGGCGTGGCCGTGATCAACGTCGGCGCGGCCACCGAGACCGAGATGAAGGAGAAGAAGGCCCGCGTCGAGGACGCGCTGCACGCCACCCGCGCGGCCGTCGAGGAGGGCATCGTGCCGGGCGGCGGCGTGGCCCTGCTCCGCGCCCAGCCGGCCCTGGACAGGATCAAGGACCTCAGCAGCGACGAGAAGATCGGCGTCGAGATCGTCCGCCGCTCCATCGAGGAGCCGATCCGGATGATCGCGCAGAACGCGGGCGCCGAAGGGGCGATCGTGGTCGGCAAGATCAAGGAGTCGAAGTCGGCGAGCTACGGCTACAACGCGTCCACCGACCAGTACGAGGACCTGGTCAAGGCCGGCGTCATCGACCCGACCAAGGTCACCCGCACCGCACTCCAGAACGCGGCGTCGATCGCCGGCCTGATGCTCACCACCGAGTGCGTGGTGGTGGAGCGGAAGGAGGAGAAGTCGGCTCCCGCGGCGCCCGCGGGCGGCATGGGCGGGATGTACTAGCCGGTCGCAGGTCGCAGGTCGAGCCGCCCCGGGGGGAGACCCCCGGGGCGGCTTCCCATTCCCTCCGACGTGGATGCGCTGCTTGCGCCGCTCCACGGTGTCCTGCGCCGGCTCCCCGCCCGCCACGTGCACGCCCCCCCCGGGAGGCGATGGAACAGCTGACGGCCCCGCCTCGGTGATCGTGCGCGCACGGGCGGACGGGCGTTAGATTTGCCCCCTCACCGGGTTCGAATGGATCCAGGAGACCTACCGTGAATTGGTTGGCCGTTGCAGGCGTGCTGATGCTCGCGACGCCCGTCGCCGCGATGGGACAGCAGTCCTCGCTGGTGGGCACCTGGCGCGTCGCGAGTGGGGCCGACAGCAAGGGCGGACCGCGGGAGGTGATCATCCGCGCCGACTCGAGCGCCAGCTGGGGCGAGGAGACGGTCCGCTGGCGGCTCAAGCCGAGGAGCCGGATCGCGATCGCGATCGGGGACGAGTGGGAGATTTACGACGTGAAGGTCGGGGCGAAGGAACTCCGGCTCTCGGGCGGGGATCTGCAGGAGGCAATCACCCTGCGGCGGGTCGGGCCGCCGACCCCTCGGCCCGCGGGCGTCAGCGTGCCGGGGGCGCCACCGGAAGACTGAGCTCGAGGGGCCCGAGCACCTCGTGCTGCCGGGCGACATGGAGTACCCCTCCGAACGCCACCGCCGTCAGCGCGGGCCCGACCGTGGCCCGTGCATCCGCTTCGGTATTGCACCGCTCGCTCAGGTGCGCCAGCACCACGTGCGCGAGCCCGGGATGGACCAGCTCCGCCAGCAGCTCGGCGCAGGCGCGGTTCGAGAGGTGACCTCCCGCGCCAGAGATCCGCTGTCGGACCGCCGCCGGGTACTCGGAGGTGCGGAGCAGGACCTCGTCGTGATTGGCCTCCAGCACCAGCGCCGAGTGGTCGCGAAGAAACCACCGCAGCGCCGCCGACGGCCGCCCCAGGTCGTAGGCCACGCCCACCGCCGGGCCTTCTGCGCCGACCCGCATCCTCAGCGCGAGCGGCTCCGCGGCGTCGTGGCTGGTGGGGCATCCCTCGACCACGAACGGGCCTGCCTCGGCCATCTGGCCCAGGCCGACCCGGCGGTGCCGGAGCCACGGCGACCGGGGCAGGAGTGCACCGTACGTTCCCGTGGAGCAGAGCAGGGGCACGTCGAGGCGCTTGGCCAGCATCGGCGCACCGGAGGCGTGGTCGCCGTGCTCGTGGGTCAGGGCGATGCCGACGAGCCGGTCGAGCGCGAGGCCGGCGGCCGCCGCCCGCCGCTCCAGCTCCCGGGCGCTGAAGCCGGCATCCACCAGCAGGACCGCACCCTCGGCCTCGACCGCGAGCGCGTTCCCCTTCGAGCCGCTTCCCAGCACGACGAGGCGCATCAGCGCCCTGCGAGCCGCGCCCAGGTGGCGCGGAGCGACGCCTCCACCGCCGGCGTGACGGCCACCTGGCGGCGGGGCAGGACCCGCTTCGCGACCTCCAGGAAACCCGCCTCGCTCACCCGCTCGGCGCCACCCAGCCCCCACGCGAACGGCGGCACCCACTTTGGCACCGGTCCGGGGCCGAAGACGTTGGCGCCCGCCCCCACGATCGTGCCGGTGACCAGCATCGTGCCGATGGCGGTCTTGGCGTGGTCGCCGACGAGGCTGCCAAGGAACTGGCGCCCGGTGGCGATCCGCTCGCCGGCCGGCTCGATGGCCACCTCGCCGTAGGTGTTCTTGAGGTTCGAAGTGATCGTGCCCGCGCCCAGGTTGGCCCAGCGACCGACTACCGAGTGGCCGACGAAGCCGTCGTGGCTCTTGTTGGCGTAGCCGAGGAAGACCGAGGCGGCCACCTCGCCGTGGACCCGGCATTCGGGGCCGAGCACCGATCCACGCACCGCGCCACCCAGGACCCGGGTATTCGGGCCCACGAAGAGCGGCCCCTCGAGGCGCGCGCCGGCGCGCACTTCCGCGCCCTCCTCGATGATGATCGCGCCGGCCCGCGGGTCGAACACGACGCCCGGCTCCACCAGCTCGCTCAGGATGAGGACGTCGCCCGGGTCCCCGAGCACGATCGAGCCGGGTGGCAGCTCGAATCCGCCGCCCTCGGCGAGCGCGCCCTGGCAGTCGGCGGGGAGGAAGAGCTCGAGTGCGGCAAGCAGGTCCCAGGCGCCTGCGAGCATCAGGCCGCCGATCTCCGTCGCCGGCCCGTCGTCGGCTGGCCCGTTCCACGTGGCGCCCGCCGGCACGACCCATCCCACGCTCTGGCCCTCGTGCACCAGCCGGCCCGCCTCGGGCAGCTCGACCGGCTCCCCGCTCGGCGCGAACCACGCCGCCCCGACGATCGCGGGGCCCTCGATGGGCCCGGCGGCCTCCACCGGCGGGGTGCCGTCCTCGGTGAAGCCGACGACGTGGTCGCCCAGGATGGCGGCCGCCTCGAGTCCAGCGACCGCCTCCCACCGCTCCCGGATCCGCCAGACGCCGGCCCGAAGCTCGGCCACGGGGCGGCAGCCCGCGAACGGTGCCCAGCGCGGTTCGGGCGCGGGCTCGAGGAGGAGAAGGCGCGTCATGGCAGGTCCCGCACCCCGGGCGGCAGTCCGTCGAGCACCCGCTTCAGGTCGGCCGCCATCCGGCGGTGCAGCACCAGCGTGCGCCCGTTGGCACGCACCACCACGACGTCGCGCACGCCGGCCACGACCACGGGCTCGCCCTCGGCCCAGACCACGCAGTCGTGCGCGTCGTGCAGGAAGGCCTGGCCCACCACCACGTTGCCATCCCGGTCCAGGGGCCGAACCCGTGCGAGGGCGTCCCAGGTGCCGACGTCGTCCCACGGGAATGCGCCCGCCACCACCGCCACCCGGTTGCTCCGCTCGAGTACGCCCACGTCGATCGACACCGGCGTCACGCCGGCGAAGAATCCGGCGGGGTCGCCCGCGTCGAGCCGGGCCAGGTGCGGCGCGATCTCCGGAGTGTGCTCGCGCACCTCGGCAAGGAGCCGGTCCGCGGTCCAGGCGAAGAGCCCGGTGTTCCACAGGGCCCCGTTCGCCAGGAGGTCGAGGGCCCTCGCCGCGTCCGGCTTCTCGGTGAAGTGGGCCACGTGCCGGGTCACTTCGTCGAGGGCCGGACCCGCCACGATGTAGCCGTAGCCGGTCTCCGGCCGGGTGGGGACGACGCCCACGGTGACGAGCTGGTCGTGCCGGCGCGCGGTCTCGAGCGCCAGCGTCGCGGAGTGGCGGAACGCAGCGTCGTCGCCGATGGCCCAGTCGGCGTGCATCGCGAGCACCTCGGCGCCGGGATCGCGGCGCCGGGCCTCGTGCGTCCCCCAGACCAGAGCGGGCGCCGTGGACGCGGCGCGCGGCTCCACCAGCACATTCTCCGGGGCAAGGCCGAGGAGCGGCCGGAGCTTCGGGGCCAGCGCTGCGCCGGTCAGGAGCAGGATGCGCTCCGCGGGCACCAGGCCGTCGAGCCGGGCCACCGCCTCCTCCGCGGTGGAGTGCGCGCCGGTCAGGGGCAGCAGCTGCTTCGGATTGGTGGGGGTGCTGAGGGGCCAGAAGCGGCTGCCGGAGCCGCCGGCCAGGATGAGTGCCCAGCGCATCGTTGGCGGGGGGCCCCCGGTCAGAGCAGCGCGGCGAGGGCCTCGCCCTGCCGCTCGAGGTCGAAGAGCAGGACGCCGGCATTCGTGTCCGGGGTGGCGAGCACCACGAGGCCCGTCTCGCGGGGGCCGGGCAGCACGGCCGCGAGGCCCCCGGCGTACTCCGCGGCGAGGAGGCGGAGCGAGCCCCGTCCGGTGGCCGGACCGAGGGCCCGTGCGCGCTGCATGAGGGTGGCGCCCAGCGCCGCCAGCTCGTCCCAATCCACCGGGGCGCCGGCGTGGGCGATCGGCAGCCCCTCGTCGCTCACGAGGAGGATGGCGGACACGTCGGGACGCGCAGCGAGCCGGTCGAGATGGGCGCGCAGGTCTGGCATCGGTTCCGGGAGCGGGGAAGGGTTGGCGGAACGTAGGGTTGCGGGAGGCCGAAGTCAAGAAAACACGGTGGGTTGACCCCTCTCCGCGCGGCCGGGTAAACTTCCCGCGTGACGCGCCATCCCCTCCTCCTGGCCACCGCCGCCGTGCTCCTCGCGGCGGCGTGCGACGACCCGAACGAGCTCCCCGACCCGACGCTGCAGAACGTCGTGGACACGGTCACGATCAACGCCGTCCGCGGTACCCCTCCCAACGCGCCTGCCGGGTTCGACCTGGTGGACTCGCGGCCGGTGCGGGTCGACCAGACGATCTCGTTCGACTTCATTTTCGACCTCACCGACGACCTCGACCCGGTCTTCGTCCCGATCGACCTTCTCGGGCTCGTGTTCGGGGGCTCGGTGCCGCCCGGGTTCATCCCCCAGTCGGTGCCCTTCGAGAATGTCACCATCGCGGTCCAGAACGGATACTCGCAGGCCGACACTCTCCGGTTCACCGAGGGCGACGTGCTGATGGCGCGGTCGCGCCTGACGTGCTCGAGCTACGGCGGCCTGCCGCTCTACGGCAAGATCCACATCATCGACGTGGACTCGGTGGCCCGGCAGGTGACGTTCGAGCACCTGGTGGACCTCAACTGCGGCTACCGCGGGCTCGAGCCCGGGCTGCCCGAGCGATAGCCCGATGATCGACGTGCGGCGGCTGCGCGCCGACCCCGAGGGCGTCCGCGCGGCGCTGGCGCGGCGGGGCGATGCGGCGGTGCTGGCGGCGGTTGACCGGGTGCTGGAGCTCGACCGCCGCCGTCGCGAGCTGCTCACCGAGGTCGAGGCGATCAAGGCCCGGCGGAATTCCGAGAGCGAGGAGGTCGCGCGCCGCAAGCGGGCCGGCGAGCCCGCCGCCGACCTCACCGCCGCGCTCAAGGCATCGGGCGAGCGGGTCAAGGCGCTCGATGCCGAGGTGCGGGACGTGGACGCCGATCTCGAGGACGCGCTCCTCGGCATCCCCAATCCTCCGCTGCCGGGCGTTCCCGACGGCGATGCGTCGCACAATCGCGTGCTCCGCACCTGGGGCGAGCCGCCCCGCTTCGACTTCGAGCCGAAGGCGCACTGGGACCTCGGGGTGGTGCTGGGGCTCTTCGACCTTCCCCGGGGCGCGAAGCTCACGGGCTCCGGCTTCCCGGTCTTCACCGGGCTCGGCGCACGGCTGGTGCGCGCCCTGGCGAACCTGATGCTCGACCTGCACGCCACGGAGCACGGGTACCTGGAGGTCGCGCCGCCGTACCTGGTGAACCGGGCCTCGATGACGGGCACGGGGCAGCTCCCCAGGTTCGAGGAGGAACTCTACGCGATTCCCCTCGACGGGCTCTACCTGATCCCGACCGCCGAAGTGCCGGTGACCAACCTCCACCGCGACGAGATCCTCGAGGCCGCCGACCTCCCGCGCAGCTACGTGGCCTTCACCCCCTGCTTCCGGCGCGAGGCCGGTGCCGGCGGGAAGGACACCCGGGGGCTCATCCGGGTCCACCAGTTCGACAAGGTGGAGCTGGTGCGCTTCTGCCGCCCGGAGGACTCCCCGGCGGAGCACGATCTCCTGCTGGGCCACGCCGAGGCGGTGCTCCGCCGGCTCGGGATCCCGTACCGCGCGCTGGAGCTCGCCGCCGGCGACACCGGTGCGGCGAGCGCCCGGACCGTGGACCTCGAGGTGTGGGCCGCGGGCGTGGGCGGCTGGCTCGAGGCGTCCAGCGCGAGCACGTTCACCGACTACCAGGCGCGGCGTGCGAACATCCGCTATCGCCCGGCGGCAGGCGCGAAGCCGGAGTTCGTCCACACGCTCAATGCCTCGGGTGTGGCGTTTCCCCGCACCATCATCGCCCTCCTCGAGAACAACCAGGGCGCCGACGGATCGGTCCGCGTGCCGGACGCCCTGGCCCCCTACCTCGGCACGGACCGGCTCGTCCCGCGTGCGTGACCGCCGCGCCCGCCGGCTCGCTCCCTGGCTCGCGGTGGTCCTGGTGGCGCTGCTGGCGGGATTCAGCCTGGGCACCTCCCTGGTGGTCGCCCGGCACCTCCGGGAGGATGCCCTCGCCCTCAGCCGGCTCTACTCCGGCGTGTTCGACGGGCTCAATACCCCCGGGGAAGGCGCGGAGCTGCAGGCGCTGCTCGGGCTGGCGGAGGAGGTGAAGGGGACCGGCATCCCCCTCGTGCTCACCGACGGCACCGGCCGGGTGGCCGCGGCGGCGAACCTCCCGTTCGAGGCGGAGCTCGACGACCCGCGCGTCCTCGAATACGCCCGGCGGCTCGACCGGGAGAACCCCCCGCTCGTCAACGAGCTGGGCGGCGCAGTACACTACGGTCCGGTGCCGTTCCGCGAGCAGCTGGTCCTGCTGGCCATGCTGCAGGCGGCCACGCTGGTGTGCATGGTGCTCGTGGGCCGGTACGCCTACCGGAACGCGATGGCCGCGCAGCGCGACCGGCTCTGGGTGGCAATGGCGCGGGAGGCGGCGCACCAGATGGGCACGCCGCTCACCAGCCTCGAGGGATGGATCGAGCAGGTGCGGTCGCGTCCCGCGCCGCCGGCCGGCCTCGCCGAGCACCTCGCGGCGGACGCCGAGCGGCTGGACCGCGTGGCGCAGCGGTTCGAGCGGATCGGCAACGAGGCCAAGCGGGAGGCGGTGGGCCTCGGCGCGGTCGCCGACCGGGTGGCGGGCTACTTCCGGCCGCGACTGCCGCGCCACGCCAACCCGATCACGCTCACGGTGCAGGCGGCCGGCAGTGGCCCCGTCGTCCTCGGGGACCCCGTGCTGCTGGAGTGGGCGCTCGAGGCGCTGGTCAAGAACGCGATCGACGCGCTCCAGGGCCGCCCGGGCTCGATCAGCATCGAGGTCGGCACCCAGGGCGAGCACGGGGTGGTCCGGGTCCGTGACGACGGGCCCGGCGTGGCCGGCGAGGTGCGGCGGCGGCTCTTCCAACCGGGCGTGACGACCAAGGAGCGGGGCTGGGGGATCGGGCTCGCGCTCACGCAACGCGTCGTCGAGGACGCGCACGGCGGAAACCTGTCCCTCGAGAACACCGAGACCGGTGCATCCTTCCTGATCGAGCTCCCGCTTTCCGAGGCCTGACGTGCACGTCCTGACCGCGACCCCGCTCAACCCGGCGCAGCGCCGGGCCGTGGAGCACGTCCACGGCCCGATGCTCGTGCTGGCCGGCGCCGGGTCGGGCAAGACCCGGGTGCTCACCGCCCGGATCGCCCGCCTGATCGAGGCCGAGGGCGTGCCGGCCGAGCGGATCTTCGCCGTGACCTTCACCAACAAGGCTGCCGGCGAGATGCGGGAGCGGGTGGGCCGGCTCCTCGGGCGGGACCCCGCCGGGCTCTGGATCGGGACGTTCCACGCCCTCTCCGCCCGGCTGCTCCGCCGGGAGGCCGAGCGGCTCGGCTTCACCCGCCAGTTCACGATCTACGACGAGGACGACCAGCAGCGCCTCGTCCGTCGGCTGATGGACGAGCGGA
>CAVQWA010000115.1:0-3348 GCA_963717315.1 uncultured Gemmatimonadales bacterium
GAGGCGCGCATACTCCCGGGTGCGGAGCGCGGCCTCGACGCTCTTGAGGCCGTTGTGTCCCCCGGCCGAGCCGCCGGCCCGGAGCCGGAAGCGGCCGGTGGGGAGGGCGACGTCGTCCACCAGGATCAGCAGGTGGCGGGCGGGATCGAACCCGGAAAGGTCGCGGAGCGGGGCCAGCACGGCACCGCTCCGGTTCATGTACGTCCAGGGCTTGAGCAGCCGGACGTCGGCGCCGCGGACCGTGCCGCGGGCCTCGCGGGCGCGATCGGCGCGGCGGAACGGCGCCACGCCCCATCGCGCCGCGACGTGATCGGCCAGGCGGAAGCCCGCGTTGTGCCGCGTGTCCTCGTATTCGGGGCCCGGGTTGCCGAGCCCCACGACGACGCGCAGGGCCTACTCCTTCGTTTCGGCCTCGTCCTCGGCCTTCGGCTTCCGGATGAGTTCCGGTTCCACCGTGGGGGCCTCGGCCGCGACCGGGGCGGGCGCTTCCTCCGCCCGCGGGGCGAGCACGCTGCAGACGACCGTTTCGGCCTCGGTCTCGAACTCGCCCTTGGCGAGCGCGAGGTCGGCCACCGAGAGGTGGTCGCCGATGCCGAGGTCCGTCACGTCGAGCTCGAGGAACTCGGGGATCTCGGTCGGGAGGACCCGGATCTCCACCACGCGCAGGGAGTGGTCCACCACGCCGCCGTTATTGCGGACGCCGTCGGGGATCCCGACCAGGTGGATCGGGACCTCGACCACGATCGCCTCGTCGGCGCGGACCTCGTAGAGGTCCACGTGGAGGATCGTGTCGGCGCGCAGCGTGTCGCGCTGCATCTCGCGCACCAGCGCCTTCACCGGCGCCCCGCCCCCGACGCTCACGTCGAGGATGGTGCTGCTCACGGCGTGGCCCTGGATGGCACGGCCGAAGGCCGTGGCGTCCAGCACCAGCGCCTCGGGCTCGCGCCCGTGGCCATAGATCACCGCGGGGATCTTCCCCGCGCGCCGGAGGGTGCGGGCCGCCCCCTTCCCGGTCTCGTCGCGGCGCTCGGCCGCCACTGCCACCTGCTCTGCCATCGGTCGTCCCCTGCGTTCGGTCGTGCGGCGGTCAGTCGAACAGCGAGCTCACCGACTGGTCGCTGTGCGTGTAGCCGATCGCCTTGGCCAGCAGGCCGGCGACCGACAGGATGCGGAGCTTCCCGAACTGCCGCTCCGGCGGGATGGCGATCGTGTTGGTGACCGCCAGCTCCTCGATCGGCGCGTTGCCCAGCCGCTCCACGGCGGGACCCGAGAGGAGCGCGTGGGTGGCGCAGCAGTACACCTTCCGGGCGCCCAGCCGCTTGAGCGCGTGCACCGCCTCGCTCATGGTGCCGGCGGTGTCGATCATGTCGTCCGGGATGAGGCAGTCCCGGCCCTCCACCTCGCCCACGACGTTCAGCACCTCGGCCACGTTGGCCGACGGGCGCCGCTTGTCGATGATCGCCAGCGACGCGTTGAGCCGCTTGGCGAACCCCCGGGCCATCTTGGCCGAGCCGACGTCGGGCGCCACCACCACCGGGTCGTGCAGCTGCTTCTGCCGATAGTGGTTCACGAACACCGGCGCGGCGTACAGGTGGTCCACCGGCAGGTCGAAGAACCCCTGCAGCTGGTGCTGATGGAAGTCCATCGCCAGCACCCGGTCCGCTCCCGCGCGGGTCACCATGTTCGCCATCAGCTTGGCGCTGATCGCCACCCGCGGCTGGTCCTTGCGGTCCTGCCGGGCGTAGCCGAAGTAGGGGATGACCGGGGTCACCCGCGCCGCGCTGGCCCGCCTGGCCGCGTCCATCAGGAGCAGCAGCTCGATGATGTTCTCGGCCGGCGGGTTGGTGGGCTGGATGATGTACACATCCCGCCCCCGCACGTTCTCGTCGATCTTCACGAACAACTCGCCGTCGGCGAAGCGCCGGAGCGTCACCTGGCAGAGCGGCTGCCCGAGGTGCTCCGCCACTTCCTCCGCGAGGGCCCGGTTGGCCGAGCCGCTGAGGAGGAGCATCTGGCTCCGCGAAAGCGAGATCTGCGCCATTGCGATAGCCCGGAAGTATAACCGGCGTGTGGGGTTAGTGGAAGGGGAGAGGGGAGGCGCGGGTGGGGAGACGGGAAGCAGTGGACGGCGGGGATGCGGGCGGCGGCCCTCTCCCGTCTCCCTTCTCCCCCGGGTCATTGCCCCGCGTGGACTCGAACCACGATTCTGCGGTCCAAAGCCGCATGTCCTGCCATTGGACGACGGGGCAGCGCGCCTCAAGCTAACCCCCGCGGGTGGGGGCGTAAACCGCGACGGGGCATCGTGGTCCGGCTCGACAGGCGCCGGCGGCGCTACCTTTCGGCGACTCCTCCGAAGGGAACTGACCCATGCCTCCGTGCCCGATCGTGTACGCCCTCGCCCTGCCGGTTGCCCTGTTGGCCTGTTCCCCTGCACCCGACGGGGGCGCGCCAGCCGACACGACCCGGCCCGCCGCGACGGCGCCGACCGACCGGTCCCGCGCGCCGTCCCCGGCGCCGATGTCCCACGGCGAGGCCGCGGTGGGCACCTCCGCCGCGCCGGTGGAGCGGCCCGCGACGGCACCCGAGCGCTCCGCCCGGCGCCGGCACCACGTCCGGCTCGAGACGGTGCACGCCCGGCACGTGGTGGCGCCGGGGGTGCTGTACGAGGCCTGGACCTTCGGCGGACAGGTGCCGGGTCCGGCACTCCGCGTAACGGTGGGTGACACCGTCGAGTTCACCATCGTGAACGCGGCGCCGATGCCGCACTCGATGGACTTCCACGCGGCGCAAATCGCGCCGAGCCGTGCCTACGTGAACGTCATGCCGGGCGATTCGCTGTCGTTCCGCTTCGTGGCGCGCGTGCCCGGGGCGTTCATGTATCACTGCGGCACCGCGCCGGTGGCGGCGCACATTGCCAACGGGATGTATGGCGCGCTCATCGTGGATCCGGTCGCCCCGCGGCCGCCCGCGCGCGAGTTCGTGCTGGTGCAGAGCGAGTTCTACCTGGGGGCGCCGCAGGGCCCCGACTCCGCCCGCCAGCTCGACTGGGCCAAGATGCTCGGGCTTGCCCCCGACCCGCCAACAAGGCGTCGCTCAAGGACCAGGGCGTCCTCGTCCGCGGCAAGGTGGTGAAGTTCACGCCCGACGTGCTCGGCAAGAACTGGCTGCACATCCGCGACGGCTCGGGCTCCGCCGCCGACAACACCAACGACGTGCTGGTCACGACCAAGGCGCAGGCCAAGGTGGGCGACGTCGTGCTGGCCAAGGGCACGGTGCGCACCGACCTCGACCTGGGGTCGGGCTACAGCTACAAGGTGCTGGTGGACGACGCGACGCTCACGCGCCTAC
>CAVQWA010000116.1:0-9417 GCA_963717315.1 uncultured Gemmatimonadales bacterium
CCTCCCCACGCGTCGCCGAAGCTCCCGGCGCGGAATGGCTCCCTCGCGCACCAGCCGGCTGACCGCGCCGGTGCAGTCCACGATCGTCGAGGGCGGGACATTCCCCAGCGGCCCGCCATCGAGGACCAGGAGCTCGCCTGAAGCGATGGCGCCAGCGAAGAGCCCCGCGATCGCCTCCGCCCCGGGCGCCGGCGGCTGTCCGGGCAGGTTCGCCGAGGTGGAGGTGAGGGGGTAGCCGAGTCCGGCGACCAACCGCGCGACGAGGGGATGCGAGGTGTGGCGCACGGCGATCCCTCCCTCCGGTCCGCGAAGCCGGTCGGGGAGCCTCCCTTCCCCGCCGGGGAGCACCAGCGTGATCGGCCCCGGCCAGAACTCGCTCGCGAGCGCCGCCGCGACCGGCGGGAAGACGAGCCCCCACGCCTCGGCCATCGGGCGGCCGGTGACCAGGACCAGGAACGGCTTCCGCTCCGGCCGCCCCTTGAAGCGGGCCAGGGCGCCCAGCGGCCCCTCCGCGGGGGCCGACCCGAGGCCATACACGGTTTCCGTCGGGTAGGCCAGGAGACCGCCCGCTGCCAGATGCGCCCGGACTGCCGGGATGGCCGCATCGGCGTCGGCCGGGGTCAGGAACGGGAGGATCATCGCCGGGCCAGTGCCTCGGCGAGGATGAAGTCGGCCTCGGTGGTCACCTTGAGGTTTGCGGCATCGTCCGGTACCAGCACGACCGGCTCGCCCATCGCCTCGACGAGCGCGGCGTCGTCCGTGGCGCCGGGCGCCCTTCCGGCGAGTGCCCGCTCCAGGAGCGCCCGGGGGAATCCCTGCGGCGTCTGCGCCCGCCAGAGCCGTTCCCGTGGGACGGTGCGCGCGACGCACCGTCCCGCCTCGGTGGCTTCCTTGATCGTGTCGCTCACCGGGACGGCGGCGAGGGCCGCGCGCCCGGCCCGTGCCTCGGCGATGACCGCGTCGATGGTGGATCGGGAGGGAAAGGGCCGGGCACCATCGTGCACCAGCACCACGCCGCAGGCGGGCGCGAGCGCCGCAAGGCCGGCGGCCACGGAGTCGCTCCGCTCGATCCCGCCGGCGACGAGCCGCACGCCCTCCCCTTGCAGGGCGCCGAGCCAGGCCGGTGGAGCCGCGACGATGTCCGGGGGCAGGACCACCGCCACTTCGGCCACGTCCGGATGCGCCGCGAACGGTCGAACCGCGCGGAGAACCATCGGCACCCCGGCGATCTCCCGGAACTGTTTCGGCGTGTCGCCCCCCGCGCGACGGCCCTGCCCCGCCGCCACGACGACCACGCCGACGTCACGCGGCGAGGGCACGGGCCAGCTCGTCCACGTGGTCCAGCCCGATGAGCCGGAGTCCGGGGATGTCCGCGCTGCCGCGTGCGGAGACGAACGCACGGCGGAAGCCCAGCCGTGCGGCCTCCTGGGCGCGCCGCTCCAGTCCGCTGACCGGGCGCACTTCGCCCCCGAGGCCGATCTCGCCGAGGAAGAGCGCATCGGCCGGTGCCGGGCGGTTGTGCAGCGAGGAGAGGAGTGCCGCGGCCACGGCGAGGTCGGCCCCGGGCTCCGCGAGGCGGACGCCGGCGGTGGCCTGCACGAACACGTCGAAGCTGCCGAACCCCGCTCCCGCCCGGCGCTCGAGCACGGCAAGCAGCACCGCCAGGCGGCGCGGATCGAGGCCGGTGGCCACCCGCTGCGGCGTCCCGTAACCGGTCGGGGCGGCGAGCGCCTGGACCTCCACCAGGACGGGACGCGTGCCCTCCATCAGCGCGGTCACGGCGCTGCCCGCGGTGTCGGCGGAGCGCGCCGCGAGGAAGACCGCCGAGGGGTTCGGCACGGCCACCAGTCCGCGGCCGGTCATCGAGAAGACGCCCAGCTCGTCCACCGACCCGAAGCGGTTCTTCGAGGCCCGGAGGAGGCGATAGTCAAGGCTCGCTTCCCCCTCGAAGTAGAGCACCGTGTCCACGATGTGCTCGAGGGTCTTCGGCCCGGCGATCCCCCCGCCCTTGGTCACGTGCCCCACGGCGAACACCGCGGTGTCCGACTCCTTGGCGAAGCGCATCAGCATCGCGGCGCACTCCCGCACCTGCCCGACGCTGCCGGGGGCGCTCTCCAGGAGGTCGGACCAGACGGTCTGGATCGAGTCGAGCACCAGCACCCGGGCTCCCGCCGCCGCCGACGCCTCGAGCACCGCCTCCAGCCGGGTCTCGCCCACCACGCGGACGGGCCCGGCGTCCTCCTCGAGCCGCAGCGCCCGGAGCCGCACCTGCTCCGGGCTCTCCTCGCCGCTGGCATAGAGCACGGGATACCCGGCGTTCTCGAGCCGGGCTGCGGCCTGGAGCAGGAGCGTCGATTTCCCGATGCCGGGCTCGCCGCCGATCAGCGTCATCGACCCGGGCACCAGCCCGCCCCCCAGCACGAAATCGAACTCGGGAATGCCGGTGGGCCAGCGCACCAGGCTGGCCTCGGCGATGTCCCGCAGCCGGACCGGCGCGCGCCTCGACCGCGCCGGGCCCAGTGCCTTGCCGCGGCTCCCGCCCCGCGGCGCCGCCGCCGCGACCGGCTCCTCGGCGATGCTGTTCCACGCCCCGCACGCCTCGCACCGCCCCGCCCACTTGGGATGCTCGTGGCCGCACTCGGCACAGCGGTACGCCGACCGCCTAGGCATCGCCGTCGGGCCGTTCGCTGAAGCTGTCGAAGCGGGTGAACGCCTTGTGGAAGAAGAGCGGGATCGTGCCGGTGGGCCCGTTCCGGTGCTTGGCGAGGATGGCCTCGGCCTTCCCCTCGAGGGAATTGCCGTCCTTGTCCACCGGTCCCTCGTACATCTCCGGCCGGTGGATGAAGAGGACCAGGTCGGCGTCCTGCTCGATGGCGCCGGAGTCACGCAGGTCGGAGAGGATCGGCTTGCGGTCCCCGCCCCGCTGCTCCGACGCGCGCGAGAG
This sequence comes from uncultured Gemmatimonadales bacterium, assembly GCA_963717315.1. Taxonomy (GTDB): domain Bacteria; phylum Gemmatimonadota; class Gemmatimonadetes; order Gemmatimonadales; family GWC2-71-9; genus JAICEH01. Next base: position 2,945 of record CAVQWA010000116.1, read on the forward strand.
CTGGGAGAGGGCGATGACCGGCACCTCGAGCTCGCGGGCCAGCGCCTTCAGCGAGCGGCTGATCTCGCTGATCTCCTGCACCCGGCTCTCCGCCCGCTCGGCAGTGCGCATCAGCTGGAGGTAGTCCACGATGAGGAGCGAGACGTCGTTGTCGGCCTTCAGCCGCCGGGCCTTGGAGCGCATCTCGAGCAGGGTGAGCGCCGGTGTGTCGTCGATCCAGATCTTGCAGTTCTGCAGGATGCCCGCCGCCCGCGCGAGGCGGGTGAAGTCGCTGTCCTGCAGCATGCCCTGGCGCACCCGCTGGCTGTCCACCCGCGCCTCCGCGCAGAGCATCCGCTGGACCAGCGCCTCCTTGCTCATCTCGAGCGAGAAGATCGCGACGCCCTTGTCCATCTCGATGGCGGCGTTCGTCGCGACGTTCAGGCAGAAGGCCGTCTTTCCCATCGACGGGCGGGCCGCCACGATGACCAGCTCCGAGCGCTGGAAGCCGGTGGTCTTGTCATCCAAATCCACGAAGCCGCTGGGCACCCCGGTAACCTTCTGGCCGCTCTTCTGGAGCGTTTCGATGCGCTCCATCGTGGGCCAGAGCATTTCCTTGAGGCGGGTGAAGCCCTCCTGGCCCCGCGACTGCGAGATGGTGAAGATCCGCGACTCCGCGGCGTCGAGCAGCTCGCTGGCGGTGAGCTGGCCGTCATAGGCCTCGGCCACGATCTGGGTCGAGGTCTCGATGAGCCGGCGCAGGACCGCCTTTTCCTTGATGATCCGGCAGTGATACTCGACGTTCGCCGCGGTCGGCACCGACTCCAGCAGTTCGGCCAGGTAGGCGGTGCCCCCGACGGCGTCGAGCTCGTTCCGGCGCAGCAGCTCGTCCCGCAGCGTGACGTGGTCGATGACGACCCGCTGCTCGGTGAGCGCGACCATCGCCCGGTAGAGGCGGCGGTGGGGCTCCCGGTAGAACATCGAGTCCTCCACCAGCTCCGCGGCGCGGAGCGCGGCGTCCTGGTCGAGGAGCATCGCGCCCAGGACGGCCTGCTCCGCCTCGTTGTTCCACGGGGCCGTGCGGCCGACGTACGGGTCAGCGGTCGAGGAGCTGGCGGGCGATGCGGACGTCATCCCAGGTGGGTCGCTTCCAGTTCGGGTTGCGGAGCAGCGCCGCGGGGTGGTACGTGGCGACGAGCGGGATGCCGCCCCAGCGGTGCACCTTCCCGCGAAGTTCGCCCAGGCTCTTCCTCGTGCCGAGGAGGGCGGCCGCCGCGGTGGCCCCGAGGGCCACGAGCACCTTCGGCCGGACCAGCTCGATCTGCCGGCGGAGGTAGGGGAGGCAGGTCTCCTGCTCCTCGGGCAGCGGCGTGCGGTTCCTCGGCGGCCGGCACTTCACCACGTTGGCGATGAACACCCGCTCCCGGGGAATCTCTATCGCCGTGAGGATGGAGTCCAGCAGGTTGCCCGCCGCCCCGACGAACGGGCGCCCGGTCTGGTCCTCGGTCTGCCCGGGCCCCTCCCCGACGAGCATCAAGCGCGCCGCCGGGTCCCCCTCGCCGGGCACGGTGTTGGTGCGGCCCTCGCAGAGCGGGCACTTGCGGCAGGCCGCCACGACCCGCGCGACCGCCTCCAGCGAGTCGAGGCCCGCGACTTCGTCCACCAGGCCCCCGGCGGGCGGCTCGTACACCAGGCCGTCCCCGGGGACCGCGGGGAGGTCCTTGAGCCACCGCGGACCCTCCGCCCTCGGTGCCGGCGGCCGGGCGCCGGGTACCGAGACGGCCGGTGCCGTGTTCCCGAGCCGGTCCGGCAGCTCGCGACTCGCGGCTCGCGACTCGCGACCCGAGAGGATCACCTCACTCCCCCCCAGCTCGACCTGCTGCCGGAGCCAGCGCTCGAACAGGTCAGCCAAGCCGGGCCTCCACCGCGTCGAGGATCGCCTCCGCCACCTCCCGCTTGCCCAGCAGGGGGAGCGCGGTCTCCGCGCCCTCACGATCCACCAGGGTCACCCGGTTGGTGTCGTGCTCGAACCCCGCCCCGGGCTCGAGGGCGTCGTTCACCACCACCAGGTCGAGGTCCTTCCGCGCGAGCTTGGCCCGTCCCCTGGCCAACGCGTCGCCGGTCTCGAGCGCGAAACCGACCACCACCGAGCCCGGCTTCCGGACCGCGCGGGTGCCGGCGAGGATGTCCGGCGTGGGCTCGAGGTCCACCCGGAGCGGGCCCTCCTGGCGCGGGCGCTTCCGGTCGGTGGCGCCGGCAGGTCGATAGTCGGCGGGGGCGGCGGCCATGAGCAGGACATCGGCCCCGGGAAGCGCCTCGCGCACGGCCGCCTCGAGGTCGGCGGTCGTCTCCACCCGGCGCACCGCGACGCCCACCGGGTCGGGAAGCGTGCCGGCGCCGGCGAGGAGGGTCACGTCAGCCCCGCGGGCCCACGCCGCCTCGGCCAGCCGGTAGCCCATCTTCCCGCTCGAGCGGTTGGTCACGACGCGCACCGGGTCGAGCGGCTCCCGGGTGGCACCCGCGGTCACGATCACGCGGCGCCCCGCCAGCCGGCTGCCGCCGTGCAGCAGGCGCTCCGCGTGCGCCAGGATCACGTCGGGCTCGCTCATCCGCCCGGGCCGTTCGCTCGGGCCCTCGGCCAGGGGGCCGACTTCCGGCCCGACGACGTGCGCGCCGCGGGCACGGAGGATGGCGAGGTTCGCCTGCGTGGCGGGATGGGAGAACATCGCGTCGTTCATCGCCGGCGCGAGCAGCACCGGCCCGGTCCGGGCCAGCAGCATCGAGGTGAGGAGGTCGTCGGCCAGCCCGAGGGCGGCGCGGGCGACCAGGTCGGCGGTGGCGGGCGCGACGATGAGGAGGTCGGCCTGCGCGGGGAGGCGGACGTGGTCGAGCGCCGTGCCGGGGGTCCAGAGGGAGCCGAGGACCGGCCGCCCGGTCAGCGCCTCGAACGTGACCGGCCGGACGAATTCCGCGGCGGCCCGCGTCAGGACGACGTCCACGCGGGCGCCGGCCTCGGCGAGCCGCCGGGCGAGGGTGCAGCTCTTGTAGCTGGCGATCCCGCCCGACACGCCGAGGAGGACGTGCCGGCCGGCGAGGCTCACGCTTCCGCGCGGCGCCGCCGGACGAGGCGGTACGTGAGGTCGCCCTCGGTCAGCTCCTCGAGGGCCACGGTGGTGAGCTTCTCGCCCTCCGCCGCCTCGGGCGCGTGCGGGAGCTCGTTCACGTAGCGGGCGAACTTGGCCGCCACGAGCACGCCGAGGTACTTGTTGCCGGCCCGCTCGGCCACGTCCACCGGGGTGTAGATCTTCATTGGTGCCTCACTCCTTCGGAAGCGTCACGGTTCCGCCGAACTGCGCCGCGGCGAGCAGGACATCCCGCCGCAGGTCGAGCAAGTGCGCCGCCAGGTCGCGCTGGCGCCGCGTGCGCCGCGTCTCCGCCTCGATGATCGCGGCCACCTGCTCCACCGCGAGCACCAGGTCGTCGTTGACGACGGTGTAATCGTACTCCACCGCGGCGGCCAGCTCGGCCGCCGCCTGCTCCAGCCGCTTGCGGAGCGCCTCCGACCCCTCGGTGCCACGCCGGCGCAGCCGCTGCACCAGCACGTCTCCCGAGGGCGGAAGGATGAACACCTGCACCGCGGCCGGGAAACGGTCGCGCACCTGGCGCGCGCCCGCAACCTCGATGTCGAGCACGGCGTGGCGACCGCTGGCCAGGATCCGCTCGATCTCGCTCCGGAGCGTGCCGTAGCGTTGGCCGGCATATTCGGCCCACTCGAGGAATTCGCCCGCCGCCAGCCGGCGGTCGAACTCCGCCGCCGGGAGGAAGTGGTAGGCCACGCCGTCCTGCTCACCGCTGCGCGGCGGGCGCGTCGTGGCCGAGACCGAGTAGGCCAGGTCCTCGCGCCCCTGCAACAGCTGCCGGGCGATCGTGCTCTTGCCGCCGCCGGACGGCGAGGAGAGCACCAGGAGGAAGGGGCTCACTCCAGGTTCTCCAGCTGCTCGCGGAACTTCTCCAGCTCGCCCTTGAGCGCGATCACTTCCTGCGTGATCACGGCGTCGTTGGCCTTCGAGCCGATCGTGTTCACCTCCCGGCCCAGCTCCTGGGCCAGGAAGCCGAGCTGCTTCCCCACCGGCCGGTCGGCGGCCAGCGCCTCCCGGCACGCCCGCACATGGGTGCCGAACCGCACCAGCTCTTCGGTGATGTCGAGGCGGTCGGCGAGGAGGGCGAGCTCGAGCTCCAGCCGTTCCTCGTTGACCCCGCGCCCGTCGAGCAGGTCGCGCACCGCGGCGCGGAGCCGGTCCCGCTCCCGGGCCAGGCGCCGGGGCGCCTGTGCCGCGACCGTCTCCGCGGCGCGCTCCATCAGGTCCAGACGATGCCGCAGCTCGGCCACCAGGGCCTCGCCCTCCCGACGGCGGGCCGCCCGGCACTCCGTCACCGCGGCCACCACCACCGGTTCGACGTCCGCCCAGGCCACCTGCGGCGCCGCCCCCGTCGGGACGGCCAGCACCTCCGGCTGCCGCGCGACCAGTGCGAGGTCGATCTCCCCCGACAGCCCGAGCGTCGCCTGCAGCTCCCGGAAGGTGGCCACCACGGTCCGCGCCCGGTCGAGATTGAGCGTGACCCCGCCCCCGGAGGCGGGCGCCTCCGTCCACCGGGCCGCCACCGACACGTGGCCCCGGTCGAAATCCTGCCGGAGCAGGTCACGCAGCGGCGCCTCGAGGGCTCCGAGCTCGGGTGGCAGCCGGGCCGAGAGGTTGAAGAACCGGTGGTTCACCGTCCGGATCTCCACCTGCAGGCGGCCGCCAGCCACCGCGCCCTCCCCCACCCCGAAGCCGGTCATGCTGTACGGCACGCACCCACTCCCGATTGGGCCAGAACCTTCAATCCTAATGGGATAGGGGCGCTTGGGCTACTGGCGGGGACAGGGGCTCGGGGACGCGGGACAAGGGGGTCGAAAGTGCCGACCTCGGTGGGGCCCGACAACCGACCTTGGCACCCGGCGCTCGCCACTCCCCCTGGCACGGGGCCCGGTCAGTTCAGGAACTCCCATCTCACCCCGAAGGTCGTGCCGTAGGTGGGAAGCCCGCCGCCCGGGATGTATTCGATCTCCCGGCCGAGCAGGTTCGTCCGGTGGTAGTAGGCGAGGAAGCGGCCGAGCTGCAGTTCGAGGGTCAGGCGGGTCAGGGCATTCCCTGCGATGCGCACCGGGGTGCCGTCGGCGCGGTGCCCGAGCACCCCGTCGTCCCACACCTCTCCAGCCAGCTGGAGTCGCAGGTCGAGGAACCCGCTGGGGTACTGCCGCAGGAACTTCGACCGGAGCGTGATCGCGCCGGTTCCCTGGAATGGCGGCCGGCCCTCCGGCGAGTCGCCCGTGGGCGCGCCGAAGGTGCCTTCGAGCGTGAGCCAGGGCGCCGGACGCACCTGCGCCTCCCCGGTGACCCAGGTGGCCGCCAGGGGGACGATGGAATCCACTGCCGGGAAGGGGGCGTAGCCAGGCATGCGCAAGCCGTCGAGGCGGACCAGCCCCACCTCGGCCACGAGCCAGGGCCGGCTCCATCCCAGGTACCCCGCAACGTCGGCCACCGACTGTGCCTCGGCGTCGTCCAGGGCCGGCGTGCCAGGTGATCGCCAGGCTCGCCCCGGGAGCCCAGTGCCGCGAGCTGACCGACCTGGTCGCGGCCGGCGACCAGCCGGCGCACCGACTCGACCGTGAAGAGGTAGTGGGCTTCGGGGCCGAGCCCCGACCAGCCGGCGCCGCCGAGCGAGCAGGTGAAGCTGGCCCGGTTGACGATCCGGACGCCGTCCTCGCCGCCGAGCAGGTCGAGCTCGCGCAGCGCCTCCGCGGCGCCGCCGGAGGAGCCGACGACCCCGAGCCCGCAGCTCTCGCAGCGGCTGGTCGGGCCGCGCAGATAGGGCTTCGCTGCCAGCCAGCCGAACAGCGGCTCGCCGCAGGCGGGGCAGGGCGGGTTCTCGGGGCCGGCTCCGGCCTCGAGCGGGACGACATGGGTGGGCTGTGATTCGGTCATGGGCGGTAGCGTACGCGCCGTGCGGCTCTGCCAGATCATGACCGCCTTCCACGAGAGGGGCTAGAGGACTGTGGGCAAGACCCGAGAGCAGATTCTGCAGTGGGAGGGGAAGTGGTCGGTCCGGACCGGGATCGCGACCTTCGTCGCCACCGTCCTCCTGATCGCCTCGGCGGTGGTCGTCGCCTCGATCACCGGCGAAGGCGACGCCGAGATCCTCCAGAAGGCCCACGAGCACAGCTCCGACCTGACCCTCCCGGCGATTCTCGCCAGCGCCGTCGTCTTCGCGATCCTCACCGCGCCGCTCTACTTCCTCTTCCGTGCCGCCTCCTCGCGCAGCCCGAAAATGCGCGCCCAGCTGGTCGGCCTGGTGATCGCGGCGCCGCTCTTCTTCGCCGCCTCGGCGCTGCTCAACGCCGGCGCCACCAGCGAAGCGGCCGATCAGTTCACCAGCGGCCAGGCGAAGTCAAC
>CAVQWA010000117.1:0-28536 GCA_963717315.1 uncultured Gemmatimonadales bacterium
CTTGCCGCGGCGGGGGTGGAGGCGACGCCGGAGGAGCTGGACCGGGCGCGGCCGCTGGTGGACCGGTGGATCGAGCAGCAGGTGGCCCGCACCGCCTTCGGCGACTCGACCGCGTTCCGCCGCCGGATCGCCGACGACGCGCAACTGCGCCAGGCGGTGGCACTGCTGCGGAAGGGCAAGACGCAGTCCCAGCTCTTCGCGCTCACCGAAGGCGAGGCGGCAGCGCCGGTCAACTGACCGGCGCCCGGCGCCACGCGCCGGTCAGGGCCTGAACCGCTCCGCTCCCCCGGCCGGCCGCCGGGGGCGCCCCGGCTCGAAGTGCTCCCACAGGAGCGCCGAGACCCGCCGGAGCAGGGCGTACCCCTCGTTCGACGCCTCCCAGCTCCCGTCGGCCTGGTCCTCCGTGGTCACGCAGAGGATGTGGTCGCCCGACGGCGCATTCACGAACACCACCGCGCTGGCCGCGGTGTGGTCGCTCGGGGTGATCATTCGGAGCGCCAGCTTCGAGAGCGGCAGCTTCGTGCTGTCGGCCCGCGCGCCCGCCAGGTCCTCGCCGGGGGCGAGGCGGCGAGCCGGAGGTTTCGGCGCATCGGGGGAGGGCGCAGGTCGAGGGTCGAGGGTCGAGGGTCGAAGCCAGCGCCTTCCGGCCACCTACGGGCGCCGGTATGTTCGACCGGTCCCTCCTTCCCCACCGGTGAGGCGTGATGGCCGAGCTCCGGCAGCGGCTGGCGGCGCGGATCAGCGACCGCTACGCGATCGGGCGCGAGCTCGGCCGCGGCGGCATGGCGATCGTCTTCCTGGCCCGCGACCTCCGCCACGGCCGGGACGTGGCGCTCAAGGTGCTCCGGCCCGAGGTGGGCGAGTCGCTCGGCGCCGATCGCTTCCTCCGCGAGATCCGCATCGTCGCGGGACTCACCCATCCGCATCTCCTGCCGCTGCACGACTCCGGCGAGGCCGACGGCCTCTTCTGGTTCGTGATGCCGTACGTCCGCGGCGAGAGCCTGCGCCAGCGGCTGCTGCGGGAGGGCCCGCTCGGCGTGGACGAGGCGGTGCGCATCGCAGGCGACGTGGCGGCCGGCCTCGCCCACGCCCACGCGGCCGGGGTCATCCACCGCGACATCAAGCCGGAGAACATCCTGCTGGAGGGCGGGGAAGCGATGCTCGCCGACTTCGGCATCGCCCGCGCGATCAACGAGAGCGCGCGCGAGGGACAGTCGCAGGCGGGCCTCGCCATCGGGACGCCGCACTACATGAGCCCGGAGCAGGCGTCCGGGTCGGAGCACGTGGACGGCCGGGCGGACATCTACAGCCTTGGCTGCGTGCTGTACGAAATGCTGACCGGGGCGCCGCCCTTCACCGGCAGCACGGCGCAGGCCATCCTGGCGCGGCACCGGAAGGATCCGCTCCCGCCGGTGCAGACCCTCCGGCCGGCGGTGCCGGCGCCGGTGGTCGAGGCACTGGAGACCGCGCTCCGGAAGCTGCCGGCGGACCGGTTCGCCAGTGCGGCCGTGTTCGCCGAGGCGCTCGACCGGGCGCGCACCATCGGCGGCACGCCGCCGGAGGGGGCCGGCATCGGGCGCCGGCGCGCGGGCCGCCTGCTCCTCGTCCTGGCGGCCGCCGGGGCCGCCGCGCTCGCCGTGCTCCGCCCCTGGCGGCCCCCGCCGATGGACCCGGGACGGGTGCTGCTCCTCCCGATCGAGGTCACCGGTGCCACGCCGGCCGCGGCGCGCGAGCTCGGCCGGAACCTGCTGGTCTCCCTGCAGACCGCGCTCGCCGCGGTGCCCTCGCTCGCGCCGACCGACGCGTCCCCGTGGCTCTCCGCGGAGAAGCGGGACGACCCGCGCACCCTCTCGCCGGGCGACCTGCGGCGCGCCGCGCGCGACGCGGGCGCCGGGCGCCTGGTCCAGGGCACGGTGATCCTCGCCGACTCCGCCCGGCTCACCCTCACGCTCCACGACGCGGAAGGCGACTCGGTGTCGGGGCGGGTCACCCGCGCGGCGCCGCTGGGCGAGGCCGGCAGCCGCGGCGCGGCGGTCACCGCCTGGCACCTCGGGCTCGGCGCGGCCAAGCAGCTGCTCCCGCGGCTCATCCCCGCCGGCGGCCGCGACGCCGCCCCGGCCCTCGCCGCGCTCGACCCGTCGCCGGCCGCGGCGGCGAGCTTCCTCCTCGGCGAGATCCAGTATCGCGCGGCCCGGTACGACTCGGCGCTCGTGCTGCTGGAGGAAGCGGTTGCGCTCGACAGCGGGTTCGCGATGGCCGCCATCCGCGGGGCGCAGGCGGCGAGCTGGCTGGAGGAATACGACCGGGCCGGCGCCTTGGCCGGCCTGGCGCTGGCCCGCGACTCGGCCCTTCCGCCTCGCCTGCAGCTCTTCGCGCACGGACTCCAGGATTACCTGGCCGGCCGGGCGGACCGCGCCGGGGACGCCTTCCGGGTGGCGGTCGCGCGGGAGCCCGAATGGGCCGAGGCGTGGACCGCCCTGGGCGAGGTGTACGAGCACCTCCTGCCCCCGGTGCCCCACCCCGACTCGATGGCGCGCGAAGCCTTCGCGCGGGCCCACCGGCTCGACCGCGGCCTCCTCCCGCCGACGTACCACCTCGCCGGCGCCCTCGTGCGGGAGGCGCGCCTCGCGGAGGCGGATTCGCTGATCCGGCGCTACGCCGGCTCCGCCGACTCGGTGCAGGCGGGGACCCTCCGGCTGATGGCGTCGTGCGTCGGGGGGGACGGCGGATCGGCGCCCTGGCGGGCGGCGGCCGTCCGCAGCCCGCAGGCCGTCTTCGAGGCGGCGGTCCAGCTCGCCGCCGCCGGCCTCCGCCAGCCCGGTTGCGCGACGGGCGCGTGGCAGGCACTCGTGGCGTCTCCCACGCCGGCCGATCCCGACCGCCTGCGGGAGCGCGGCTTCGCCCAGGTGGGGCTGCTCGCCGTGGACGTGGCACGGGGGCGCACGACCGAGGCCGCCTCCCGCTTCCGGGCGGACAGCGTGCTGCCCCGGCGCGTCCGCCTGATGCTGCCGCTCCTCCTGGTGCCGCAAGGCGTCCCGCTCGAGCCGGAGGCCGACGCCGCCCGGCGCGAGCTCGCCGCGGAGTTCGGCGCCGCGGGCGAGCGGTCCCCGAGCCCGGTGCACGCCTGGATGCTCGGCACCCGGGCCCTCGCGGACGGCGACCGGGCGGGCGCCGCCGCGGCCGCCGCCGAGCTCGCGCGGCGGGCGGCAGGCGGCGGGCGCCTGGAAGGCCAACTGGCGTTCGCGCTCGCGGCACGGCTCACGCTCGCGGCGGGCGACACGGCGGGGGCGATCTCCCGGCTGGCGGAACTGCGTCCGGGGGCGCCGCTGACGCTGCTCGGCTGGGCGCCCTGGGAGACGCTCGGGGCGGAGCGACTCCTCCTGGCCCGGCTCCGGCTCGCGCACGGGGACATCGCCGCGGCACAAGCGGTCGCCTCCGGCTTCGACGCCGCCGCGGCCCCGATCGACATCCTCTACCTGCGGCCGAGCCTCGAGCTTCGCGCCGCCGCGGGCGACCCGGGCGCGAGCCGGCGCCTCCGGGCCCTGACCGCCCGCTGACACCGCTTCCCCTGCAAGGAGCTCCCGATGGCAATCCGGAAGAAGCCCCAGCTCGAGTCGCCCACGCCCAGGACGGTCAAGTGGCTCAGGGAGCTGAAGACCTGGACGGTCAAGCTGACCGCGTGGGGGACGAAGCTCGCCCGGCGCGTCGGGGCACAGGAACAGCGGATCCAGGACCTCGAGGCGCGGGTGGCCGAGCTCGAGGCCTGCTGCGGCGTCGAGTCGACGCAGCCCAGGAGGAGGGCGCTGATGCTGAAGCTCTCGGGGGAGAACGACCCGCCGCCGCCCCCGAAGGACTGGCCGTGACCCCCTGATTCCGGCCCGCTTCCCCGCCGCGCCTTGCGGCGGGGGGCGGCGGGGAGGACTATTCCGGGCATCCTCCGCCGGGAGCGAGCCCTGCGCCGCGACCTCCTGCCGCTCGTCCGAGACGCGCTGGCCGGCACCTACGCCGTCGAGCGCGAGCTCGGCCGCGGGGGCGCCGCACGGGTGTTCCTCGCGCGGCGGCCCGACGGCACGCCGGTGGCGCTCAAGGTCCTCCATCCCGAGCTCCAGGTGACGGTGCAGGCGGACCGGTTCCTCCGCGAGGTTCGCCTGGTGTCGCAGGTGGACCACCCGCGCATCGGCCGGGTGATCGACGCGGGCGAGCGGGGCTGGCTGGTCTACTACGTGATGCCCTACGTCGAGGGACCCACCCTTCGCAACGCCCTCGACCGGGTGCGCCGCCTCCCGGAACCCGACGTGCTCCGCCTGGGTGACGAGCTGCTCGAGGCGCTGTCCGTGGCCCACCGCCACGGCATCGTCCACCGGGACGTGAAGCCGGAGAACATCATCCTCGGTCCCGAGGGCGCCGTGCTGGTGGACTTCGGGATCGCGCGCGCGGTCGAGGCGGCGGGCTCCGACCGCGTGACGCGCTCCGGCGTGGCGGTGGGCACGTCGAGCTACATGAGCCCCGAGCAGATCGGTGCCACGCAGCAGATCGACGCGCGCGCCGACCTCTACTCGGTGGGCTGCGTGCTCTTCGAGGCGTTCACGGGCCGCCCGCCGTTCGTCCACCCCCACGAGCCGGTGGTGCTCACGCTCCACCTGACCCAGCCGGCCCCCGACCTCCTCGAACTGCGTCCCGAGACGAGCCCCGGCCTGGCCCGGGCGGTGCGGCGCGCCCTGGCGAAGAAGCCGGAGGACCGCTGGCCGAGCGCGGACGCGATGCGCGCGGAGCTGGGGGGCGGGTGAGTCGCGCACGGCACCACCCGGTGGTCCGGATCACCCACTGGGTGAACGTCCTGGCCGTGCTCGTGATGGCCGGGTCGGGGCTCCGGATCTTCAACGCCTATCCCGCCTTCGCCCGGAAGGGCGAGACCTTCTGCTGCTGGCCCTGGGAGGGCACCGCGGCGCCGGCGTGGCTCACCTTCGGCGGCTGGCTCGCCGGGGCCCGCAACTGGCACTTCGCCATGATGTGGGTGCTGGCGGTCAACGGCCTGGTGTACCTCGGCTTCATCTGGCTCCACGGCGAATGGCGCGACCTCGTGCCGCGCCGGGGCTTCCTGCGGGACGCGCGGGAAATGGCCCGCTTCTACCTGTTCGCCCGCCCGGACCATCCCCGCCAGGGGAAGCACAACGCGCTGCAGCGTGGCGCCTACTTCGCGATGCCGATCATCGGCGCGGTGCTGGTGCTCAGCGGGCTCGCCCTCTGGAAGCCGGTGCAGCTCGCGTGGCTGACGGGGCTCTTCGGCGGCTACGTCTGGGCCCGGTACTGGCACTTCTCCGCGATGCTGCTGCTCGCCCTCCTGGCCCTGGTGCACGTGGTGATGGTGTTCACCACCGACCCGTACGCGATCGTCGCGATGACCACGGGGCGCTACGAGGAACGGTGGTCGCCGGAGGCCCGGAACGCGCGGCCGCTGGCGAACCTCCGCCCCGCCCCGGCCGCCCCGGTCAACGAAGTCGCGAGTCGCGAGTCGCGAGCGGAGGAGCGGCCGTGATCCGGCGGGACCTCCTGGCCGCCGCGGCCGGGTTCCTCTCCGGCTGCAACTCCCGGGGTCCGGGCTGGGCCCGGGGCGCGCTGGAGTTCGCCGAGGCGCGGAACGAGAAGGTGGAGGGGTGGCTCCTCCGGCAGGACCGGATGGACCGGGTGCGTGCCGGTGCGGGCGACGCCGGAGGCGCCTTTCCGCAATACCACATCTCCCGGCAGGTGCCGCGGTGGGATCCGGCACTCCGCGGCGCGTGGGCCCTCGAGGTGGGCGGCGCGGTGCGCCGGCCGCTGCGGCTCACGCTCGACGACCTCGGCCGGCTGCCGGCGGTCACCCAGCGGGTGAATCACTACTGCGTCGAGGGGTGGACGGCGGTGGCCACCTGGTCCGGCGTGCGGGTGAGCGAGCTGGCGCGGCTCGCCGAGCCGCTGCCCGGCGCGGGGTTCGTGGACTTCGAGTCGTTCGACGCCGGGTACCACGAGAGCTGGGACCTCGAGAGCGCGCTCCACCCGCAGTCGCTGGTGGCGATCGCGATGGATGGCCGGCCGCTGGGGCCGGGGCACGGCGCGCCGGCCCGGCTGCACTCGCCGGTCAAGCTCGGGTACAAGAACGTGAAGTACCTGACGCGCGTCACCTTCCTCCCGCGGCGGAACGGCGGGTACTGGAGCGACCGGGGCTACGAGTGGTTTGCGGGCACGTAGGATGTCGCCACATTTCCCGGCATGACGAACCCGCCCGCCCAGCCGTCCCAGCCGTCCCAGCCGTCCCAGCCTCCCGACGCCGCCCCGCCCTGGGCGGCGCTCGCCCGCGAGCTCGACCCGCTGTTCGACGACATCCGCGACCTGCCGGTGCTGCCGCCGCCCGAGGTCGGGCCGGCGGAGGTCCGGCGCGCCCTCGCACCCTTCGACTTCCGCGAGCCGGTGCCGCTCGATCGGCTGATCGCCGACCTGGCGGGGCTGCTCCGCGAGCACACGGTCCAGGTCACCCACCCGCGGTACTTCGGGCTCTTCAACCCCAGCGTGCGCCGGGCCGGCATCGCGGGCGACGCGCTCGCCGCGGGATTCAACCTCCAGCTCGCGGCGTGGTCGCACGCGCCGGCGGCGGCGGAGCTCGAGCGGCTCACGCTCCGGGCCCTGGCCCGCCCGCTCGGCTTCGATCCCGATGCGATGCTGGCCCATTTCGCGAGCGGGGGCGCCGAGGCGAACCTGTCGGCGGTGCTCGTGGCGCTGGCCCACGCCTTCCCCGAGAGCGGCCGGCTCGGCGTCGGCGGCCTCGGGGTGCGCCCGGCGATCTACGTGGGCGGCGAGACCCACCATTCCTTCGTGAAGATCGCGCGGATGGCGGGGCTCGGCACCGAGGCGCTGCGCGAGGCGAAGGTGACCGGCCACTGGACGCTCGACGTGGCCGACCTGGCGGCGCGCATCCAGGCGGACCGCGCAGCCGGCTGGATGCCGCTCCTGGTGGTCGGCACCGCGGGCACCACCAGCGCCGGCGTGGTGGACGACCTGCCGGCGCTCGGCGGGCTCGCGCGCGCGAACGACGCCTGGTTCCACGTGGACGCGGCGTGGGGCGGCGCGGCGGCGCTCTCGCCCCGGCTCCGGACCGCGCTCTCCGGGATCGAGCGCGCCGACTCGGTCACCTGGGACGCGCACAAGTGGCTCTCCGCGCCGATGGGGGCGGGGATGTTCTTCTGCCGCCACCCCTCGGCGGTGCGCCGAGCCTTCGCCACCACCACCGTCTACATGCCGCCGGGGGCCGACGGGGCCGACGATCCCTACCAGGTGACCCCGCAGTGGTCCCGGCGCGCCATCGGCCTCAAGGTCTTCTGCACCCTCGCGGAGCTCGGGATGGACGGGATGCGCGCGCAGGTGGAGCACCAGGCGGCGATGGGGGACCGGATGAAGGAGATGCTCCGCGAGGCGGGGTGGGAGGTGGTGAACGACACCGCGCTCCCGCTCGCCTGCGTGACGCACCCGGACGCGCGCGCCGGCCGGCTCGACCTGGCGGCGCTGGTGGGGAAGGTCCAGGCGCGGCGGAAGGTGTGGGTGTCGCGCACGGTCCTGGCCGGGCGGCTCCCGGTGATCCGGGCCTGCGTCACCAGCTGGCGCACCACGCCGGCCGACCTCGAGGTGCTGGTGGCCGAGCTGGAGGCGGCGCGCGCCGAGTGCCTCGCGGCGTGACCGGGGCGGCACTCGCCGTCCTGCTCCTCGCGGTGGCCGGGCCGCTCGCCGCGCAGGCGAGCTTCTGCGCCGACAGCACGCTTCCCGCCCCGGCGGCGCGCGACCTCCACTGCCTGGACCTCGTCCCGGTGCCGGCGCTGCCGCGGGCCGGCGGGGTGGTCGAGCTCCAGCCGGCGCAGACGCCGTTCGGACTCGCCGTCACCCCCGACGGCGCCCTCCGCCTCCACCTCGTCGCCACCCTCCACGGACTCCCCGCGCCGCAGGCGCTTGGCCCCTACGCCGCGTACGTCGCGTGGCTCGCCGACCCGGGGTTCGCCTCGGTGCGCCGGCTGGGCACGGTACGGAACGGCGTCGTGACGCTGGGGGAGTCGGCGCTCGACAAGTTCTTCATCATCGTCACGGCGGAGGCCTCCGGCGCGCCGGTCACGATGGGGGGAACGCGGGTGCTCCGCGGGCTCTCGCCCAGCACCCGGGTCGGTGCGCACGGGATCGCGGCGATGGCGCCCGCGTTCCGCGGCCCGCCGGAGGCGGGGCACGAGCGCCACGCCGGCCCGGACGCGGCCGCCTCGTGGCGGATGCCGCCGATGCTCGCGGGCTTCCCGATGATGCCGGGGCTCGGCGGGCTCGAGCCGACGGCGCGCCCCTGGCTGCCCGCGGGCGCCGACGCCCCGATGGCGCGGCCACGGGAGGCGCTGGTGCTGCGCGAGGGCGACTCGCTCACCCTCACGGCGGCCCCGGTGCGGAAGAGGGTGGCCGGCCGGGCGGCGGTGCTCTACGGGTTCAACGGACAGGTGCCCGGGCCGCTGCTGGTGGTGCCGGAGGCCGCCACGGTCACGGTGACCTTCGTCAACCGCACCGCACTCCCCGCCACCATCCACTGGCACGGCCTCCGGCACGACAACCGCTTCGACGGCGTCCCCCACCTCACGCAGGCACCGGTGCCGCCCGGCGGGAGCTTCCGCTACGAGGTGCGGTTCCCCGACGCCGGCCTGTACTGGTACCACCCGCATCACCGCGAGGACCTGCTGCAGGACGCGGGGCTCGCCGGCAACATCCTCGTCCGCTCCCGCGCCGCCGACTGGCTGGGGCCGGTGGACCGCGAGGAGGTCCTGATGCTCGACGACCTCCTGGCGGACGCCGCGGGCCTCCTTCCCTGGGGCGAGGAGACGCCCACCCACGCGTTGATGGGACGGTTCGGCAACGTGCTGCTGGTGAACGGCGAGCCGCGCTGGCAGCTCGCCGTGGATCGCGGCGCGGTGGTGCGGCTCTGGTTCACCAACGTCTCCAACACCCGCACCTGGAACGTCTCCCTGCCCGGCGCGCGGATGAAGGCGGTGGCGTCCGACCTCGGGCGCTTCGACCGGGAGGAATGGGTCGGGAGCGTGGTGGTCGGCCCGGCGGAGCGCTACGCGGTGGACGTCCGCTTCGAGGAGGCGGGCGAGGTGCCGCTGGTGAACCGTGTCCGCGGGCTCGACCACATCGGCGGCCGCTTCGTGCCGCTGGCGGACACGCTCGGCGTGGTGACGGTGCGGGAGCGCGCGGGAGGCCGCGACCGCGGCGCGGCGTTCGATTCGCTCCGGGCGCCGGGTGGGGAAGCGGCGGAGGCCGCGGCCCTCCGGGGCGAGCTGGGGCGGCCCGCCACCCACGAGCTGGTGCTCACCCTCGCGGCGAAGGCGCTGCCCTTCGGGATCGAGCGGATGCTCCGGGCCGACACCGGCTACGCCCACCCGCTCGAGTTCGCGGGCACGATGCCGGAAATGGACTGGCTGCCCACCGCCGCCCAGGCGAGGTGGATCCTGCGGGACCCGGCCACCGGCCTGGAGAACGAGGCGATCCGGTGGCGGTTCCGCCGCGGCGAGCGGGTCCGGCTCCGGCTCCGGAACGACCGCAGCGTCATCCACCCGATGGCGCACCCGATCCACCTCCATGGCCAGCGATTCCTCGTGCTGGCACGGAACGGCGTCCCGTCCGACCGGCTGGCGTGGAAGGACACGGCCATCGTCCCGGTGGGCGGCACCCTCGAGCTGCTGGTGGAGATGACCAACCCCGGGAAATGGATGCTGCACTGCCACATCGCGGAACACCTGAGTGCGGGGATGGCGGCGGTCATCACCGTCGAGTAACGTGGAACAAGGAGGGGGAGACGGGAGAGGGGAGACGGCCGCTCTTCTCCCCTCTCCCCTCTCCCCTCTCCCCTTTCGCCCCGAGGCCCCCGATGTCCCGCTCCCCCGCCGCCCTTCTCCTCCTCCTCGCCGCTGCCACTCCCGCCGCCGCGCAGTCGTACGACAAGCTGAGCCCCGGCGTGCGCCAGCTGGTGGCGGTGCCGGAGAGCGTCGTGGCGCTCCGGGGCGTGACGGTGGTGGACGGGACCGGGGCGCCGGCCCGCACCGGCCAGACGGTGGTGGTGGCGAACGGCCGGATCGCGGCGGTCGGGCCGCAGGCCACGACGAAGGTGCCCGCCGGGGCGAAGGTGCTGGACCTCGCGGGACACACCGTGATCCCGGGCATCGTGGGGCTCCACGACCACACGTGGTACACCACCAGCAGCCGGGCCCAGCAGCTCCCCTTCAGCGCGCCGC
Source organism: uncultured Gemmatimonadales bacterium (assembly GCA_963717315.1). Classification (GTDB taxonomy): domain Bacteria; phylum Gemmatimonadota; class Gemmatimonadetes; order Gemmatimonadales; family GWC2-71-9; genus JAICEH01. The sequence continues at coordinate 10,284 of CAVQWA010000117.1, forward strand.
GGCTCTACCTCGGGAGCGGGGTCACCACCATCCGCACCACCGGCAGCCTCTCGCCCTACGTCGAGCTCAACATGAAGCACGAGATCGCCGAGGGGCGGATGCCGGGTCCGCGGATGCACATCACCGGGCCGTACATCACCGGGGCGAACACCTCGGTGCGGATGTACAACGCGGCCGACAGCGCCTCGGCCCGAAGGGTCGTGGCCTACTGGGCCGACGAGGGCGCCACCTGGTTCAAGGTCTACACCACGATCAGCCGCGCCGAGCTCGCGGCGGTGGTGGACGAGGCCCACAAGCGCGGCCTCAAGGTCACCGGCCACCTCTGCTCCGTGGGCTACGTCGAGGCGGTGGACATCGGCATCGACCAGCTGGAGCACGGGCTCTTCGCCAACTCGGAGTACGACCCGACCAAGGCGCCGGACCAGTGTCCCACCGGGTCGGGCGACGTGCTGGCGAAGCTCGACCTCGCGAGCCCCGGGGTGCAGGGCACCTTCCGACACCTGGTGGAGCACAAGGTGCCGATGACCTCCACGCTCGCGGTCTACGAGCTGTACGTTCCGGACCGGCCGCCGCTCGAGCAGCGGAACCTCGACGCCATGAGCCCCGAAACCCGGGCCGAATACCTGGAGACCCGGGCCCGCGTGGCGCAGGACCCCGAGTTCGGCATCTCGCCCGGGGTCTTCGCCAAGGCGCAGGCCTACGAGCTCGCCTTCGCGCGCGCCGGCGGCCTGCTCGGCGCGGGAGTGGACCCGACCGGGATGGGCGGCGCGCTGCCCGGCTACGGCGACCAGCGGAACTACGAGTTGCTGCTGGAGTCGGGGTTCACGCCGGTCGAGGCGATCCGGGTGATGACCGCCAACGGGGCGAGGATCCTCGGCGAGTACGACCAGTACGGCTCGATCGAGGCCGGCAAGCGGGCGGACCTCGTCGTGATCGACGGCGACCCGATCGCGAGGCCCGCCGAGATCCGGAACGTCGTGCTGGTGTTCAAGGATGGAGTGGGCTACGACGCCCCGAAGATGCGGGAGGCGGTGCGGGGGCTGGTGGGGGTGAGGTGAAACCGGGTACCGCGAGATGCCGTCGTCAGTGAGGTGGGGAGAAGGGAGAAGGGAGAAGGGAGAGGGCCCCTCTCCCCTCTCCCCTTTCCCCTTTCCCCTCTCCCCTCTCCCCTCTCCCCGTCCTTCGAGCCCCCATGCGCCCCCTCCTCGCCACCGCACTCCTTCTCGCCGCCACCCCGCTGGCCGCCCAGGCCCCGGCCGCGTCGCCCGACGAGCGTGACGTGATGGCCGTCGTCGTGAAGCTGTTCGACGGCCTGCGCGCGGGGGACAGCGCGATGGTCCGCTCGACCTTCGACACCGCCGCCACGATGGCCACGGCGGTCATCCGTCCCACCGGCGAGGCGATGTACCGGTTCGACGCCGACGGCATCACCGGCTTCGCGAACGCGGTCGGGACCCCGCACGACAAGGTGTGGGACGAGAAGCTGTGGGATGTCCAGGTCCGGATCGACCGGAACCTTGCCACTGTCTGGACGAAGTACGCCTTCTTCCTCGGCGCCGACTTCAGCCATTGCGGCGTGGACGCCTTCACGCTCGCGAAGGGCGCCGAGGGGTGGAAGATCATCTTCCTGGCCGACACCCGGCAGCGCGAGGGCTGCCAGCTGCCGGCCAGGTACGACCACTAGCGCCCCAGCACCTCCCGGAAGAACGCCACCGTCCGGGGCCAGGCGGCCGCGGCGGCCCGCGCGTTGGCGCCGTCCCGTCCGTCCTGCTGCCGCAGGAAGCCGTGGCCGGCGCCGTCGTACGTCTCGACCTCGAACCGCTTGCCCAGCCGGGTCATCTCCGCCTGCGCCGCCGGCACCGTGGCATTCACCCGCGCGTCGTCCCCGCCGTAGAGGCCCAGCACCGGCGCGCGGATGGCCTCGTAGCCCGACTCGGGCGAGCTCCCGTAGTAGACCACCGCCGCGTCCAGTCCCGCCCAGTCGGCGGCGAGCAGGAAGCTGGTACCTCCGCCCCAGCAGAACCCGACCGCGCCGACCTTTCCGTTGGCCGCCGGCAGTTGCGCCGCCCAGAGGCCGGTGACCCGGATCCGGGTCAGCACCTCCCTCCGGTCCAGCCCGCGGATGAGTCCCATCGCCTCCTGCTGGTCCACCGATTCGGTCCCACCGCCGCCGGGGCCCTTGCCCGAGAGGAGGTCGGGCGCGATGGCGATGAAGCCCTCCGCGGCGAGCTGGTCGGCCACGGAACGGACCCAGGCGCTCAGGCCGAAGATCTCGTGGATCACCACCACCACCGGCGCCTTGTCCTTCCGCTCCGGGTAGACCACCCACGCCGTGACCGAGTCGCCGGGGGCGACGCCGACCTTCACCCATTCACCGTGGCGGGGCGAGGACTCGAGCCGGGCCACGGCACCGGCGTCGTCGGGAGGAAGGGCAGGCGCCTGCGCCGCCAGGGTGCCGGCGGCGAGGGAGAGCGCCGCCAGGGGAACGATGGGGTTCATTCTCCGCCTCCTTCGGGTTCGTGGGTCCGGATGCGGACCGTGGTGCTCTGGCCCGCCCGGCCGCCAATGGCGCTCACCTCGTAGGTCTCCGTCACGTGGACGATCAGGTCCCAGGCGCCGTAGGCGTCGCGGATCGTGGGCGGCTGCACCCCCGATCGGAACGGGACGACGCTGATCGCGGGGCCGGCCAGGCTGAGGTCCATGCGGTAGGTGCCCGCCGCGAGGTCCACCCGGACCCGCTCGCGGCTGGGGATGGTGAACGTGTGCTGGAAGACAAGCTGGCTTTCACCGGCGGCGCTGACCGGCGCCGGCTGGTCGGGGCTGGCTGAGCCAGCGCAGGCCAGGAGGCCGACGAGCGTCGCAAGGGGCAGGAGTCGCATCCGGGCCTCCAAAGGGAGAGCTCCCACTGGCTGGAAATGCAGGCCCGGGAGCCGGGACGCAAGCCGGGACCGTGCGGTCGGTCACTGGTCGCCCCGCCCGAGGGCGGGCAAGTTTGGAGCGACCCTTCCCGCTTCCGGAGACCGCGGCGCGCGGGCTCGAGGGGTGGACGCGCTGGATGGCGGCGGACGTGCTGCGGCCTGATTTCCACGGCCCGGCCTCCGGCCAGTGCCTCACGATCTGGCGCCGGGACCCCGACGGGGGGAGGGTGCTGGTGGAGGCCGGGGTGAACGACCCGCCGCCACAGGGGACCCCGGATTAGCTTTCAGGCTCCAGGAACCCTCACCCGACCCGGACCATGCCCAAGCGCGAAGACCAGCGGATCGCCAACCTGGCGAAGAAGAACGCCCAGAAGATCGTCCCGCCGAAGCAGGAGAAGGCGCCGCAGTTCGATTCGACGCTCCGGATCCGCTCCGAGGAGCTGGACGAGGAGACCAAGCGCAACTTCAAGGAAATGAAGCGGCGCGAGTTCTAGGCGAGCAGGTCCTGCTCCTCCGGGTGCCGCTCGAACCAGGAGCGCACGTAGGGGCAGGTCGGTTCGACCTTGTGGCCCTGCGCGCGCGCCCAGGCCGCCCCGGCCCGCACCAGCTCGGCCGCGGTGCCCTGCTTCCGGATCGGCGGATCCACCCAGGTGTGGTGGAACTCGACCACCCCGCCGGGAAGCTCCTCGTACTGCAGTTCGCCCGAGCCGCCCTCGAGCTGGACGGCGAAGCGGCGGTTGGGAGCGTCGTGGGTGATGTCCATTGGGGGAAGATAGACGGGGCGACGGGGCGACGGGGAGACGGGGTCGCTGGACGGCACGCCCCCCGCCCCGCATGTTGGCGGGTCCCCCACCAGGGTGAGCCATGCGCCTCGGTCCATTGGTCCCCGTCCTCGCCCTGGTCCTGCCCGCCGCCGAGGCGCCGAGCCGCCGAGGCGCCGAGCCGCCCGCCATCCAGGCCAATGACAATCGCACGCCGGCCGGCGCGCTGGCGGGTGGCACGCTCGAGCTCCGGCTCGTGGCCCGGCTCGGCAGTTGGCACCCGGAGGCCGACAGCGGCCCGGGCCTCGTCGTCGCGGCCCTGGGGGAGGAGGGCCCGGGCACCACGAGCCCGGCGAGCATATGATCGGCCAGGTGCTCGGCTTCCACGTGCCGAACCCGCGGGGCTGGTCGGGCCCGCCCCGGATCGGCACCCGGACCCACCGGCTCCTGGCACTCGAGGAGCCGTGCCCGGGCCGGACCGTCCTCGCGCTGGGTCAGGCGGAGGACTACCTCGTCAGCCCCGCCCCCGGCACCTACCGGCTGCTCTTCCAGCGCCCGGCGCGGCAGGACGCCGGAGGCCGTCTTCACCGTGGAGGTTCGCGACCGATGACCGATCCCACCGCCCCGCGCCCCGGCGCGATCCTGTGGACCGACCTCACCGTGCCGGATGCGGAGCGGATCCGCGACTTCTACGAGGCCGTCGTCGGCTGGACCCCGTCGGCGGTCGAGATGGGCGGGTACGCCGACTGGTCGATGGAGACCGACGACGGCACCGCGGTGGCCGGCGTCTGCCACGCGCGCGGGGTGAACGCCGAGCTGCCGCCGGTGTGGCTGGTGTACGTGGCGGTGGCGGACCTCGACGCGAGCCTCGCGCGGAGCGAGGCCGGCGGCGGGGCCGTGGTGGTCGGGCCGCGCCACATGGGCGCGCACGGCCGCTACGCGGTGATCCGCGACCCGGCCGGGGCGGTGCTCGCGCTGATCGAGCCGGCGCGATGACGCGCCGGTCCTGGCCGGCGTGGTTCGACCGTCGCGACAGGGCGGTCACCGGCTGGATGGCGCGCCACGCCATCACGTTCCTCCGTGTCGGACTCGGCGTGGTCTTCCTCTGGTTCGGCGTGATCAAGTTCGTGCCCGGCTGGAGCCCGGCCGAGGGGCTGGCCACGGCCACCATCTCGCGGCTCACCGGCGGTGCCGTGCCCGCGTCGGTCAGCCTGCCGCTGCTCGCCGCCTGGGAGACCCTGATCGGCGTGGGCCTCCTCACCGGCCGCTTCCTCCGCCTCACCCTGCTCCTCCTCTTCCTCCAGATGCCGGGCACGCTGCTGCCGCTCTTCCTCTTCCCCGCAGAGACGTTCACGCGGGTACCGTTCGCGCCGACGCTCGAGGGCCAGTACATCATCAAGAACCTGGTGCTGGTCGCGGCGGCCTTCGCGGTCGGGGCGACGGTCCGTGGCGGCCGGCTGGTGGCCGAGCCGGGGCGGCCGCGATGAGGGGCGACCGCTCCCTGCTGGCGTTGCTCACCATCTGGGCGCTCGGCCTCGTGGCCTCCGGCATCGCGCCCTACGACCGCGGCACCTGGTGGCTCGAGGTCTTCCCCGTGCTGGTCGCCGCACCGCTGCTCTGGTTCACCCGCCGGCGGTTCCCGCTCACCCGCCTCACGTACGTGCTCGTCGGAGTGCACGGGCTGATCCTGATGCTCGGCGGGGCGTACACCTACGCGCGCGTGCCGCTCGGCGACTGGGTGTCCGGCCTCCTCGGCTGGGAGCGGAACCCCTACGACCGCCTGGGCCACTTCGCGCAGGGCTTCGTGCCGGCGATCGTCGCGCGCGAGCTCCTGCTCCGGACCTCGCCGCTCCGGCCGGGGAAGTGGCTCTTCACCCTGGTGACGGCGGCGTGCCTGGCGGTGAGCGCCTGCTACGAGTTCATCGAGTGGTGGGCCGCGCTGGCGTTCGGCGGCGGAGCCACGGAGTTCCTCGGGACCCAGGGCGACCCGTGGGACACGCAGTGGGACATGTTCCTCGCCCTCATCGGCGCCCTCGCCGCCCAGCTCCTCCTCTCGCGCATGCACGACCGGCAGCTGGCGGAGCTGGAAGAGCTCAGTACGTGAGGGGGGAGAGGGGAGAGGGGAGAGGGGAGCGGGGAGCTGGAGGTCCGTCCGACCGTCCGACCCCCTTCCTCGCCTACGCCTGGGCCTCCCCCACCTCCCTCGTCGGCCTCCTGCTCGGCCTGCTCGCCCTTCCCGGCGGGCGGTGGCGGCGGGTGGACGGCGTGCTCGAGGCCTCGGGCGGTTGGCTGCCGCGCCTGCTTCGCCTCGCGCCGATCGGCGGGGGAGCGGCCGCGATCACCTTCGGCCACGTCGTACTCGGGCGGGATGAGGCGGCGCTGGCGCGCACCCGGGAGCACGAGCGGGTGCACGTGCGGCAATCGGAGCGCTGGGGCCCCTTCTTCCTGCCGGCCTACCTGCTGGTGGCCGGGTGGCTCATTGTCCGGCGGAAGAACCCGTATCGCGACCACCCGTTCGAGGTGGCGGCCCGAGAGGGGGAGAGGGGAGAGGGGAGAGGGGAGCGGGCCGCCCCTCCGCCCCACCCCGGTCCGGGGTAGATTCCACCGATCTGCTGCACTGCCTCCAGGAGCACTGCGATGCCCCGTTCCGCCAAGCTCGCCCTTGCGCTCGCCGCTGCGGCCGCCGCCGCCGGACTGGCCCTCGCCGCCGGCCGCGCGCCGGCTTCCGCCAGTGCCGCTGCCGTCGTGGCCGCCCTCGCCGAGGCGCCGCCGCTCGAGATCACCGTCTACCGCAGTCCCTCGTGCGGCTGCTGCAAGGCGTGGGCGACCCATCTCGAACAGAACGGCTTCACCGTGAAGCAGGTGGAGATCGACGACCTCTCCGAGATCAAGGCGCAGGCCGGCGTCACCTCGCGCCTCGCCTCCTGTCATACCGCCCTGATCGGCCGCTACGCCATCGAGGGGCACGTTCCCGCCGCCGACATCAAGCGGCTCCTCGCCGAGAAGCCGGCCGTCGCCGGGCTCACCGCACCGGGAATGCCGCAGGGGTCCCCCGGGATGGAGGGGGGCCGCAAGGATCCCTACGACGTCCTCGCCTTCACCCGGGACGGAAAGACGACCGTGTGGGCGAGCCACTGATCGAGGAGAAGGTCCGCGAATTCCCGGCCGAGGGGATCACCGTCCAGTTCCGTCCCGGACGCTGCATCCACTCCGCCGAGTGCGTGCGGGGGCTGCCGGTGGTCTTCCAGCCCGGCGACCGGCCGTGGATCCACGCGGAACGCGCGCCGGCCGAGGCGATGGCGCGGGTGATCCAGCGCTGTCCCACCGGCGCCCTGACGTTCGAGCGCACCGACGGCGGCGGCGCCGAGCCGGTGCCCGCGCGGAACACCGCGGTGCTCGCGCCCGACGGCCCGATCTACCTGCACGGCCGGATCCGGGTGGTGACGATGGGCGGCGACGTGGCGTACGAGGGGAACCGGATGGCGCTCTGCCGCTGCGGCGCGTCGCGGCGGAAGCCGCTCTGTGACGGCAGCCACCGGAAGGTCGGCTTCCGCGACCCGGGCGAGCTGCCGTACGTCGAGACGCCGCTGGCCGAGGCGGGGCAGGTGCTCGAGGTGGTGATGGGCCCGAAGGGGCCGCTGATGTTCCGCGGCCCGGTGACGGTGGTGAGCGGCTCGGGTGCTGCGCGGACCGAGGGCGGGAGCCGCGCCTTCTGCCGCTGCGGCGGGTCCCGCAACAAGCCCTACTGCGACGGGACCCACGCGAAGATCGGCTTCACCGGCTAGTCGTCGGTGGGCGGCGCCTGGCTCGCGGGGCCCAGGCCGAGGCCGGCGATCATCCCAGCGTCGTCGATCACGAAGCGCACCAGGAGCGGCTGGTCGAAATCGGAGAACCGGGCCGTCCGCCAGTACTGCGGGCGGCCGTTCCGCATCCGGAACCGCTCCTCGATCACCTCGGTCTCCGAGCCGGCGCGGAGCGCAATCTCGTCGGCGCGCTGGCGCCACCAGTCCGGCGACCCGAGGTCCTCCCGCATCCCCGCCGAGGTGTGAGCCCAGAGGCTGTCGGTCTGGGTCTCGTAGAGCCAGCCCACGTACTTCCGGGCGATGGCAAGGGAGTCGGGCCGGGTGGCGGCGTCCTGCGCCACGAGGGGCGAGGCGGCCAGGACCAGCGCGGCGGCGAGAATCACGGAAGGTAGGCGCACCGTAGGCTCCTCTCGGGGATGCCGACCCTACGGACGGCTGCCGGCGTCGGTTTCATCCTGCAACAATCCACACGGAGTGTCCCGTGATCAGGCTGCCGGCCCGGTCCCTGCCCGCACTCGCCCTCGTTGTCGCCGCCTGCGCCGACGGCGCCGCCCCGCCCGACCCCGCGGCGCTCGACCCGGTGGCCGTGCGGTACGTGGAGCTGGTGCTCGGCCTCGGGCGGCATGACGCGAACTTCGTGGACGCCTACTACGGGCCCGACTCGCTGAAGGCGCGGGCCGACTCGGCCGCGCTGGAAGTGCCGGCCATCCGCGCCGCGGCGGAATCCCTCGCCGCCGTGCTGGGCGACGGCGTTCCGGCCTACGCCGACTCGCTCGACCGGATGCGGCACCGCTACCTCCGCACCCAGCTCGGCGCGGTGATCGGCCGCGCGCGGATGCTCGGGGGCGAGCGCTTCCCCTTCGACGACGAGGCGAGGCTCCTCTACGGCGTCGAGGTGCCGCGGCTCCCGGAGGCGCACTTCGACTCGCTCCTCGCCCGGCTCGATTCGCTCCTCCCGGGGCCCGGCCCGCTCGCGGCCCGGTACACCCGCTTCCGCGGCCGGACCCGGATTCCCGCCGAGCGGGTGGACACCGTGTTCAGGGCCGCGATCGCCGAATGCCGGGCACGCACCGCGGCGCACCTCGCGCTGCCGGAGGGCGAGCGGTTCGACCTCGAGTACGTGACGGGCACCCCCTGGAACGCCTACAACTGGTACCAGGGCGGGTACCGGAGCCTGATCCAGGTGAACCTCGACCTCCCGATCTCGGTGGATCGCGCGGTGGACCTGGCCTGCCACGAGGGCTATCCCGGGCATCACGTGTACAACGCGATGCTGGAGCAGGCGCTGGTGCGGGGACGCGGGTGGGTGGAGGTGTCGGTGTACCCGCTCTTCAGCCCGCAGTCGCTCATCGCGGAGGGCGAGCGCCAACTACGGGATCCTCGCGGCCTTCCCGGGCGGGGAGCGCGCCACGTTCGAGCGGGAGGTGCTCTTCCCGCTCGCCGGGCTCGACCCGGCGCTGGCGGAGGCGAACGCCGAGGTGCGCGTGGTGATGGAAGCGCTCAACCACGCGCGGAACGAGGTGGCGCGACGGTACCTCGAGGGCGAGGTGGACTCGGCCGGCGCGGCCCGGCTGCTCGAGCGCTGGTGGCTGGTGACGCCGGAGGCGGCGGCGAAGAGCGTCCGGTTCATCGACGCCTACCGGAGCTACGTCATCAACTACAACCTCGGCCGCGACCTGGTGCAGGCGTGGGTGGAGCGTGCAGGCGCCGACCCGGCGGCGCGCTGGCGGCGGTTCGGGGAGCTGCTCGCGTCGCCGCGGCTGCCGGGGGATCTGGAGTAGGGGCGAAGGTCGAAGGTCGAAGGAGGTGCGGGGGGTGGTCCTTCGACCTCCAGCCTTCGACCTTCGACCTATTCATCCAGCATCGCGATCCGCCGCGCGTGGCGCCCGCCGTCGAACGGCGTGGCGAACCAGACCTCGAGGATCCGCTCCACGGTGGACCAGTCGAGCAGCCGCTCGCCGAGGGCGAGGACGTTGGCATCGTTGTGGGCGCGGCTGAGGCGGGCCGATTCCTCGCTCCAGCAGAGGGCGCACCGGACGCCGCGCACCCGGTTCGCCGCCATCGCCTCGCCGTTCCCCGACCCGCCGAGCACCACGCCCCGCTCGCACTCGCCCCGCGCCACCGCCTCCGCCACCGGCCGCACGAACCGGGGGTAGTCCACCGCCGCCTCGTCCTCGGTGCCGAAGTCGCGCACCTCGTGGCCCCGCGCCTGGAGCCAGCGTGCGACGCGCGCCTTGTACGCCACGCCGGCGTGGTCGGCGCCGAGCGCCACCTTCATCCCGCCTCCGCGCGCGGCGTGCCGAAGTTGGTGGATGCGTCGTTCGCCACCGCGATGGGCGCGCCGAGGCACGCGTCGGGGATCGCGAACCCGTCCACCAGCGGGCCGGCCACGGTGCGGAGCTCGCCCGAGAGGCGGTTCACCAGCGCGCGGATGGCGCGGGCCTTGGGCGGCGCGAAGTACCCCGCCTCGAGGTACCAGCGCGCATCGGCCTCGAGCCGGGAGAGGGCGAAGAGGTCGCGCAGCGCGGCGAGCGCGAGGCGCGCCGGCCCGTTCGCCGCCGCGGCCACCGCCTCGGTGAACCGCGCCGCCACCACCGTCTCGACGTGCGCCAGCGCCAGCGCGAGCAGGTGGTCCTGCACCGCGTTGAGCGCGGCGAAGCCGTCGCCCCCCTCCATCCGGCCCCGGAGCCGGCGGGCCACGCTCGCGGTGAGCCGCGCCTCCCGGTAGCGGAAGGCGGCGAGCTGGAACTCGGGGTTGCGGAGGTGGTCCTCGTCGGTGAGCCGCGTGGTGACGGGGTTCACCTCCGCCAGCTCGGTGGCCGCGCGCCGCGCCACGTACCCCGCGAACCGGAGCACCCCCTGCGACGCGAACTGCGACCGGAACCCGGTGAGCACGTCCTTCGCCACCAGCTGCAGCAGGACGGTGTTGTCGCCCTCGAACGTGGTGAACACGTCGGTGTCGGCGCGGAGGGCGCCGATGGCGTTGGCCCAGCGATAGCCCTCGCCGCCGCACGCCTCGCGGCACACCTGCAGCGTGTCGGCCGCGAAGCGCGTGGCGTAGGCCTTGAGCCCGGCGGCGAGCGCCTCGATCTCGCGGGCGTCCGCCTCCGACATCCCCACGTAGCGCCGCTCGAGCCAGGCGGTGGCCGTGTCGAGGGCGTACGTGGTGGCCACCGCCGGCAGCAGCTTCCGCTGGTGGGCGAGGTGATCGAGGATCGGCACCTCGGCGGCGTCGGGCCCGAACTGCCGGCGGCCGAGCCCGTAGCGCACCGCGATGGCGAGGCCCTTCTTTGCGGCCGTCACCGCCGAGCCCGCGACGCTCACCCGCCCGCCGACCAGCGTGCCGATCATCGTGAAGAAGCGGCGGCCGGGACTCGCGATCGGGCTGGCATACTCCCCCTCGGCGGACACCGACGCGAACCGGTCGAGCAGCGCGTCGCGGGGCACGAAGACCTGGTCGAAGCGGAGCTGACCGTTGTCCACGCCGTTGAGCCCCACCTTCGCGCCGCTGTCCGCGGCGTGGACGCCGGGGAGGAGCCGGCCCGATTCGTCGCGGAGCGGCACCACCAGGGCGTGCACCCCGTGGCGCTCGCCGTCCACCTCGAGCTGGGCGAAGACGGTCGCCATCCGCCCGTGCGCCGCGGCGTTCCCGATCCACTCCTTCCGCGCCGACGGCCCGGGGGTGTGCACCACGAAGCCGCCGCGGTCCCGGTCCCAGCGGGCGACGGTCTCGACCTCCCGCACGTTCGACCCGTGGCCCAGCTCGGTCATCGCGAAACAGCCGGGGATCTCCAGCGAGGCGATGCCGGGGAGGAGCGCCGCGTGATGCCGCTCGGTGCCGAGCCGGAAGACGCTGCCACCCCAGAGCCCGAACTGCACCCCGAACTTGACCAGCACCGAGAGGTCGCCGATGGCGAGGGTCTCGAAGACGGTGATGAAGCCGCCCAGGTCGCCCCTCCCGTACGGGGCGGGAAAGGCGAGCGCGCCGAAGCCCTCCCCCGCGAGTGCGCGCACCCGGCCGAGGACCCACTCGCGGTACTCGGCGCGGGGGAGCTCGGGGGTGCGCCATTCCGGGCCGGCCAGGAGGGCCCGGACCCTCCGGCGGAGCGGGGCGCGATCGCCGTCGAGGAACGCCTCGAGCGCGCCCGCCGTGACCGGCCACGCCGGTGCCGGCGGCGGGAGCGGGACGACGCGCGGCGCGAGGTCGAGCTCGGCCAGCGCCGCGGGGACGTCGAGGCCCAGTTCGCCCCAGAGCTCGTCCAGCGCGGCGCGCGCGCCGGGCGCGGTCCACGCGCTCGCCTCGCCGCCGGCGGCGCGGAGCTCGAGCTCGAGCCCGAGCGCGCTGAGCGACGCCCGCGCGTCGTCCGGCGCCCCCTCGGCCAGTTGCCGCACCGTGCGGCGGAGCGCGAGGAGGTCCTCGGCGGTCGGCGGATCGTCGGGATCGAGCCAGCAGCGGAGCCACTCCCGGTCGGCGCCGGAGAGCCAGGTGGCACGCCCGATCCGGTCGCGCAGGACGGCCACCTCGTCGTCCTCCAGGTCGCCGTCGGCCCAGGCGAGGTAGAGGAGCGGGAGGAGCGGCAGCGCCGCCGGGCCCGGTGCGCCGAACCGGCGGCCCCGCGGGCAGGCGGCGAGGGGCGTGGTCACCCGGTCACGCCTCCTCCCGCGCGCGGTGCCGGCTCAGCCCGAGGCGCACGATGCGCTCGAGGAGCCGCGGATAGGGAAGCCCCGCGGCCAGCGCCGACTGGGCGAACTCCTCGCTCTGCGCGATCTCCGGGTTGGGGTTCGCCTCGAGGAAGTAGAAGCGCCCGTCGGCGGCGAGGCGGAAGTCGATCCGCGCGTAGCCGTCGAGCTCGAGTGCGCGGTAGATCCGCTTGCTGGTGTGGTGGAGCTGCTGCACGACCGCGGCGGCGAGGCCGCTTGCGGCGCCCTGGTGGATCCCCCAGCGCTCCTGGTACTTGAGGTCGTGCTTCACCCGCTCGGTGGCGATGGCCGCGTGCGTCGCGGGGAGGCTGTCGAAGGTCAGCTCCCACACCGGCAGGGCCTGGAGCCGCCGGTTGCCCAGCACGGCCACGTAGAGCTCCCGCCCCTCGATGTACTGCTCCACGATCGCGTCGGTGCCCAGCCGGTCGTGGATGAAGGCCACCCGCTTCGCCAGCTCCTCGTCGGTCTCCACCAGCGAGTTCTGCGAGATGCCGAGCGAGGCGTGCTCGGTGAGGCTCTTCACGATCAGCGGGTAGCTCAGCCGCGCCGGGCGCTTCGCCTTCCGGCCGGTGGGAAACACCGCGAAGCCCGGGGCCCGGATCCGGTGGTAGAGCGCGATCTTCTTGGAGAGCGCCTTGTCGCGCGCGATCACGAGCCCCCGGGGGCGGCAGCCGGTGTAGGGCACGCCGAGCAGCTCGAGGTAGCTCACCAGGTGATGGTCGAACACCACCTGGCCCTGGAACTCCTCGAGCAGGTTGAAGACCACGTGCGGCTTCCACTCCTCGATCGCCGCGCGGATCGGCGCCAGCTCGTCGTAGACGCCGAGGGGCCGCACCTGGTGGCCCAGCCCGCGGAGCGTGGTGACGATGTCGTACTCGGTCTTCCAGGCGTTGATCGCCTCCGGTGCGTGCCCCTCGAGGGTGTCCGGGGGCAGCAGGGTCGGGTGCATCAGCGCGAGGATGCGGAGCCGCTTCATAGGGCGAGCCACCTCCGTCCGCTGTAGAGCGAGTGCATCGTCTTGACGGTGAGCAGCACCGCGAAGTCCACCTGCACCTTGCGCTCGCTGCCGACCACCCGGAGCCGGAGCTCGCGGCAGCGGCCGATCATGTCGGTGAGCACCTGGTCGAGGGTAAGCTGGTACTCGCCCGTCCACCGCGCCACCAGGCGGCGGATCGCGGACCGGTTCCGGCGGAGGAACGCCGAGGCCGCCTCGCGGTGGCGGTGACGCGGGCTGTCGGAGAAGAGCTGGCGCAGCTCGCGGTCGTAGGTGGCCGGGAAGCCGCGGGCGTAGGCCTCGCGCTTCCGGGCGTAGTGTTCCCCCAGCGTCATCCGGACGGCGGAGAGCGGTTCCACCGTGCGGCGGGTCCGGACCGGCGGGGCGCGGCCCCGGAGCTCCGCCATCAGCTGGTCCACGTACTCCAGCTTCCGGAGCACCGGCCACTCGGCATAGCGCTTCCGCCAGTCGGACCGGGGCCGGAGCCAGACGGCGAACGTCTCGGCGAAGTCCTCGTCGGGATGGCTCTGCGCGTAGTAGAGCTTGAGGTGCTGGACGTAGTGCCGGCTGGCCGGGTTGGGACGGTAGTACTCGGGGTAGGGCAGGGAGGACGGCCCGAAGAGCTCCCGCCACCGCCGCCGCCGGTGCAGGCGATAGGCGTGCTGGATCGCGTGGCCCGCCTCGTGGCGGAGGATCTTCAGGCACTCGGTGCGGTCCCCGCCCTCGACCTCGAGCATCTGCGCCCGCTCGAGCCGGAGGAGGCGCGGGTGGGCGAGGTAGAACGGCACCGCAATGCCCGGGATGCCCGCCGGCGAGAACCACTCCTGGGCCAGCCAGACGTGGGGCCGGAGCGCGATCCCCTTCCGCCCGAGCTCCCGGTGGAGCTCGTCGACGCATCCCTCCAGCCACGAGCCCTCCAGCCGGAGCCCCAGGTCGGCGAAGCGGAGCTCCAGCAGGCGCTCGGTCGGCCACCGGGCCCAGCGGGGCTGGCGGCGGCTCACGCGACGCAGTCCTGGCGGGCGCGCACGATGGCGGCGGGGTCGTTGGTCACGATGCCCTGCACGCCCGCCGTCCAGAGCGCCATCGCGCGGCGCGGGTCGTCCACGGTCCAGACGTGCACCGCGGCGCCGGCGGCGTGCGCCCGGCGGACGAACCCGCGGGTGGGGACCCGGAGCCCACGCCAGCGCTCGGGGACCGAGAACATCGCGCAGCGGAGCCGGCCGGGGCCGAGCCCGAGCCGGGCGCGGGCCCAGAGGGCCGCGATCTCGCGCCGGCTGCCGGAGACGGCCACCTCCGTGCCGCGGAAGGCGGTGAGCGCCGCATCGTGCGCCGAGCCGACGGCCACGCGGCCCGCGGCGCCGTGGGCCCGCACTGCCGCGAGGACCGCCGCCTGCACCGCGGGCAGCTTCACCTCGATGAGCAGGGTGGCACCGGGAAAGGTCTCCAGCACCTCGTCGAGGGTCGGGATCCCGGCGCCGAGCGCCCGAAGCCGGGCGGCGGTCTCGCGCGCCACGACGAGCGGCTCGCCGGTGGTCCGGGAGGTGTCGGGGTCGTGGATCACGACGGGCACCCCGTCCGCGCTGGCGCGGACGTCCAGCTCCAGCGCGTCCGCCCCCTGCTCCAGCGCGAGCCGGAAGGACGGGATGGTGTTCTCCGGGGCGTGGGCTGCGGCACCGCGGTGGCCGATCACGGGGCGGGCGCCGGGGGCCGAGAGGATGCTCACGACGGGCTCCGCGGGAGGGAAGGACCCGGGTATTCTAGGCCCGGCACGCAGGCGCACAAGGCCGCGTTGCGGGAGGTGGCGCCCCGCACGTAGTCTTCCTCTCGTTTTCCCACCCCGGCCCGGAGTTCTCCCGACAGATGGTCCGCCAGCGGCCCGGCTATCCGGTCGCCCTCCTGCTGCTCCTCGTCGCCTACGTCGCGGCCGGCCTGGTGGCCCTGACCCTCGCCCCGCTGGGCCGGGCGGTGTCGTCGGTCTGGCTCCCGAGCGGCCTCGCCCTCGGCGCCCTCCTGCTCTACGGCCTGCGGCTCTGGCCGGCCGTCTTTGCCGGGGCGTGGATGCTCGCCGTCCTCGGCACAAACGCGCCGCCCTCGCTCGCCCTCATCCCCGCGCTGGGCGACACGCTCGAGCCGCTGCTCGGGTGGTGGCTGCTCACCCGCGCCCAGCCGGAGGGCTTCCGGCTCGACCGCGTGCGCGACGTGATCTGGCTCTTCGCCGTCGCGGGCGCGGCCCCGGTCCTCTCGGCGGCCATCGGTACCGCCGCCTTCACCGCCGGCGGGCAGTTCGCCGCCGCCAGCGCGGGGGAGGCGGGGGTCATCTGGTGGCTGGGCAACATGGTGGGCATCGTCGCCGGGACCCCGCTGCTGCTGGTGTGGGGCCGGAAGCCGCAGGGTCCGCGGCACGATTCGGTGCTGCCCGTCGGGGTGTGGATCACGGGCATCGGCTTCCTGGCGGCGGCGGCCCTGGTCGGCCTCTGGCGCGACGTGGGCTACTTCTTCCTGCTGGCCCCGCCGTTGGTGCTCGCGACCCTGCGGTGGCGGATGCGGGGGGCCGCCACCGCGGTGGTGCTGGCCACGCTCGTGGTGATGGTCGGGGGCGCGCTGCAGCCGGCGCTGCTCGACCGCCCGACGGGATTCGAGAACTTCTTCCTGATCCAGCTGCTCCTCACCGTCGTGACCGGCGTGGCGCTGCTGCTCGCGGCTTCCCTCGAGGGGCTCGACCGGGCCGCGGACGAGCTCCGCTCCACCGGCGAGGCCTATCGCACCCTGCTCGACGCCTCGCCGCTGCCGATCGTGGGGCGCGACCTCGAGGGCCGGATCACGCTGTGGAACGGTGCGGCGGAGCGGCTCTACGGGTATGCGGAGGCGCAGGTCCTCGGCTCGGTCGGCGAGATGATCCTGCCGGAGGGGGAGGAGGAGTTCCGGCGGATCCTCGACTCGCTGCGGCAGGGCCGGTCGGTGGCGGTGGCGGAGACCCGGCGCCGGACGCGCTCCGGGGAGCAGGTCGAGCTGAGCCTGGCGGTGGCGCCGGTGCGCGGCGCCGACGGGACCGTCATGGGTGGCGTGGCCGTGTTCAACGACCTCACGGCGGAGAAGCGGGCGCTGGCCGCGCTGGGGAAGAGCGAGGAGCGCTTCGCCCTTGCGGCACGCGCCAGCAAGGACGCGATCTACGACTGGGACATCCGCTCGGACTGCATCTGGTGGAGCGAGAGCTTCACCGAACTGTTCGGCCACATGCCGGCAGACCAGGGGCCCGGCATCGACTCGTGGGAGCGGCTCCTGCATCCCGCCGACCGCCCGCGGGTGCAGGCGAGCCTCTGGGAGGCGATCCGGGGCGCGGGCGACTCGTGGGCGAGCGAGTACCGGTTCCGCCGGGCGGACGGGAGCTGGGCGGTGGTGTACGATCGCGGCTACATCCTGCGCGATGCCGAGGGCACCGGCGTCCGGATGGTGGGCGCGCTCTCCGACAACACCGCCCAGCGGGCGGCCGAGGACCTGGTCCGCGACAGCGAGGAGCGCCTCCGCAAGCTGGTGGAGAACGTCCTCGACGTGATCTGCGAGATCGGCACCGACGGCATCGTCCGCTACGCGAGCCCGTCGGTGCGGACCGTCCTCGGCTACCAGCCCGCACAGTTCATCGGCCGCTCCGTGATGGAGCTGATCCACCCCGAGGAGCTGGAAGCCGCCAGCCGCTCGCTCCGCCGGACCTTCGACGAGGTGGGCGTGGTGCAGCAGGTCGAGTTCCGGATGCGGCGCGCGGACGGGGAATGGGCCTCGTTCGAGGCCAGCGCCAAGGCCGCCACCGCCACGGACGGCACGCCCATCGCCGTGATCGCGGCCCGGGACGTCTCGGGCCGGCGCGAGCTGGAGGAGCGCCTGCGGCAGGCGACCCGACTCGAGGCGGTGGGCGTCCTCGCCGGCGGCGTGGCGCACGACTTCAACAACCTGCTCACGTCGGTCCTGGGGCACGCGGAGCTCATCCTGCTCGCGGTCCGTCCCGACGACCCGATCCGGCCCGACGTGGAGGAGATCCGCCGCGCCGCCAACCGCGCCGCGGAGCTCACCCGCCAGCTCCTGGCGTTCAGCCGGAGGCAGGTGGTCGCCCCCCGCGTGGTGGACCTCAACGACGTGGTGCGGGGCGTCACCACGATGCTCCGCCGCCTGCTGGGCGAGGACATCGCGCTCGAGATCGACCTGGCCGAGCCGATGGCGCCGGTGTACGCCGACGCGGCCCAGCTCGAGCAGGTGATCGTCAACCTGGCCGTGAACTCCCGCGACGCGATGCCCCGCGGCGGCCGGCTCGGCATCCGCACCCGGATGCGTCCCCCGCCACCCGACCCGCGCGGCCTCCCCCCCGCGCTCGCGCGCGACGGCCAGGTGGTGCTGGTGGTGGAGGATTCCGGTGAGGGGATGGACGCCAAGACGCTCGCCCACGTCTTCGAGCCGTTCTTCACGACCAAGCCTCCGGGCCGCGGCACCGGCCTCGGCCTCGCGACGGTCTACGGGATCGTGAGCCAGGCGGGCGGCCACATCGGGGTCGAGAGCGAGCCGGGGCGGGGTGCCCGGTTCACCATCCGGCTCCCCCCGGCCGACCGGCCGCTCGACGCGGAGCCGCCCGCGACCGCGGCCTCGGGCCCCGAGGGCAGCGGCCGGGAAACGGTCCTGGTCGTGGAGGACGAGGCACCGGTGCGGCACCTCGCGGTGCGGGTGCTCCGCGGTGCCGGCTACCGCGTGCTCGCCGCCGCCGGCGCCGAGGAGGCCGATCGCCTCGCCGACGCCCACGAGGGCACGATCGACCTCCTGCTCACCGACGTGGTGATGCCGGAGCGGAGCGGCCCGGCGCTCGCCGACGGGCTCACGGCGCGCCGCGCCGGCCTCCGGGTCCTGTTCATGTCCGGCTACACCGACGGTCAGCTGCAGGAGCACGGGGTGCTGCTGCCCGGCGTCACCCTCCTCGCCAAGCCCTTCACGCCCGACCAGCTGGTTCGCCGCGTGCGCGCCGCCCTCGATGGCGCCGCGTCAGCGGCGGTCTGACGGCTCCTCCCGCAACAGGTCCGCGAGCGACGTGGCACGGTA
>CAVQWA010000118.1:0-8189 GCA_963717315.1 uncultured Gemmatimonadales bacterium
GGCCGTGGCCGCGGTGGAGCGGCTCTTCCGGGTGCCCGCCGGCGCGTTCCATCCCCCGCCGAAAGTGGAGTCCGCCGTCGTCCGCCTCCTGCCGCTGGCGGAGCCGCTCGTGGGCGACGGGGAGGTGGCGGCCTTCCGCCGCACCGTCGTGGGGCTCTTCGGATTCCGGCGAAAGCAGCTGCAGCGGGGCGTGCGCGAGCTCACCGGGTGGGACGCCGAGCGCGCCGCGGCCGCCCTCGACCGGGCGGGCGTGACCCCGGGGCTCCGGCCGGAGGCCCTCGCCCCCGCCGACTTCGTGCGCCTGCATCACGCCCTCGTTGACGGAGGTTGGCTCGGCGGCTAGCTTTGTGAAAACTTTCACAAAAGCTGATGCGCAAGGTCGCCGAGTCCACCGTCCGACGCCTTTCACTGTATCTCCGGTTCCTCGAGGAATTCGACGCCCGGGGGGTCGCGACGGTCAGCTCGGACGAGCTGGCGTCGCGCGGGGGGACCACGTCGGCGCAGGTGCGGAAGGACCTCTCGTTCTTCGGGTCGTTCGGCAAGCGGGGGATGGGCTACGCCGTGCCGGAGATGGTGGCGAAGCTGCGCGAGATCCTCGGCCTCGGCCGCCGCTGGCGGGTGGCGCTGCTCGGGGCGGGGAAGATCGGCAGCGCGCTGATCGAGCACCACGGATTCCGGGAGCGCGGCTTCGACATCGTGGCGGTGTTCGACAACGACCCCCGCAAGGTCGGCACGGCCTGGAAGGGCCTCACCGTGCTGGGCGAGTCGGGGCTGGAGGCGGAGCTCGGCCGGGCGCCGGTGGAGATCGCGATCCTCGCGGTGCCGGCCGACGCCGCCCAGCCCCTGGCCGACCGGCTGGCGGCGGCGGGGGTCACTGCGATCCTCAACGTGGCCCCGGTGCAGCTGGTCGTCCCGCCCGAGGTGGAGGTGAAGACCATCAGCCTCGCGATGGAGCTCGAGGCGCTGAGCTTCGCGCTGACGAACCGGTAGGCGGGGAGGGGAGAGGGGAGAGGGGAGAGGGGAGCGGCCCCTCTCCCCTCTCCCCTCTCCCCTCCCCGCCCCCCGTTCCCCCCGGTTTAGATTCCCTCCCCATGTCCTCCCGCCTCCTCGTGAACTCGGAAGTCGGCCGGCTCGAGAGCGTCCTGGTGCACACTCCGGGCGCCGAGCTCGAGGCCGTCACCCCGCGCAACCGCGAGGACTTCCTCTACGACGACATCGTGGACCTGGAGATCGCGCAGAAGGAGCACCGGCGCTTCGTCGCGGTGCTCGAGCGCTTCTGCGAGGTGCTCCAGGTGCGTGACCTGCTCGGCGAGGTCCTCGCCAACGACGAGGCCCGCTCGTTCGTCATCACCAAGACGATGGACGTGGTGGCCTCCGAGCCCCTCGCGCAGCGGCTGCAGGCGCTGCCGCCCGAGGAGCTGGTGACGATGATCGTCGAGGGCACGGTGGAGAAGGTCGGTGCCATCGCGCGCTCGGTGAACGAGCCGGTCTACAGCCTCCCGCCGCTGCCGAACCTCTTCTTCCCCCGGGACATCGGGATGGTGATCGGGGAGCACGCCGTGGTGGGCTCGATGCGCTATGGCGTGCGCTGGACCGAGGAGCTCCTGGTGAAGGCGCTCTTCCGGTTCCACCCGAAGCTGGCGAACGCCGGCATCCTCTACGACGGGTCCGAGGAGCGGCGCGCCGGGTTCACCGTCGAGGGGGGCGACGTGCACCGCCTGCGGGACGACCTCCTCGTCGTGGGGTTCAGCGAGCGGACCAGCGCGGCCGCGCTGGACCAGCTCTGCGACGAGGTCTTCGCGCGCGGACTGGCCACCGACGTGCTCATCGTGGTGATGCCCGACACCCAGACGGCCATCCACCTCGACATGGTCTTCTCGATGCTCGACCGCGACCTCTGCTCGGTCTACCCGCCCTGCTTCCGCGGCCCCGAGCGGCTGGCGGTGCTCCACCGCCGCCGGGGCGAGGACACGGTGCACGAGCGGGCCGACTTCTTCGCCGCGCTTCGCGAGGTGGGATTCCCGCTCGAGGCGGTGCTCATCGGGGGCTCCGAGCGGTCGAGCCAGGACCGGGAGCAGTGGTCGAGCGCCTGCAATTTCCTCGCGGTGCGTCCCGGCACCGTGATCGCCTACCGCCGCAACGACTACACCCTCGGTGAGCTGTCCCGGGCCGGCTTCCGGGTCGTGCCCGGCTACGAGCTGCTCGAGGGCGACGCGCGGCCGAAGGAGGGGGAGCGGACCGTGATCACGATCGAGGGCGGCGAGCTGGTGCGGGGCGGCGGGGGGCCGCGCTGCATGACGCTCCCGCTGCGCCGCGCGGCGACGTGACCGGACTCGCGTTCCCGCCCGCCTCGACCCTGGCCGACCGGGCCCTCGTGCTGCTGCGCGAGGGCCCCCGGACCGCCCCGGTGCTCGCCCGGGAGGTGCTCGGCCTGGCCGACGCGCCGCCCGCGATCGCCGAGCGGCTCGCCGCGGCACTCCTCGGCGCCGACCCGCGGGTGCGGCAGCTTCCCGACGGCCGCTGGGCCGCCGTGGCGGAGGCGCAGGGATCGCCGCTGCTCGACGAGTGCGCCTTCGCGGTGGTGGACGTGGAGACCACCGGGATGCGCGCGGCGGAGGACGACCGGATCACCGAGATCGCGGTCGTCGTGGTGCAGGGCAACCGGCGCGAGGTGGTGGTGGACTCGCTGGTGAATCCCGGCCGGCCGATCCCGGCGATGATCACCGCGCTCACCGGGATCACCGACCGGATGGTGGCCGCGGCGCCGCCGTTCGAGGTGGTGGCGGACGCCGTGGCCGGCGCGCTCGCGGGCCGGGTGTTCGTGGCGCACAACGCGCGGTTCGACTGGGGCTTCGTGGACCACGGCCTCCGGCGCGCGCGCGGCGTCCTGCTGGCCGGCACCCGGCTCTGCACGGTGCGGCTCGCGCGCCGGCTCGTGCCCGGCCTCCCGTCCGCCGGGCTCGACGCGCTGATCGAGCGGTTCCAGCTCGAGATGCCCGCGCGCCATCGCGCCGCCGGCGATGCGCTCGCCACCGCCGACCTGCTCCAGAGGCTCCTGGGGCTGGCCCGGGAGAAGGGGGCGCGAACGCTGGCGGACGTGGAGGGGATGATCCGGCCGCGGAGGGTGGCGTGACCGGGCCGGGGCCGGCCGTGACCCGGTCCTTCCGGGTGGGCTCCCTCAGGTGCCACCTGCTCCACGCCGGCCTCCAGCGCCTCGACGGCGGCGCGATGTTCGGCGTGGTGCCGAAGCCGCTCTGGGAGAAGCGCATCGCGCCCGACGCCCGGAACCGGATCCCGCTCGCGATGCGTCCGCTCCTGGTGGAGCATCCCGACGGCCTGGTGCTGGTGGACACCGGCCTCGGCGACAAGGAGGACGCGAAGTTCCACGAGATCTACGGGGTCGAGAACGCCGGCGACCCCGGCCCCACCCGGCTCGAGGACGCGCTCCGTTCCCTGGGCCACGCCCCGGCCGACGTGCGCTGGGTGATCAACACCCACCTGCACTTCGACCACGCCGGCGGGAACACGCTGCGGGACGGCGCCGATGGCGTGCGACTCGGTTTCCCGAACGCCACCTACGTGGTGCAGCGGAACGAGCTCGAGTACGCGCGGCACACCAACGAGCGCACCCGCGCGAGTTACCTGCCCCACAACTTCGAGCCGGTGGACGCCGCCGGGCGCTGGCGGCTGCTCGACGGCGACGGCGAGGCGCTGCCGGGGATCTCGGTGCGGCTCACCCCCGGGCACGTCCCCTGGCACCAGTCGATCCTGGTCCGGGACGGGGGCGAGACCCTCTGCTTCCTGGGGGACGTGATCCCCACCAGCCAGCACCTGCCGCTCCCCTGGATCATGGGCTACGACGTGGAGCCGCTCCGGACGCTCGAGAGCAAGCGGGCG
The DNA here is from genome assembly GCA_963717315.1 of uncultured Gemmatimonadales bacterium. Lineage (GTDB taxonomy): Bacteria > Gemmatimonadota > Gemmatimonadetes > Gemmatimonadales > GWC2-71-9 > JAICEH01. The sequence goes on from CAVQWA010000118.1 coordinate 3,898, forward strand.
CTGCTGGCGGAGGCGGGCCGGGAGGGGTGGCTGCTCGCCTTCGAGCATGACCCGGAGGTGGGCTTGGCGCGGGCCGGGGGCGAGCGGGGTCGATTGGTCGTGCAGGCGACCTGATGCCGTCGCTTCGCTCCGTTGGACCGAAGCTCGCGTGGCTCTTGACAGTTGGGGGGGGCGTAAACTGGCCCAGGTGGTCCGTGGTTGTGCCCTGCCACTCCGTGGAGTGGTGCCGGACCCCCTCCTCACGCGGGAGCGCAGCCATGAAACTCCTGGTCCGCCTTCTCCTTGCCATCGCCGCCCTCGTCGCCACCAGCTTGACACCTGGGGGCCGCGCCCAGGCCGCCGAGGAGACTTGTGTTGGCTGCTTCGAGAGTGCCCTTCGGGTCGACGCCAACGGTCGCGGCCACAACTGTCCCTGAACCCGCTCCCTGACCACCGCGTGGCCGGCATGCTGCGTCGTGGTGTTGGTGCCGTCGCCGTCGCGGCCGCTGCCGCGGTCGGGTGCACGGCCGACCGCCGCGGCGACTCCGCGCCCGCCACGGGCGGCGTGACGGTGTCGATGGTGTTGGCGGTCGATTCCGCCGCGCCGGATTTCCCGCTCGTGATTGAGGACGCAGCGCCGCTTCCCGGCGGCGGGGTCGTCGTCCTGGACGCCCCGCTCGGACGGCTGCACTACTATGACTCGTCGGGAGCTCACGTCCAAGAAGTCGGGGCATCGGGGGCCGGCCCCGGCGAGTTGCGTCGGCCGACCGAGGTGGTGGTGGATGACCGCGGACGAGTCATCGTCAACGATCTCGGGAACCGGCGACTCGTTGTCTGGGATGCCTCGGGTCGACACGTTGGCACCTATCCCCTGGCTGGGATGTACCTTCACCTCGTCTACGGGGCCGCCGGCGTCCGCGTGAAGCACCTTGACCTCGACGAATCCACCGGCGAGGAGACCCTGGTGCTCAAGGCGGTGCCGGATTCAACCACGGGCGCTGAGGCAGTCCGCCTGTCCTTGTCCGCAGCCACCGAAACCCCCTCGCGGCCGGCCCTCACCTGCGAGTACTGCCCGGCCGTCGTCGCACGTGACGGTGTCGCACTTGTAGGGGCCCGGGACGGGCAGTACCGCATCTACCGGATTAGCCCATCCGGGAGGGTCCTCGATTCCCTATGGCGTTCCGACCTGGCGCCAGTGGATTGGGCTCCCGAGGAAATCGAGGAGGTCATGGCGGCGATGCGACGCAAGGGCTTGACCTCGCGGCCGGGGTTCCTCGACCAGCCGAAGCGGCAGCTCGGGCCTCGTGCGTTTGCCCTGCTGTCCGATTCGCTGCTGGTGGTCATGCCGACGACGCCTCACGGGCTGCCGGGTCGGCTCGACGTCTGGAGCCGTGCAGATTCCCTCCTCGCGTCCCTGCAGGTGTCGGAACCTCTCGTGCAGATCCGGGGCGGGGCCAACAGAATCGTCGGGATCGCCGAATGGCCTGATGGCAGCCGCTCGGTCCACGTGTACGAATTGCGGCTCGGGGGGCTGCGTTTGTGAGACAAAGGGTCTTGGACGCCGCAACGGGTGTCGTCCTCGTTGTCGCGATCCTGATCGCCGCGTCCAAGGCTATCGAGAGGTGGGAGGGCACGCCTCCCTCCGTTGACCTGTCGCAATCGGCCTCAGGGTCAGCCGCATCCGGCACCTGGTGGGGGCGACGATATCCCGAACCCGGCCGGAGCCTGTCGCGCTCTTCCTGCTCCGCCGCAGTTGTCCCGCCGGCAAACTCGTTCGACCGACCTGGGAGGCATTCCTGGATTCCCTCCCTGCGAACCGCCGGGCGTACGCGGTTGCGCCGCCTGGCGACGGCGCGGAGACGTTCCTGGTGAGTTCGAGGGTCAGCGTGGTGGAGTTGACCGACCTCGACGCCCTGCTGGAATCGCTCCCGATCCTCACTGTACCTGCCACTCTTGTCGTTCGCGCGTCGAAGGTCGAGTTCGCCAGGGTCGGCCTGCTCGGTTCCGGCGACCTGGATTCCCTCTCGCGGATGCTGCGCTGACCCGGCATCGGCGGTCGCCCCTCCGCCGGCTCACGCCTGCGGGCTTGCCCCCGCCCCGGGGCTCTCGTTAGTTTCCCGGCACTTGAAGCGGGGGCGAGACAGCCCCCCACCCCCAGCCCGGCCCCGGCCGGCGCGACCGGGTCCCGATTCCGGCCCTGCGGCACCGCCGCGGGCCGGGCCACGGACATCGGCGCGAGCGGGTGTCCGTTTGCGTTTGGCCCTTCAGCAGGAGAGTGACGCCTGAGCACTGATCGGGAGAAGAGGACCCGCGTCAACCGCCAGATCCGGATCAGCCCGGTGCGCGTGGTGACGGCGGAAGGCGAGCAGTTGGGCGTGCTGCCCATCGAGGAGGCGCTCGCCGCCGCGCAGGAACGGGGGCTCGACCTGGTCGAGGTCGCGCCGCTGGCCCGGCCCCCCGTGGTCAAGATCATGGACTACGGGAAGTTCAAGTTCGAGGAGGCCAAGGCCGCGCGCGCGGCGAAGAAGAAGCAGCACGTGATCCAGTTGAAGGAAGTGAAGTACCGGCCGGGCATCGACGACCACGACTTCGACTTCAAGACCCGCCACGCGCGGGAGTTCCTCACCGAGGGGAACAAGGTCAAGGTCACGATGATGTACCGCGGCCGGCAGCTGGCCCACCCGGAGCTCGGCCGTGCCGTGCTCGACCGGGTCGCCGGGCTCCTCGCGGACATCGGCAAGATCGAGTTCGAGCCGAAGCTGGAGGGCCGCAACATGACGATGATCATCGGGCCCAAGTGAGGGGGCACGCATGCCGAAGATGAAGACCAAGCGGGCCGCGATGAAGCGGTTCAAGAAGACCGGCTCGGGGAAGCTCAAGCGCTTCCACGCGAACCACTCGCACATCCTGACCAAGAAGGCCCGCAAGCGGAAGAACCGGCTCAAGAAGGGCGCCCTGGTGTCCTCGGCCGACTTCCCGCGCGTCAGCCGCCTCCTCCAGGCGTAAGGGAATCCGACCATGCCTCGCGTCAAGAACGGCGTCGCGCACCACGCCCGGAAGAAGAAGATCATGAAGGCCGCCAAGGGCGGCTTCCAGTCGCGCAGCAAGCTGTACAAGGCGGCCAAGGAGAACGTCGAGCGCGGCCTGGCCTACGCCTACCGCGACCGCCGCAAGAAGAAGGGCGATTTCCGCCGCCTCTGGATCACCCGCATCAACGCCGCCGCGCGGATCCACGGGCTCTCCTACAGCCGGATGATGGACGGGCTGAAGCGGGCCGGGGTGGAGATCAACCGGAAGGTGCTCGCCGACATCGCCGTGCACGACGCCGAGGCGTTCGCGCGCGTGGCCGAAGTCGCGAAGGCCGCGAAGTAGCCGGGGCGCCGGTGCATCCCGCGCTCGCGCGCCTCGCCGAGCGCCTGGCGCGCGTGCCCGCCCTGGGCGCCGCCGAGCTCGAGGCCGAGCACGTCGCCGTGCTCGGCCGGAAGAGCGGGGAGCTCACGGCGCTCCTCAAGTCCCTCGCCACCCTGCCGCTCGACGAACGGAAGGCCGTCGGCGCGGAGGCCAACCGCCTGCGCGCCGCGTTCGAGGCCGCCTTCGAGGCGCGCCGGGCCGGGCTCGCCGCCGAGGCGGGACGCGCCGCCTGGCGCGGCGTGGACCTCACCATGCCCGCCCGCCGGCGCTGGACCGGCTCGCGCCACCCGGTCACCCGGGTGATCGACGAGATCACGGCCATCTTCCGCGAGCTCGGCTTCGTCCGCGCCACCGGCCCCGAGGCCGAGAGCGAGTGGCTCAACTTCCTCGCGCTCAACTTCCCGCCCGACCATCCGGCGATGGACCTGCACGACACCCTCTACCTGGGCGACGCCCCCGGGCCGGAGGGCCGGATGCTCCTCCGCACCCACACCTCGCCGGTGCAGGTCCGCGTGCTCCGCGAGGGGGCGCTGCCGGTGCGCGTCATCATCCCCGGCACGGTATACCGGAAGGACCCGTTCGACCCCTCCCACGCGCCGGTCTTCACCCAGATCGAGGGCCTCGCGGTGGACGAGGGCATCAGCTTCGTGGACCTCAAGGCCACGCTGGCCCACTTCGCCCGCGCGCTCTTCGGGCCGGGCACGGCGGTACGCTTCCGGCCGTCCTTCTTCCCCTTCACCGAGCCCTCGGCGGAGATGGACGTCTCCTGCCGAATCTGCGGCGGCGCCGGCTGCCCCGCGTGCAAGGGGTCGGGCTGGATGGAGATCCTCGGCTGCGGGATGGTGCACCCCCGGGTGCTGGAGAACTGCGGGGTGGACCCGGAGCGCCATACCGGCTTCGCC
>CAVQWA010000119.1:0-9706 GCA_963717315.1 uncultured Gemmatimonadales bacterium
TGTAACCTACTTTTCGACATTACGTATTGCTCGATTCATTACGTTCGAGTTTGCCGGCGGGGACGCCCCAGGTGAGGGGGTGGTCTTTCGTCGGATGGCGTAGGACGAGGAGGAGGTGGTTGTCGTGGACGCAGTAGAGGGCGGAGGCTTCGACTTGGGGGATGAAGCGAGGCGGGGGAGTTAGGTAAACAGTCATAGGAGTGGTTTTAGCCATTTGGCGGTTAGGGATGTTTTAGAGGCGGCGATCTGTTCCGGAGTGCCGCGGGCGACGATTTCGCCGCCGGCGTCGCCGGCCTGAGGGCCGAGGTCGAGGATGTAGTCGGCCAGTTTAATCACATCGAGGTTGTGCTCGATCAGGATCATCGTGTTCCCTTTATCGACAAGCTTGTTCAGCACGCCCATCAGTTTGACGATATCGTCAGGGTGGAGGCCTGTTGTGGGCTCGTCGAGGAGGTAGAGCGTTTTGCCGTGAGAACGTTTGGAGAGCTCGCGGGAGAGCTTGATCCGCTGCGCTTCGCCGCCGGAGAGCGAGGCGATTTCCTGGCCAAGGCGCAGGTAGCCGAGGCCGACCGATATCAGAGTGTCGAGGATGCGTACGATTCGCGGGAAGTTCTCGAAGACAAGGCGAGCCTCATCCACCGTCATTTGAAGGTATTCGCCCAGATTTTTTCCGGCATATTTGATTTCAAGGCTTATCGGACTCGGGGGAGCTTCGGGTCCCGCGCGCTTTCGCGGTGCTCACCCGCGCCCTCGAGGACGTGGACGACGAGGTGCGTGCGAAGGCCGCCACCGCGCTCGGCCAGGTGCGGGACGGCCGCGCCGTCCCCTACCTCCTCGACCGGCTGCTCACCGACCCCGCCCCGTTCGTGCGCGCGCGCATCGCCGGCGCCCTGGGCCGCTTCGACGCGCCCGAGGTCGTGGACCGGCTGGTGCGCGGGCTGGGCGACCCCGCGTGGTGGGTGCGAATGCGGAGCGTCGAGGCGCTGGAACAGATCGGGGCGCCGGCCGAGGGGGCGCTGCTCGCTGCGCTGGAGGATACCGACCCCGAGATCCGGCTCCGTGCCGCGGTAGGCCTCGAGCGGCTGGGCGTGCCGGCCCGGCTCACCGGGATGATCGAGCGTGGCGAGGCCACCCCGGACATGGTGGACATCTTCACCCGCTTCGGACACGCCGGCGCCCGCGAGCTGCTCTCCGAGCAGCTCCGGCATCCCTCGGCGCGGGTGCGCGCGGCCACGGTGGGGGCCATCCGCCAGGCAGCGCGCCGGGACGTGGCGACCGAGCTGGTCGCCGTCGCCGCGGCGGACGACTCTGCGGAGGTCCGCGCCGCGGCGCTCGACACGCTGCGCCTCCTCGGTGTCCGCGAAGCGGTGCCCGCGGCGCTGGACCGGCTGGCCGACACCGACGACGCGGTGCGGCGCGCGGCGGTGGAGCTGGTCGGCCACCTGGGGGGCGCGGAGGCCGCCGACCCGCTCCGGCAGCGAAGCGGCGACCCGAATCCGGCGGTGCGCGCGGCCGTGGCCAGGGCGCTCGGGATGGTCGGCGCACCGGGCGCCCGCGACGATTTCATCCGCCTGCTGCACGACCCCGAGGCGCCGGTCCGTGCGGCCGCGGCGCGGGGAGCCGCGGAGGCCGGTTGCCGACCGGTGGTGCCCGACCTGGTGGAACGCCTGACCGACACGGAGCCCGCGGTGCGGGAGGCGGCCGCGCGGGCACTGGGCAGCGTGGGCGACGCGTCCGCCGTGCCCATCCTCCTTCGCACCCTCCGGACCGCGGACGCGGGCCTCCGCGAGGCGGTGGCCGAGGCGGTGCCACGGCTGGATCCTTCCGCGACGCCGGGACTCCTCGGGGAACTCCGCGAGCTCGACGACGCAGCGGCAAGGGTGACGGCGGTGCGCGCCCTGGCGCAGGCGCGCCAGGCCGACGCCGTGCCGGTGCTCGCGCGGCTTCGGGACGATCCCGCCGGGGCCGTGCGCGCGGAGGTGGCCAGCGTGCTCGGCCGGACGGGCGACGCCGAGGCTGCACCCCTGCTCCGCGAGGGGCTCCGCGACCCCGACCCCGAGGTGCGGGGGCGTTCGGTGGACGGCCTCGCCCGGCTCGGGCGGCAGGATGCGGGATCGGCGATGGTGCAGCTCCTGAGCCGGGATCCCGATGCCGCCGTGCGGGAGCGGGCCGCCCTCGCCGTCGGCCTCCTCCGCGCCGACGGCGGCGAGGAGGCGCTGCTCCAGGCGTGCCTCCGGGAGCCGGAGCCGGCAGCGCGCGCCGCGGCGGTGCTGGCCCTCGGCAGCTACGAGCAGGAGAGCCTCGTGGGGCGGCTGCTGGCGATGGCGGACGAGGTGGAGGTCCGCCGCGTACTCGAGTCCCGGCTCAAGGAGGACGCGGAGTACCGGCTGCTGGCGCACCGGGTGCGGGAGTCACGGCACGCCGAGCTCCGAGCGCTCGCCGCCCCGTCCCGGGCGGAGATGGCGCAGTCGCTGACCGAGGGGATTCGCGGCGCGCTCGACCCGGCGGCGCGGGTGCGCCTGGTGGACGGGCTCCGCGCCTTCCAGGGCGAGCGCAGCCGCGGCGCGCTCCGGCAGGTGCTGCAGAGCGACCCCGCGCCCCGGGTGCGCGCGGCGGCGCTCACCGCGCTGGGAGCGATGGCCGACGCCACGGAGCTCGAGGAGCTTGCGGCCCGCGCGCTCACCGACCCCGACCTCGCGGTGCGGCACACCGCCGTGACCCTCTTCCACCGGCTGCCCGCGGAGCGCGCCCTGCCGAAGCTGCTTGGGGTGCTCCGGGCTGACGACGACCCGGTGGTGCTGGCGGCCGTCGGCGAGCAGGCGGAGTCGTCGTTCGACGCATTCGTGGACCACGCGCTCGGCGCAGGCGCGCGGGACGAGGACCTGGTCACGGTGGCGCGCGTGGCGCGGTTCGTCCACCATCCGGGGCTGGCACGACTCCTCCCCCCGATGGCGGCGCACGTCCGGCCGGACGTGCGCGAGGCGGTGGCCGAGCTGCTCCACGCGCGGCCCGAACTGGCGCGGGACGACCTGCTCGAAGGGCTGCTGAGCGACCCGGTGCCCGAGGTACGGCGCCACGCGGTGCGGGCGGCGATGGCGGCCAGGCGGCCGTCGGCCGCCGCGGCGCTCGCGCGGGACCCCGACCCGACGGTGCGGACCGAGGTGGCACGCACCGCGCGCCCCGGCCCCGACGACCCGCTCGCCGCGCTCCTCCGGGATCCCGAGCCGGGCGTCCGGGCCGCGGCGGTGGTGGCGGCGCTGCTGGGCGGCGCCGACCTGGCGGTGCCGGCCGACCTGGACCGGGCCGCGCTCGCCGCCGAGACCGCCGCCGCCACCGACCCCGAGGCGCTCCGCGTCCTGGTGCGGACCCACCCCGACCCCGCGCGGCGGGCGGGCGCGGGCGTGCTGCTGGCCCTCGCCGGCGACGCGGCGGCGAGTGACGTGGCGGCACAGGACCCCTCGGAGCAGGTGCGCGCCCGCGTGCGCGCAGCCCTCGGCGAGGCCTGATGCCCGGCGGGCTCGCGGTGGAGGTCCTGACGTTCATCGCGCTGCTCGGGCAGCCGCTCTTCCTCGCGTACTTCATCCTCTACAACACGTACACGCTGTCGCTCATCGCGCTGTCCGCCGGCCGGGTCCGCCGGCGGGTGGCGAGCCACTTCGTGGAGGACCTCGACCTGATCGACGGGAGCGACTACACCAAGCCGCTCACGATGATCGTCCCGGCACTCAACGAGGAGGTGACCATCGTGGACATGGTCACCAACCTCGTCCACTGCGACTACCCGCGCTTCGAGATCGTGGTGGTGAACGACGGTTCCACCGACCGCACCCTCGAGCGGCTCAAGGAGGCGTTCCGGCTGCGGCGGACCGACGTGCCCCACCGGCCGGCCATCGGGACCATGCCGGTGCGGGGCACGTACGAGGCGACGCTCGCGCTGCCGGAGAACGTGGCGCAGGTGCTGGTGATCGACAAGGAGAACGGGGGCAAGGCGGACGCGCTCAACGCCGGCGTCAATGCCAGCACGATGCCGTATTTCGTGTCGCTCGATGCCGACTCGATCCTGGACGCGCGGGCGCTCAAGGAACTGATGCGCGCGGTGCAGGAGGACCCGCGGGTGGTGGCGGTGGGCGGGCAGGTGGCGATCGCGAACGGGTGCACCATCCGGAACGGCCGGGTGGTGAGCGTGGGGCTCCCGAAGCACCCGCTGGCGCGGTTCCAGATGGTCGAGTACCTGCGCTCGTTCACCACCGGGCGCACTGCGCTCGACCGCCTCGACGCGATCCTGATCCTGTCGGGGGTGTTCGCGGTCTTCGAGAAGGAGACGGTGATCCGGGCGGGGGGCTACCTCACGCCGCTGGTGGACCACCGGCTGGTGCAGGAGTACGTGGGCGGCCGCACCGGCACCGTATGCGAGGACATGGAGATCATCGTCCGGCTCCACCGCTTCCTCCGGGACAAGGCGAGTGAGCGCCGGATCGCCTTCCTGCCCCACCCGGTGGCATGGACCGAGGTGCCGGAACGGCTGGAGTCGCTGCGGAAGCAGCGCGGCCGGTGGCACCGCGGGCTCCGCGAGGCGCTCCACTACCACCGCGAGATGCTCTTCGACCGGAAGTACGGCCGGATCGGGTGGTTCGCACTGCCGACCTTCTGGCTCTTCGAGTACTGGGGCCCGCTGATCGAGCTCGCGGGCTACGCCTTCCTGATCTTCTTCCTCCTGCTCGACTGGCTGGCGGGAATCCAGCTGCTCAACTATGCGTACGCCGCGGCGTTCTTCCTGGTCTCGCTGGGCTACGGCATCCTGGTGAACGTCTTCGGCGTGCTGGTGGGGGCCTGGCGCTTCCGGTACGGCATGGCCGACCGGCTGCAGGCGGGACTGCTCCCGTTCTCGAAGCGGCGGGAAGTCTTCATCCTGCTGCTCTACGCCGTGCTGGAGATGCTGCCGTTCTCGTACCGGCACCTCACGCTCTACTGGCGGATGCGCGGGCTGGTGGACGCGTGGCGAGGCAAGACGAGCTGGGAGAAGTTCGCGCGGGTGGGGTTCAAGGAGGCGCCGGCGGGGAGTTAGTCGGGCGGTCGGGCGGGCGGGCGGACAGTCCGCTACCGCTCCGTCTTCCCCGTTCCCCGTTCCCCGCCCAGGTGCGGCAGCGTCTCGTCGGGGCCCGCGGCCGGCGTCATCTCCCACCGATGGGTGCGGGGCAGCCGGTGCCGGATCGAGTTGGCGTAGTACTCCAGCAGGGGCCGCTGCGCCGGCAGGATCACCAGCGTCCCGCCGTCCTCCACCACCAGCCGCCGCATCCGGAAGGTCCGCCGGGCCCGGTCCCAGAGCTCGGCCACGCTGGCGTCGGCCGGCACCAGCGTGGCCCCCGCCGCCAGGAGCGCGTCGCGCAGCTCGTCCATCCGCTCGAGCGCGCGGTCCCGCGCCACGGCGCTGCCCCCGAACGAGAGCAGCGCCGCCGCCCCGAGCGGCACCGGTGTCACCGGGATCGCGGCACCGATCCGGCGCATCATCTCCTCCGCCAGCAGCTGGAGCCGCCCCAGCCGCTCCGCCTTCGGGAGCGCGAGAACGTCCGCCTCCTGGGCCGCCAGCCAGCCCCGCGCCGAGACCGGCTCCCCGAAGTTCACCGCCACGCGGCCGTAGCGCCGGAGCCGCCCGGTGAGGAGCCGCACGGTGTTCCAGCCGAGGTACCCCGCCACCGTCCGGAACTGGGCGAGCCGGCCCTGCGGCTCGACGCCCACCAGCCGCTCGCGGATGAGCGACCGGTCCTCGAGCACCCGGTCGTAGTTGATCCCCACCGGGACCAGCCAGAGGTCGGCCCGGAAGCCCGGTTCCGCGAGGGTGCGGAGGGTGTAGTCGAGCAGCCCGAGCTTGGGTGGGCGCAGCGCCCCGTCGCGGCTCAGGCCGCCCTCGGGGAAGAAGGCCTGGGTGACGTGGTTCCGGGTGATGAGCTGGACGTAGCGCTCCAGCACGGCGTGGTAGAGCGGCTCGCGGAAGCCGCGCCGGATGAAGAAGCTCCCGAAGCTCTTGAAGGCGTACTCGAGCGGCCAGGTGCGGGCCCACTCGCCCACCGCGTAGCTGAGGCTCGCGGTGTTGGCGAGGACGTACGCGAGCACCACGTAGTCCGCGTTGCTCCGGTGGTTGATGAGGTAGACGACGCCGTCGGTCCGCGGCACCGTGCGGAGCAGGTCGAGGTGGCGCGCGCCGAGCGAAGGACGGTAGAGCAGGTGCACGAGGAGCCGCGCCGCGTTGTAGCCGACCTTGTAGTAGCTGAGGACGTTGAAGGCGGGGACGATCTCCTCGATGTACCCCTCGACCGTGCGGCGCACCGCCGCCTCCGGGAGCCCGTGCCCGGCGGCGTGCGCGGCGATGGCCTCCCGGACGCGCGGGTCGGCGAGGAGCTCGCGGCGCACCTCCTCGCGGCGCACCAGCTTGTAGCGGTCGAGCCGGGCGCGGAACCGGTGGATGCTCCGGCGGGCGGCGGCGTCGAGGCGGTGGCGGAGGAGATGCGTCAAGGTTGGCACGTCACTATCCATTGCGGCGGCCTCACGAATCCCGAGTCACGGTGCCCGAAGCTGCACCGCGAACTGGATCGACCAACCGGCGAATGTCCCCAGGTCGAACTCAGTTCGCAATGATGCGCAACATCGAGGCGAAGGTGCCGGCCGAGCGCTGGCTCGAGATCAAGGGGGCGCTGCTGGCGATCCGCGAGGCGGCGACCCCGGCGGCCGGCGAGGAGGCGGTGGCCGGTTTCCTGGAGCGCCATGGCCGGGAGTTTCCCGCCGCGTGCAGGAGCCTGAGCGAGGATCTGCCGGCGCGCGTGGCGCACCTCCAGCTCCCGTGGCGACTCCGGAAGTTCCTGCGCACGACGAACCTGGGCGAGCGCAGCTTCGTCGAGGAACGGCGGCGCTCGAAGACGCTGCCCCGCCATGTCATGGCACAGTCAGGCCAAATCAATCGACTTGATGCCGGAGTCCTGGACGAAGCGTCCCGCTTGGCCAATACCAACCGTTGGACGTTCGACCGCGCCCACCCGAACGCATGCGCTGTCGCTTGCTCCTCTTGAGAAGGATGCCCACCGTGAAATCTCGTACCCAGACTTCAATCAAGAGGGCCTCAGGGCTACATGCATGGGGGGGCACGGCAGTTCGCGCCGTGGTACCAATCCTGCTGGTCACGCTTGGCTGGGCCGGGCCGGCGCATGCCCAGCGTTGCAGGCCGATGGATGCGCATGCGGCCGAGGTCCTCACCTTCCTGCAGGATGTGGCGACCCAGGACACCGCCGGCAGCATCGCCTGGCGCGACTCCCTGGGGCTCGGCCGGGTTCCTGCCTCGAAGGTCGGTATTGTGACCAGCGAAACCGTCCGTGCCGAGGGCACGGCGCGCATGGCAGCGCGCGCCGGAATCCCGGATACGTCCGCGGTCCTCGCCTTCAAGGTGGGATCGTACTACTTCATCGAGCACCCGGAGGTGTTCGCGGGCGAATTCCGGCTGCTCGCCTGGTTCGATCGCCGATGGAACTACCTCGGGGCGATCGCGAGCCCCTGAGGGTCAGGGCGTGGGCTCCGGCACCGCTCCCTGCTCCCCGCTCCCCACTCCCCGCTTCTCCTGCTGGAAGGCCATCGCCTTGAGCCGCGCCACCCGCACCCGCATCGGGGGATGGCTGGCGAAGAGGTCGCCGAGGAACCCTTCCCGCTCGCTGAAGGGGTGCACCAGCGGGTCCACGATGCAGAGGTGCGCGGCGCCGCGGGTGATCGCACGGGTCGGGTCGTGCGCCTGCGCGAGCTTCTCCAGCGCCGCCGCCAGCGCCGCGGGATGCCGGGTGAGCTGGGCCGCGGTGGCGTCGGCCAGGAGCTCGCGGCCGCGGCTCACCGCCATCGCGAGCAGCCGGCTCACCACCGGGGCGATCACCAGCGTCAGCACCCAGAGCGTGAGGACCAGGAGCCCGAGCGGGTTTCCCTTCCCCTTCCCGCCCCCGCGCGAGCCGCCGCCCCCGAGCCGCACCCGGCCGCCCCCGCGGAAGAACCGCCCCAGGCCGTCCGACATCAGTGCCACCGCGCCCAGGAGGGCGGCGAGCAGCGTCATCAGGCGGACGTCGAGGTTCCGGATGTGCGACAGCTCGTGCGCCACCACCGCCTGCAGTTCGTCCCGGGAGAGCCGCTCGAGGAGGCCGGCGGTCACCGCGACGTGGGCCCGGTCGGCCGTCATCCCCGTGGCGAAGGCGTTGGGGTCGTCGTCCGGCACCACCCAGATCCGCGGGCGCGGGACGCCGGCGGCGATGGCCATCTCCTCCACCACGTTCACCAGCCGCCGCTGGGCGTCGGTGGCCGGCTCGACGACCTCCCACGCACCGGTGGACCAGAGCACCCGGTCGGCGCCGCGCCTCCACGAGTAGAGGGCCGTCCCCGCCGCGACCGCGCAGACGACCAGGCCGATCCACGGGATGGCGTGGCGGTAGCCGCCGGGCGAGGCGTCGCGGGTGAGGAGCCAGAACGCCCAGTCCCCGCCGAAGCCGACCCAGGCGAAGAAGAGCACGAAAACGGCGACGAGCAGGACGCTCCGCCGCCGGTTCTCGCGCTGCTGTTCGAAGAGGTTCACGCGGGCTCAGGTCCCGGCGCCACCGCCGGAGAGGTCCACCTTCGGCACCGCGCGCTCCGCCGCATCCTCGATCTCCCACAGCTCGGCGGGCGTGGCCTTGGCCAGCCCCGCCACGAGGTTGGTGGGGAAGAGCGCCTGGGCGGTGTTGTAGAGCGTGGCCTCGTCGTTGTAGTGCTGCCGGGCGAAGCCGATCTTGTTCTCGGTGCTGGTCAGCTCCTCCTGGAGCTGGGAGATGTTGCCGGTGGCCTTGAGGTCGGGATAGGCCTCCATCACGGCGAAGAGCCGGCCCAGCGCCTGGGTCAGCTCCCCCTCGGCCTTCGCGGTGGCGGCCACGCCGGTGGCCGAGACGGCGCGGGTGCGCGCTGCGATCACCGCCTCCATCGTCTGCCGTTCGAACTGCATCGCCCCCTTCACCGCCTCCACCAGGTTGGGGATCAGGTCGTGCCGCCGCTTGAGCTGGACGTCGATCTGCTTCCAGGCGTTGGCGACGCGGTTGCGGAGCGTGATCAGGCGGTTGTAGGCCGAGATGACCCACAACACGATCGCGCCCACGACGACGAGGAAGATCACCGTGGACATAAGCTTACCCATAATAACTACGTAAGCAGCATCAGGGTGGTCATCCCTGAGGGGTGGCGGATGGAGCAGATAGCGGAACGGCTGGAGGCCAATAGCATTACCGCCGCCGCGCCGTTCCTTGAGCTGGCGCGCGCCCAGAAACTGGAAGGCTACCTGTTTCCCTCTACCTACAATCTTAAGAAAAATATGCCGCCACAAGAAGTTGTTAATTTGCTAAAATCTGAATTTGACAGGCAGATAGTCCCCCTGTTCTCTAAAGGTTTGCCGCAGGGTCTCGATGAGCGCAAAGCGCTGATAATCGCTTCCATAGTGGAGCGCGAGGCGGTTGACGACAGCGAGCGGCCTCTTATCGCGGCGGTTTACATCAACCGCTACCGCAGGGGAATGCCGCTCGAGGCCGACCCGACCACGCAATACGCGCTGGGCTATTGGAAGAAGGCGCTTACCTACAAGGACCTGAAGTTCAAGTCGCCCTATAATACGTACGTGGTAGGCGGACTGCCGCCAGGCCCCATCTGCAATCCGGGCTACAGC
>CAVQWA010000120.1:0-4844 GCA_963717315.1 uncultured Gemmatimonadales bacterium
CGGGTGCTCACCGACCGGCTCGCCCACTGCCTCCTCACGCCGTCGCGCGACGCGGAACCCAACCTCCTCGCCGAGGGGATCGAGGCCTCGCGGATCGACTTCGTGGGCAACGTGATGATCGACACCCTGCGGCAGCAGCTTCCGCGCGCCCGGGAGCGCCGGCTCCCCGCGGAGCTCGGCCTGGCGCGCGGGGAGTACGTCGTGACCACGCTCCACCGGCCGAGCAACGTGGACGACCCGCAGGCGCTCCGCGCCGTGCTCGAGGCGCTGGGCGAGATCAGCGATCGGATGCCGGTGGTCTTCCCGGTGCATCCGCGCACCCGGAAGAACGCCGCCGCGCTGGGCCTCGAGGCGCTGCTCGACCGCTTCCGGCTGCTCGAGCCGGTGGGGTACCTCGACATGCTGGCGCTCACCGAGGGCGCCGGGGTGGTGCTCACCGACTCCGGCGGCCTGCAGGAGGAGACCACCGCGCTCGGCGTCCCCTGCGTGACGCTCCGGGAGCAGACCGAACGGCCGGTGACGGTCACCGAGGGCACCAACCGGCTGGCGCCCTGGCCCCTCACCACCGCCGGCGTCGCGGCCTCGTGCGCGGAGGCCCTCGCGAGCCGCGGGGGGGGCGCACGGATCCCCGAGGGCTGGGACGGGCGGGCGTCGGAGCGCGTCGTCGCCGCGCTCGCCGCGCGCACTCCCGGTTGACCCCCGCCGAGGCTTGGCCCGGATGAGGGGATGCGCGTAGCTTTCGACACTCCCCGACCCCGGGCACTCCTCCGAATGACCGCGCCGCCTCCGCCCATCACCGGGCGGCCCATCCGCTTCGCGCTGGTCGGCTGCGGCCGCATCAGCGGCAAGCACCTCGACGCCTTCGCCCGCCACGCCGGCCACGCCGAGGTGGTGGCGGTGTGCGATACCGCGCCCGGGGCCCTTGCCACCGTGGCCGGGCGTACCGGCGCCCGGCCGTTCGACTCCCTCGACCGGCTGCTGGCGGGGTCCGACGCGGACGTCGTCGTGCTCTGCACCCCGAGCGGGCTCCACGCGGAGCAGGCGGTGCGCGCGGCGGAGGCGGGGCGGCACGTGGTCACGGAGAAGCCGATGGCCACCCGGTGGCAGGACGGGCTCCGGATGGTGCACGCCTGCGACCATGCGGGGGTCCGGCTCTTCGTGGTGAAGCAGAACCGGCGGAACCCGACGGTCCAGCTCCTCAAGCGGGCGGTGATGCAGGGCCGCTTCGGCCGGATCCACTCGGTGCAGGTGAACGTCTTCTGGAACCGGCCGCAGGAGTACTACGACAGCGCGCCCTGGCGCGGCACCTGGGAGTTCGACGGCGGCGCCTTCATGAACCAGGCGAGCCATTACGTGGACCTGCTCGACTGGCTGGTGGGGCCGGTGGCCACGGTGCAGGCGTTCACCGCCACGCTGGCGCGGAACATCGAGGTGGAGGACTCCGGCGTCGCCATCTTCCGCTGGCGGTCGGGGGCGCTCGGCGCGATGAACGTCTCGATGCTCACCCATCCGAGGAACC
Source organism: uncultured Gemmatimonadales bacterium (assembly GCA_963717315.1). Classification (GTDB taxonomy): domain Bacteria; phylum Gemmatimonadota; class Gemmatimonadetes; order Gemmatimonadales; family GWC2-71-9; genus JAICEH01. The sequence goes on from CAVQWA010000120.1 coordinate 1,520, forward strand.
TCGAGGGGAGCATCACCGTCATCGGCGAGACCGGCACCGTGCGGGTGGGCGGCGTGGCGGTGAACCGGATCGAGCACTGGGCCTTCGCGGAGCCGCATCCCGACGACGCGCTGGTCGAGCAGGCCAACTACGACACCGAGTCGGTGTACGGCTTCGGCCACGCCGGCTACTACGAGAACGTGCTCGCGACGCTCCGCGGGGAGGCCGAGGCCGACACCGACGGGCGCGAGGGCCTCAAGTCGCTGGAGCTGCTGGTGGGGATCTACCTCTCCGCGCGGGACGGCCGGCCGGTGGGCCTGCCGCTGGAGTTCTGATGCGGCGGCTCGCGGGACTGGCGCTGCTGGCGGCGCTTGGGGCCGGGCAGGCGGCGGCGCAGGAGGGGCCGGCGTTCCATCCCGACGGCCTCCGGCCCGGCGACTTCGTGCGGGTGGCGGTCTGGCGGGAGCCGGACCTGTCCGGGGAGTACCAGGTGGACCAGCGGGGGTACGCCACCTTCCCGAAGCTCGGGCCGGTGCCGGTGGCGGCGCTGCATCCCGACAGCATCCGGCCGGCGTTGCTCCGGGAGTACGCGAAGTACCTGGTGAACCCGAGCGTCGAGGTGGTGCCGCTCCGGCGGGTGTCGGTGCTCGGCGCGGTGGCGCGGGCGGGGCTCTACCCGGTGGACCCGACGATGACGCTGGCGGACGCGGTGGCGCTCGCGGGCGGGGCGGCGCCGGACGGCAAGCGCGACGTGGTGGAGCTTCGCCGTGGGGCGGAGGTGGTCATCGCGAAGCTCGACGTGGCGACGCCGGTGAGCCGGACGCCGCTCCGTTCGGGCGACCAGCTCTGGGTGCCGCAGCGGAGCTGGCTCAGCCGGAACCCGTGGGTCTTCTCGAGCGTGGTGGCCGCCGCGGCCACGATCACCGCCGTGGTGATCTCGCGATGAGCGGGGAGCTCACGCCGATGGAGCAGGGGGACCTCGCAACCCGCCGTCCCGCCGTCCCGCCGTCGGTCCCCGGGGGCTGGTCCCCACCCCCCCCGCGCCCCACCCCCGACGACGAGATCGACCTGCGCGAAGTGTGGGCCATCCTCCGCCGCAACTGGTGGATCGTGGCGGGGTGCACGGCGCTCGGCCTGCTGGCCGCGTTCGCCTACGTCCGGCTTGCCACGCCGATCTATCGCTCCAGCACCACCCTCCAGTTCCAGGAGAAGGGGAGCACCGTGCCGGTGCTCGACGCGCTGCGCGACCTGCAGGGAGGCACCGAGGTCGGCACCGAGATGGAGGTGCTGCGGAGCCGGAGCCTGGCGGAGGCGGTCATTGACTCGCTCGGGCTGCAGGTGGCGGTGCGGGGGCCGCGGGGCGTGCGGCGGGCCGACGCGCTGGCGGCGGTCCAGGCGGACGCCGACGCACCGGAGGGCCGGGTGCGGCTGGTCCGCGGGGAGGACGGGCGGTTCGCGGCGGAGCTGGTCGAGGGCGAGGACACGGGCGACCTGGGCACGGCGGCCCCGGGCGAGCCGCTGCGGCTGCCGGGGGCGACGGTGGTGCTCGCCCCGGCGGCGGCGGAGCTGGACCGCATCGAGCTGGAGATCCTGCCGCGGACCCTGGCGGCGGAGCGGTTCGGCGAGGCGCTCGGCGTGTCGCGGCCCAACCGGGACGCGAACGTCGTCCTGGCCCGGTTCGACGCGCCCGATCCCGAGCTCGCGCGGGACGTCGCGAACGTGCTGGCGCACCAGTACCTGGTGCGGCGGAACGCGGTGCGGAAGGTGGGCGACCGGAGCACGGTGGACTTCCTCCGGACCCAGGTGGACACCCTGCAGGTCCAGCTGCGCACGGCGGAGGACGCGGTGCGCCGGTTCCGGGAGCAGAACCGGGTGGTGAGCCTCGAGGCGGAGGCACAGGCGCAGGTCGAGCGGCTCGCGGCGCTCCAGGCCCAGCGGGCGGAGCTCGAGTCGGAGCGGGAGGCGCTCGCGGGGTTGCTCGCGGACGCGCAGGATGCGGCCGGGCGGGCGGGGCAGGGGGCGTCGCCGTATCGGCGGCTGCTCGCGTTCCCGACGCTGCTCCGGAACCAGACCACCTCCACGCTCCTCCAGGCGCTCACGGTGAGGGAGACGGAACTCTCCCAGCTCCGGGCGCGGCGGACGCCGGCCGACCCGGACGTGCAGGCGGTGGCGGGGCAGCTCGCGGCGCTGGAGGAGCAGGCGACGGCGGTGGTCACCACCTACCTGGGCGGCCTCGCGAACCAGGTCGCGGCCATTGACCGCGAACTCGCGGGCTTCGGGGAGCGGCTGGCGCAGGTGCCGGCCAAGGAAGTGGAATATGCGCGGCTGGAGCGGAGCGCGCGGGTGCTGGCGGACATCTACACCCTGCTGCAGACGCGGTTGAAGGAGGCGGAGGTCGTCGAGGCAGTGGAGGACGCGAGCGTGCGGGTGGTGGATGTGGCGGTGGTGGGGCTTGGAGCCGGTGAAGCCGCGAGGCGGCTTGGGCTGGCCCTGGGGTTGCTGCTTGGCGGATTCCTGGGCGTGGCGGGCGCGCTCGGGCGGAATGCGGTGGGGCACCGGGTGAATTCCGAGTCGGACATCGAGCAGACGACCGGCCTGCCGGTGCTGGTTTCGGTGCCCCGGCTCTCGTCCGGGCGGGGCCTTTTCGGGAAGTCCGGGGAGACGAAGCGCCTCTTCGCGCTTGAGGCGGGGGGCGAACATCGGGTCCTTGCCGCGGCGGAGGCGGTCAAGGCGCTCCGGTCGACGCTGGCGTTCTCCACGCATGGCCGCGCGGCGCGGGTCATCCTGGTGACGAGTGCCGGCGCGGACGAGGGGAAGAGCACGATCGGCCTCAACCTCGCGGCGGCGCTGGCGCAGATGGGCCAGCGGGTGCTCCTCGTGGATGGGGACCTCAGGGTAGGCGAGCTCCACAAGGAACTTGGCCTCCAGGGCTCGCCGGGCCTGGCGGACTGGCTCCAGATGCCCGACAGTGGGGCGCCGGTGATCCACCCCTGCACCGGCGGGGCTGGCCAGCTCTATCTACTGCCCAGGGGGGTGCCGCCGCTCAATCCTGGGGAGCTCCTCGGGTCGGATCGGATGGCTGGGCTGCTTCGGCGGGTCTCGGCCGAATTCGACCGGGTCGTCATCGACTCCGCCCCGCTGGGGGCGGTGAGCGACACGCTGGGGCTCGCGGCGAGCGTGGACGCGGCCATCCTGGTGGCGCGGGCGGGGACCACCCGCAGCGACGACCTGCGGCGGGCTGCTGCCTCGCTCACGGCGGTCGGGGTGAGCCTGCTCGGGGTGGTGCTGAACGGGGTTGACGACTCGGGGGCGTCGTACGGCAGGGAGGACGCGAAGCGGTACTTGG